>NZ_JBNAGK010000001.1:0-508872 GCF_049803835.1 Tropicibacter sp. S64 | reverse complement strand
TTTTCTTTGTTTTTGGTTTTTTTTTTGGCGCCCCCCCGCGCCCCCCCCCCCGACCGGGGGCTTCGCCCCCGGACCCCCAAGGGTATTTTTGGACCAAAGAAGCCCGGGGCGGCGCTTAGCTGTCGAAGAGGATCACGTTGCGGCGGGCCTTGCCGGTCCTGGTGTCGGCGATGGCGTCGTTGATCTGGTCGAGCCGCCAGCGGTTTGAAACGAGTTCGTCGAGCTTCAGGCGGCCTTGCCGGTAGAGATCGGCCATCCAGGGGATGTCGCGCTGGATCACCACGTCGCCCATCTTGGAGCCGATCATGTGCTGGCCCATGAAGGCCTGCACAACCGGCTCGTATTCGGCCATGCCCCCGGAGTGCGGCATGCCGACCATGATCATCCGTCCGCCCCAGCCCATGTATCGCAGGGCATCGTTGTAGGCGGGCAGGACGCCAACGGCCACGGCCACGAGGTCCGCGCCGCGCCCCAGGGCCTTGAACGCCTGCTTCCATGGCTCGTCCGCCGTGGCGAGGACGCCGTGGGTGGCGCCGAAGTCCATGGCGTCGTCCAGCTTTTCCTCGCTCATGTCGACGGCGACAATGCGGCGGGCACCGGCGATGCGGGCGCCCTGAATGGCATTGAGCCCGACGCCGCCCGCCCCGATGACGACCACATCTTCACCTGGGCGCAGGCGGCCTGCGTTGATCACCGCGCCGATGCCGGTGATGACGCCGCAGGCCAGCAGGGCGATGCTCTCGGCCGGCATGTCCTCCGGCATCTTCACGATCTGGCTCGGGTCGACGATGACCCTTTCCGCGAAGGCGCCGCAGTTCATCGACTTGACCACCGGCGTGCCATCGGCGCGGGTGATCGGCGAGGCAGGGGCACCGGCGTTTTCGCAGATCACCGGACGACCGGTGACGCAGTTGCCGCAGGTGCCGCAGGACTTGATCAGCGTGACCACCACGCGGTCGCCCGTCGCGAAGCCGGTGACGCCATCGCCAAGCCCCGTGATCCGGCCCGCCGCCTCATGGCCGTAGACCGCCGGAAGGTCGCCGCCCCAGGCACCCTCGGCGTAGGAAATGTCGGAATGGCAGATGGCGACGGCTTCGAGCGTGACCTCGACCTCTCCGGGCAGGGGCGCCCGCAGGTGAAGCTCCTCGATTTCAAGCGGTTTGCCGTGTGCCGTGCAGACGGCTGCCCTCATGGTGGTCATGTCGCCGATCCCTCCCCTGTTTTGCAAGCGAGGGTGCGACGGGCGATCCGGCGGTGCAAGCGCGAATGCGACGTGTGACGTCGCGGAGCGGGGGTCAGCCGCGCACGGCCTCGGCAAAGGCGCGGGCTTCTTTCGGGGCCGTGCCCATCTGGCGGGTGCTGTCGAAGAAGGAAGCGGGAAGGTCCGGGTATGCCTCGCGCACGATCTGCTCTAATGGACTTCCGGTTTCGCGCGCCTGCTTGCAGAGCGTTTTCGTCGCCGCCTGCGCGTCCGGGCGGGGCATCCGGGCGGCCAGTGCGAAGGAAAGCGCTTCGGCGAGGATCAGCCCCCCGGTGCCGTCTAGCGTCTCCTGCATGGTCTTGGCAGCGGGCTGGAGCGACTTGGCAAGCGCCGCGGAATGGGTCAGCGCGGCGGTGGCGGTCAGCACCAGCTGCGGGAAGGTCAGCCATTCGGTGAACCAGGCTGCACCGTCGCGCTGCTGGGCGTGGACTGCCGCGCCCTGAAGCGTGGCGTGCAGGCCCTGGGCATGGGAGGCAAGGGCTTTCAGGACGGAGGGAGCCACAGGGTTCTGCTTCTGCGGCATCGTGGACGACGCGCCGGTCCCGCCGAGGATGACCTCGCCGATCCCGGATTGCGTGGCAAGGATCAGGTCCTGCCCCATCTTGCCGCAGGCCAGCGCGGCGCGGCTGAGCCAGCCCGCAAGGCGCAGGATAGGCGTGCGGTCCGTGTGCCAACTGCGGCCCGGGTCCTGCAGGCCGAGCTTCTCGGCCAGCTCCCGGCGGATCGCGGCGGGGTCGTCGCCCAGCACGGAGGCCGTGCCGGCCGCGCCGGAGAGGCTGACCAGCAGGCAGGTTTCGCGCAGCTCAGGCAATTCCCGTTTCAGCATCAGCAGCGGCCAGCCCCATTGCGCCACCTGTGCGCCGAAGGATGTGGGCGTGGCGTGCTGACCATAGGTGCGGGCGGCCATGGGCGTTTCGGCGTGCTGCTCGGCCAGCGCGGCCAGCCCGGCGAGGATCGTGTCGAGATGCCCCTCCGCATGGACGAGCGCCTGCCGCATCCGCAGCATCAGCGCGGTGTCCTGAATGTCCTGCGAGGTCGCGCCCCAGTGCAGGTATTGCGCGTGTTCCGGTGCCTGCATCAGGTCCCGGAAGGCGGCGACAAGGGCCGGTGTGGTGACGCCATTCTCGCCGGTTGCCTTGGCGAGGCTGCCCGGGTCGATCTGCAACTCGAGGCTGGCGCGGTGGATGGCGGCGGCGGAAATCTCGGGGATGACGCCATGCGCGCCCTGCACCTTGGCCAGTGTGCCCTCGACCAGCATCATCGCCCGGACCTCGGCGCTGTCGGAGAACAGTCGGGCGGTCTCGCCGGTGGGGAAGAGCGTGTGCAGGTGAGCGCTGTCGAAGGGCGAAGCGGGCATGGCGGTCCTCGTCTGTTTCCCCGGCGTTTAGGCGCTTCGGGCGATGCTGTCGAGCAACTCCGCCAGCGCGGTCGGGTCGGCGAAGAAAGGCGAGTGCGAAGTCGGAAGTTCGTGGCGGTCTACCTCCGGCAGTTTCGAGGCGAGGAGGTCCTGCAGTTCGGGCGGAATGGCGCGGTCGTTGCGGCAGGTGATGTAGCTGCGCGGCACTGTCACCCGGGCCTCGTCCGGCAGGGCGGTGGACATCGGGGCGATGGGCTGCGGGCAGAGATTGTCGAGCGCGAACGCCACGACCTCCCGCGGGCAGTCGTGGTAGAACAGGTCCGGGGCCATGGTCTTGTCGAACGTCATGGTCGCGCCATCCGGGCCACGGCGGAACGCGGGCACCAGCGGCTGACGGCCCGCAAGTTTGCGCATCTCGGTCAGGGACAAGCCCGGCCACGGCGTGTAGGCGCAGACGAAAACAAGCCGGTCGATCATCGCCGGCGCCAGCTGCGCGGCCCTGCTGATCGGAAAACCGCCCATGGAATGACCGACGAGGATCGTACCCGGCTCCAACGCCTCAACGATGGCTTCGGCATATGTGTCGAGCGTTACTGACGTAGCGGGCGCAGGGTCCGCACCGTGGGATGGCAGGTCGATGGCCCGGGCTTCGTGACCCAGCACGGCAAGAGCTGGGACCACGTCGCGCCAGGCCCAGGCGCCATGACAGGCGCCGTGGATCAACAGGAACCGGGCCATGCGTTCAGACCGCGCCTTGCGTTTTCAGAAACTCGGTCAGGATGGCAGCGTATTCGGCGGGTTTCTCCACGCACGGAAGATGGCCCGCGCCCTGAATGAGCTTCACTTCGGAGCCGGGGATCAGGCCCAGCGTCTCACGCACGAGATCCGGCGGGGTAGAGCCATCCTCACTGCCCGCGATGCCCAGCGCCGGAAGACGCAGGGCGGCGGTGGTCGTGTAGAAATCCGTCCCGGCAATCGCCGCGCCGCAGCCCATCCAGCCCGCCGCCGGACAACGCAGGAACATGTTCCGCCAGGCGTGGAAATCGGCAGTGGTGTGGAACGGGCGGGCAAACCAGCGTTGCATCGTGCCATCGACAACAGCCGACAACCCACCGGCCGCCACCGCGTCGATCCGCTCCTGCCACATGTCGCGGGTGCCGATCTTGGCCCCGGTATTGGACAGTACAACGGCGCGCACGAGGTCCAGCCGCTTGGTCGCAAGGCCCTGCGCGATCATCCCGCCGATGGACAGACCGACGAAAATCGCATCCTTGAACCCGTGCAGGTCCATCAGCTTTTCGGTGTCGGTGACCAGTTGGCCCATGGTGTACGGGCCGGAGGGGCAATCGGAGAGGCCGTGTCCGCGCTTGTCGAAGCGCAGGATGCGCAAGCCCTTCGGCAGCAGCGGCAGGATCGGGTCCCAGAGGCGGAAATCGGTGCCGAGCGAATTGGCGAAGACCACGGGCGTGCCGTCCGCCGGTCCGTCGATGCGGTAATGCAGGCGAAGCCCGTCGAGATTGGCCATGTGCATGTGGAAGTCCTTCCCGCTGTTTTCGGCAAGCCTAACGCGGTGCGTTGGGGGCGGGAAGAGGTCCTTGCGAAAAAGGCGGGGCAAAGCCCCGCCCTACAGGATGGTGCGCTTGCTCAGATGGATCAGACGATCTCGACCAGTTCGAAGTCGAACGTCAGGTCCTTGCCCGCCAGCGGGTGGTTGGCGTCGAGGGTCACCTCGCTCTCGGTGACTTCGGTCACCGTCACCGGCACCACCTGCCCGTTCGGGGTCTGGACCTGCAACTGCAGGCCGACCTCGACCGGGATGTCCGCCGGGATCTGCTCGCGCGGTACGGATTGTGTCGCCTCCGGGTTCGGCTGGCCATAGGCTTCGTCCGCCGGGATCTCGACCTTTTTCTTCTCGCCGACGGTCATGCCCGGAATGGCCTTGTCGAGGCCGGGGATGATCTGGCCGGAGCCGACCTGGAACTCCAGCGGGTCGCGCCCTGCGGAACTGTCGAAGGTGGTGCCGTCGGTGAGGGTGCCGGTGTAGTGAATGCGAACGGTGTCGCCGGATTTGACCTGCGTCATGGGTGCTCCGAATCTGTCTTGGGAAGGGTTCATGGGAGAGGCCGGGGCCGCCGGGTGCTCTCGTTCCCCTCCTAGGTAAGGCTTTCGCTGAGGATTTGCAAACAAACGGGCCGTTTCGTGCGTGTCGGGCGGGCTTTAGGGTATTTTGGCCAAGAAGAAACCGGAAGGACTCGCTCGGAACAAAGAGGGAACATATACTGATCTCATGGCCGTGGAACTCTGCATCACTTCCAACTTTTCCTTCCTCACCGGGGCGTCGCATCCGGAGGAGTACATGGAGCGTGCCGCTTTGCTGGGGCTGGAGGCGATTGCCATCGCCGATGAGAATTCCGTCGCCGGGATCGTGCGGGCCTTCAGTCAGGCGAAGGAGATTGCCCATCAGGTAAAGGAGCGGGCGGCGATCGAGGCGCGGGACGGTCTCATTGGCCCACCCTTGCCTGAGGGGCATCCGGGGGAGCCCTTGCAGCTTAACCTGACGACGGTACCCCGGCTCATTCCGGCGGCGCGGCTGGTGTTCCGGGAGGGGGTGGAGATGACCGCGCTGGCCGCGACGCGGGAGGGCTGGCGCGTCCTGTGTCGTTTGATTTCGAAGGGGCGGCTGCGGGCGCCGAAGGGGGAGTGCCATCTCGGGCTGGATGACCTGCCGGGGGAGATGGAAGGGTTGAGGCTTGTCCTGCATCCGCCGCCGGAAGCGCGAAGCCTGAGGCCCGGCGCGGGTGGATGGCTGCCGATGGCGGAACGGCTGTCGCGCCGCCTTGGCGGGCAGATGGCGCTGGCGCTGGCCCCGTCCTATCGCGGCGAGGGGCTGGCGCACCTCGACCGGCTGGCGCGGCTGGCGGAGCGGCTGGGGCTACCCACCGTCGCCACCGCCACGCCGATCATGCACCACGGCGCACGGCGGCGCATGGCGGATGTGCTGACTGCCATTCGGAGCGGCTGCCGCGTCGCGGAGCTTGGCCGCTCGGCACTGGCCAATGCGGAGCAGCGGCTGCGGTCGGAGGCGGAGATGCGGGCCTTGCTGGGGCCCCATCAGGACGCCGTGGACCGGGCTGTGGCTTTGGCCGAAGAGTGCCGCTTCGACATTGCTTCCCTGCGCTACGAGTATCCCTCCGAGATCACCGGGCGCGAGACCGCCGCCGAGCGGCTTTCCCGGCTTGCGCATGAAGGGCTGCGCTGGCGCTATCCGCAAGGCGCGCCGCAGAAGGTCGTCGCCATGCTCGAGCATGAGCTGACGCTCATCGCCAAGCTGCGCTACGAACCCTATTTCCTCACCGTCCGCGACATCGTCGCTTTCGCCCGCTCCCGCGATATCCTCTGTCAGGGGCGCGGCTCCGCCGCCAATTCCGTCGTCTGCTATGCGCTTGGCGTCACCTCCGTCAGCCCGGAGGTCGGCACCATGGTCTTCGAGCGTTTCGTTTCCGAGGCCCGCGACGAGCCGCCGGACATCGACGTCGACTTCGAACACGAGCGGCGCGAGGAGGTCATCCAGCATATCTACGAACGCTATGGCCGCCACCGCGCCGGGCTTTGCGCCACCGTGATCCATTACCGGGGCAAGCGGGCGATCCGCGAGGTTGGCCGGGCCATGGGCCTGTCACAGGACACCATCGGCGCACTGTCTTCCCAACTCTGGGGTTTCTTCTCGCAAGGCGCGGTGGAGGATCACCGCCTGCGCGAAATCGGCCTCGATCCGGACGACCGGCAATTGCGGCTCACGCTGGACCTCGTGCAGGAGATCACCGGCTTCCCCCGCCACCTCTCGCAGCATGTGGGCGGCTTCATCATCACCGAAGGGCGGCTCGACGAACTGGTCCCCATCGAGAACGCCACCATGGCAGAGCGCACCGTGATCTGCTGGGACAAGGACGACATCGACGCCCTGGGCATCCTCAAGGTGGACGTGCTCAGCCTCGGCATGCTGACCTGCATCCGCAAGGCCTTCGACCTGATCACGCTCCACCATGGCAGGACCTACAGCCTCGCCACCCTCCCCCCGGAGGACCAACGCGTCTACGACATGCTCTGCAAGGCCGACACCATCGGCGTCTTCCAGGTCGAGAGCCGGGCGCAGATGAACTTCCTGCCGCGCATGAAGCCGCGCTGTTTCTATGACCTTGTCATCGAGGTCGCCATCATCCGGCCCGGTCCTATTCAGGGCGACATGGTGCATCCCTACATCCGCCGCCGCAACGGCGAGGAAACCGTGCAGTTTCCGTCCGATGAACTGGGCAAGGTGCTGGGCAAGACCCTCGGCGTGCCGCTCTTCCAGGAGCAGGCGATGCAGATCGCCATCACCGGCGCGGGCTTCACCCCAGAGGAGGCGGACCGACTGCGGCGCTCTCTCGCCACATTCAAGAAGCATGGCAACGTCAGCGAATTCCGCACCCGCTTCCTGCGCGGCATGGCGAATAATGGCTACGACATGGACTTCGCGGAGCGCTGCTTCTCCCAGATCGAGGGCTTCGGCTCCTACGGCTTCCCGGAGAGCCACGCGGCGAGCTTCGCCCTGCTGGTCTATGCCTCCGCCTGGATCAAGCGGCATTTTCCCGGGCTCTTCGCCTGCGCCCTGCTGAACGCCCAGCCGATGGGCTTCTACGCCCCGGCGCAGATCGTGCGCGATGCCCGCGAGCACGGCGTTACCATCCGGCCCGTCTGCATCAACGCCAGCACATGGGACAACCGGATGGAACCGGACGAAGACGGCCGCCTCGCCCTGCGCCTCGGTTTCCGCCAGATCAAGGGCATCTCCGAGGAGGACGCGAACTGGATCACCGCCGCGCGTGGCAACGGCTATACCACGGTGCGCGACGTCTGGCGAAGGGCGGGGCTGGGACCAGCGCTACTGACCCGGCTGGCGGAGGCGGATTGCTTCGCCGCGCTGGATCTGCCCCGCCGCACGGCGCTCTGGGAGGCGAAGGCGCTGACCAATGGCCCGGAACTGCCGCTCTTCGCCCTCGACATGGACGGGGAGGCGATCCATGAACCAGGCCCCGACCTGCCCGCCATGAGCCTTGGCGAGCAGGTGGTCGAGGACTACGTCGCCCTGCGCCTTTCGCTCCGCGCCCACCCCATGGCCCTGCTGCGGCCCTTCCTGACTCCGAGCACAAAGCCGGTTGAAGCCTGCGCCGCGACCGGAAAGACTGGCTGAAACAATCTCCCGGAGCCGCCATGATCGCCATCATCTTCGAAGTCACCCCAAAGGACGGCAAAAAGGACGCCTATCTCGACATCGCCGCGCAGATGCGCCCTCTCGTCAACGAGGTCGAAGGCTTCCTTGGCGTCGAACGCTTCCAGAGCCTGACAAACCCGGACAAGCTGCTCTCCATCAGTTTCTTCGAGGACGAGGCCGCCGTGGACCGCTGGCGCCAGCTGGCCGCCCATCGCAAGGCGCAATCGCAAGGGAAAAACCACCTCTTCGCCGACTACCGACTCAAGGTCTGTCACGTCCTGCGCGACTATGGCCCCCACGATCGCGCCGAGGCCCCGGACGACAGCCGCGCGGCGCATGGCTGAACCCCAGCTTCTTCTTGGCTCAAATACCCAAAAAAAACGGCGCCTCCGAAGGGACGCCGTCAACATTCATTGCAGCACTCGGTAGGGCGGGGCTATGCCCCGCACCCCGCGCGAAAAATCAGACCCCCGCGTCGATGATCGCCTTGGCGAGGATCGGCACGGTGGTCTTGTTCAGACCCGCGATATTCAGGCGCGAATCCCCAACCATGTAGATGCCCGAATCTGCCCGCATCTTCTCCACCTGCTCAGGGCTCGCGCCGAGTCGGGAGAACATGCCCCGGTGCTGGGCGATGAAGGCGAAGCGATCGGAGCCGGACAGGCGCTGCAGTTCCGCCGCGAGTTGCTCGCGCAGGCCCAGCATCGACAGCCGCACCTCTTCCAGTTCTGCCGCCCAATCGGCCCGCAGCTCCGGATCGGTCAGCACCATCGTCACCAGCCGCGCACCGTGGTCCGGCGGGAAGGAATAGTTCTGCCGGTTGAGGTAGTTCAGCGTGCCCTGGTTGAGTTTCTGGTTGCCGTTCTCATTCGCCACGGTCATCAGGAGGCCGGTGCGCTCACGGTAGATGCCGAAGTTCTTCGAGCAGGAGGCGGCAATGATCGTCTCAGGGCAGGAGGACGCGATCAGGCGCACGCCCTGCGCATCTTCATCCAGACCGTCGCCAAATCCCTGGTAGGCGATGTCGACCATCGGGATCAGGCCCTTTCGGTTCAGGAGAGCCACGAGATCCTTCCACTGCGCCATGTTCAGGTTCGCGCCCGTCGGGTTGTGGCAGCAGCCATGCACCAGCACGACGTCGCCCTTTTCCGCCTTTTCGAGATCCGCCATCATGCCGTCGAAGTCGACGCCGCGGGTCTCGTTGTCGAAGTAGCGGTAGAGGACCGTCTCCATCTGCATGTGCTTGAGGATCGACAGGTGGTTCGGCCAGGTCGGATCGGAGACCCAGACCTTCGCCGCCGGGTTCGCCATCTTCACGAGGTCGAAGCCCTGACGCACCGCGCCGGTGCCGCCCGGGGTTGCCGCCGCCGAGACATTCGCACGCGGAACAGAGTCACCCAGAACCAGCGCGATCATCGCGTCGCCATAGGCCGGATCACCGGCAAGGCCGGTGTAGGACTTGGTGGTTTCCTGCTCCCAGAGCTTCTTCTCCGCCGCCTTGATCGCCCGCATGACGGGTGTATTGCCGCTGGCATCCTTGTAGACGCCGACGCCAAGGTCGATCTTCTGCTCGCGCGGGTCTTCCTTGAAGGCCTGCATCAGCATCAGGATCTTGTCTGCGGGTTGCTCCTTGAGGGATTCGAACATCTGTCAGTCCTCTGTGGTCGCGACGGGCAGCGTGGGGAATTGCCCCCACTCGCTCCAGGACCCGTCGTATAGGGAATGGTCGACCTTGCCGATGCGTTCCAGGGCAAGGCTGAGAATCGCGGCAGTCACGCCAGAGCCGCAGGTGGTGATTGCGGGTTTCGACAGGTCCACACCCGCCGCCTCGAACACTGCCTTGAGTTCCCCGGGTGCCTTCATGGTGCCGTTGGCGTTCAAAAGCGTGTCGAACGGCACGTTCTTCGATCCGGGGATATGTCCCGAGCGCAGTCCCGCACGGGGTTCCGGCACTTCGCCCCGGAACCGGGCCTTGCTCCGCGCGTCGATGATCTCGTGATCCTTGAGCTTGGAGGCGGCGGACACCTGCGTCACATCCCGCACCAGATGCGCCCGGCGCTGCACCGTCATATGGCGGTCGCGCACCATCGGCGGCAGATCCTCGATCTCGCGGCCTTCGCTCTGCCACTTCGGCAGCCCCCCGTCGAGCACCGCGACATCGTCCTTGCCCATCAGCTTGAACGTCCACCAGACCCGCGCGGCAGAGAAGACCCCCGTGCCATCATAGACCACAACCTGATGGCCGTCGCCGACACCCATGGCCCGCATCCGGGACATGAACTTCTCCACCGGCGGCGCCATGTGCGGCAGATCGGAGCGGGCGTCGGAAATCTCGTCGATGTCGAAGAACCGTGCGCCGGGTATATGCGCCGCCTCGTACTCCGCCCTCGGATCGCGGTTCATGGCGGGCATGTACCAGCTGGCATCGAGGATGCGCAGGTCCGGGTCTTTGAGATGCTTTGCCAGCCACTCGGTCGAGACCAGCGTCTTGGGATCGTCCATCGCCATCGGTTTGCTCATCGGTCAGATGCGGTTTACGGGTTTCCCTGTCCTTAGTCGCGGGGACGCAGGCTGGCAAGGGTAGCGACATGGCGGAACCTTATTGCATGGCGAAGAAACTCCGGCTGACTGCGCTGACGCCAGTTCCAGATCATGGACAGGCATAGGCTGCGCGGGCGAGACTTCGAACAAGACCCACCCTCATGTCACCCCCTCTCACAGATTCGGGAACCAGCCATGACAAAGCCATTCACCCGAGACGAAGCACGCGGCATGCTGATCGGGCTTGCCGTTGGCGATGCGCTCGGCACGACGCTGGAATTCGTCCCGCGCGCGCAGGTCCAGCCTGTCGAAACCATTGTTGGCGGCGGTCCGTTCCGGTTGCCAGCGGGGTACTGGACCGACGACACCTCCATGGCCCTGTGTCTCGCCCATTCTCTGCTGCATCAGGGACGATGGGTTGCGCGCGACGTCATGAACCGCTTTGTGAATTGGCGGGATGTCGGGTATCTCAGCTCTACGGGAACGTGTTTCGACATCGGAAACCAGACGTCGGCAGCACTGGACCGTTACCTGTCCACCGGCGATCCGATGGCCGGCCCGGTCGATGAGGCGCAGTCCGGCAATGGCGGCATCATGCGGCTCGCGCCGGTCGTTTTGGCCTTTGGGGCCTGCCCGGGTCGAACCGATGCCATTGCCCGGGAGCAAAGCAGCCTGACGCACGCAAGCCCTTCCTGCCTGCAAGCCGCCAGTGACATCGCCCGATTCCTGCGGACGGGCGACCGGCAGGGCCTGCCCCGCCCCATCACGCCCCCTACAGAAGCGACGGGTTGGGTCCGCGATACCTTGCAGGCGGCTCATTGGGCCATGACACAGGGAGCGGATTTCAGGACTGTTCTGCTGGCAGCCGTCAACCTCGGCGGAGACGCCGATACCGTCGGTGCGGTGACCGGTCAAATGGCGGGGAGGCTTTGGGGCTATTCCGGCATTCCGGAAGACTGGCGCCGCGCCCTGCACGCGCACGACACGATACTCGACCTTGCTGACCAGCTGTTCGACATGGACCCGGACGGAATTGACCGTGATGATTGCGACCGGGTCAAACCCTGAACCTGCTCACCCCTGCTTGAGCAACCGCGCTTTCTGGCGGCCCCAGTCGCGCTTGGCCTCGGTTTCGCGTTTGTCGTGGTTCTTCTTGCCCTTGGCGATGCCGATCTTCAGCTTGGCGATGCCCTTGTGGTTGAAGTACATCACCAGCGGCACCAGCGTCATGCCCTTGCGCTGAGTGTCGTTCCACATCCGCGCCACTTCGCGTTTCGACGCGAGAAGTTTGCGCCGCCGGCGTTCCTCATGCTTGAACATCGCGCGTTCGTAGGGGGCGATGTAGCTGTTCACCAGCCAAAGCTCGCCCTCTTCCACCGCCGCATAGCTTTCGGCGATGTTCGCGGAATGCTCGCGCAGGGATTTGACCTCCGATCCGGTCAGGATGATCCCGCACTCGATATCGTCCTCGATCGCGTAATCGAAGCGCGCCCGCCGATTCTCGGCGATGATCTTGTAGTTCGGGTCAGCTTTTTGCGGTTTCTGGGCCATCCCGCTCAGATAGTGCCTCGCCGCCGCGCTGTCCATGCCCCGGCACGGCGAAAGGGGCGCCGCATGAGACGCCCCTTTCCTTGCTGCTCGTTTATCCTTGGGTCAGCGGCGGCGCGCGATGTCGTAGCCGCTGCGGGTCAGGCAGTGAACGGCATACCCCGTGCGGCGGCCGTTCTTGCCACGCCAGTCGATCTCGCAGCGATCCGGCAGGCGGCGGGTGGAGATGTCGTTCTTTTCGAGGCAATGGCGCGGCATGACCTTCACGGTTTCCCCGCGCTTCTCGATGCGACGGATGCAGCTTGCGGGCAGGTCCGGGCGGCGGTCCTTCTTCTTCCAGTCGCGGCCGCGGTCCCAATCGCCATGGCGACCGTTGTTGCCGTAACCGTGCGCCTGCTGGGAGCCATATCTCTGACCGTAGGGATAGACGGTGACCCCCTTGCGGGACAGATCCTCGATCATCCGGCTGGTGAGATAAAGAACGGTCGCGCCGATGATGACCTTCTGCAGGCCGTCCTTCTTGTGATCCGCGCGAACAGGTGCGGCGGCAAGCGCGGTGATGGTTGCGGCAACGGCAAGAACGGTGGTGATGAACTTCCGGGACATGGGGTGGTCTCCTCTCGGGCTTGGGTTGGCAATCGGCACCCGGGATCAGGTGCCCATGGGGAAAGCCTCTCCCGACCGGTCGAAATCGGGCAATAACACCGCCCCGCTATCGGATAACCGCCCCCACAGGCCTTTAGAGTTATTGAATTTCAAAGGGGCGGAGCGCATCGTGACGACATGAAACACATCGCCGCCCTTCTCCTGTCCCTCGGTCTCCTCGCAGCCCTGCCTGCCGCCGCGCAGGCTGAGTGTTACGTCGAGTACAAGGCCAAGCAGGACAGCCCCCTGCGCCTGCATTATGGCATACTCGCCCTGCCGGGCGATTGCCCCCCCGCGAATCTGGCGGATCAAAAAGCCGCCGATCGCCTGTCCCGCAACGGCTGGGTCCTGCTCAATGTGCTGGGCCTGTCCACCAAAGTGCCTACCGATGCCATGAGGTCCAATGCCGGTGACTACTATCTCCGTTACTGACACCCGCCGCTCCGGCACCCGTATCGTCGCCTACGGCATTGCCGCCATCGTCGCCCTTCTGGTGACGGTGGCGGTCGTGCTCATGCTGACCCTGCCCGACGCCAACGCCTTCAACGCGCGAGTCGAGCGGATCTTTGTCGAGAACGATCTCCTGACAGGTCCCGCCGAAATCAAGCTGCTGGAAATCCTCGCCCAAAGCGGCACCGCCTTTGCCGATACGCTGACCGGCTACCGGATGGTGATCTTCGTCCTGCTGATCTTCTCTGCCGCCATGCTGATCGCGGCGCTGGTGTTCCTTGTCATGCTGGTGGGCATCAACCGCCGCATGGCACAGATCGAACGCTCCGGCATCGAGGTGTCGAGCCTCGTTCTGTCGCGCGAGGAGAACACCGTCTACCTCAACTCCACCGGCTTCAAGCTGACGGAGGCGCTGATGGAAACGTTGGCGGTGCTGGCGGAGGCGCGCATGGACGACGACATCCTGACCGGCGCCCAGATCGAAGCGGTGATCTCCGGCAAGCCGGAGCATGACTGCGACGAGAGCGCCGGGGCGATGCGGATCAAGCGGCTGCGGGACGGGCTGGGCAACCAGCTCGTCTCCGCGCTGCTGGTCAAGAACGTGGCCAAGCGCGGCTACGTCCTCGCCATCGACAAGTCGGTGATCGAGGTGGCCTGAGCCTCACCCGGCGGGTGTATCGTCCATCAGACGGTCGATCACCCGCCGGATCAGCGCCATGTCCCCGAAGATGCCGTGCAACACCTCCGTGACCTTGTCTGTGGAGGTTTCGATCCCGCCGATCTCCATGAACTTCTCCTTGCGGGCCAGCGCCAGCCAGAGGTTCTTGTCCTTGAACGAGGCGCGGAAGCCCTCCGCCCCCTTGTCCGCCTCGCTGTCACCGACCGCGATCAACGAATCCAGCAACGGCGGCTTCATCAGCGTCATCGCCGCCTCCGGGTCCTTGGCGTGCAGGGTGTAGGAGGCCTCGAACGGCGCATAGCCGGTGTCGACCTTCGGCATTCCGCGCCCGGTCTCGCCAGCGAGGAAACCCAGAACCGCGCCGCCGACGCTGCCCATGTCCTGCGTCACGAGGATCTCCGTCGTTGCGTGCATCGGCAGGCCGATCCGGATCAACAGCCCGTCGAACACCTCCTTCGTCGTGGTCCGGTCCTCTTTTTCCTTTATCTCCTGGGTCAGCCGCGTCTCCGCCAGTTCGAAACTCAGCCCCCGATATTGCCCGGCAATCCGGTCCTCGAACATCGCATTGTCGTGCAGATCGACCAGCCCGAGGGTGCTCAGGTCCTGCGTCTTGAACACCTCGCCCGGGCGCTTGTCATAGCTCGTATCGCCCAGGAAGTCGCAGACCGGCGGCATGATCAGATCCGACAGCGCCCCGGTGTATTTCCCGGACTGACCGCCCTTCGCCACCGCACCGCCAATCAGGGCGATGATCAGAACGCCAATGGCACCGAAAATGCCGCCCGCCGAGAAGCCGGTGAAGACAGCGACGGCAATTGCCAGCACCACGCCAATGCCAAGCGCGATCTTGAACTGCTGCTTGCCTTTCTCCTGCAACTCCTGCCGCTGCCCCTCGAGCGAGCCAAGGTGCGGCGCGATCTTTTCGGCGAAAATCGGGGCGAACCCGGATTCAATCGGCTGTTTCTCCTGAAATTCCATCGCGATGCTCCCGTTAAAATGCCCTTTCAGCCTAGGCGAGAGTCGCCGATCCGCAAAGTCCGGTTTTCCCGGGACGCCGAAGACACTATGTAGGAGGAGACATAAAGGAGCCAAAATGGCCGACAACAAACTTCTCGCCGTCCTCATCGACGCCGACAACACCTCTCCGAAATACACAAAGGCACTGTTCGACGAGATCGCGGGCCTTGGCGAGGCCAGCGTCCGGCGCTGCTACGGTGATTTCTCCAGCCAGCAGATGTCCGGGTGGTCCAAGGTGCAGGCGGAGTTCGGCCTCGTGCCGCACCACCAGCCCGCCAACACCGTGGGCAAGAACGCCTCCGACATTGCCCTCGTGATCGACGCCATGGACCTGATGCACTCGAACCGTTTCGACGGCTTTGTGCTCGTCAGCTCCGACAGCGACTTCACCCGCCTCGCCAGCCGCATCCGAGAGCAGGGTCTCGACGTTTACGGCATGGGCATGCAGAAGACCCCAGACGCCTTCCGCAAAGCCTGCAAGCGCTTCATATTCCTCGAAAACCTCGACGGGGCGCCAGAGCAGGAGAAGACCCCCAAGAAAAGCACATCCGGTGATCTGCACGCGGTGCGGGACATGATCTTCAAGGCGATGGATTCGATCGAGCAGGACGACGAATGGTATCGCCTCGGCGATGTCGGCCAGTTGATGACGAAGTCGAACCCGGACTTCGACACCCGCAGCTATGGCAAGCGCAAGCTGTCCGATCTGGTGGCCGACCTGAAGATCTTCGAGACGAAACGCGGGGCGGGCAACCAGTTGCTGGTGCGCCGCATCGACTAGGAACCCGTCCCAACAAATCTGAACCGGGGACGCGTCGAAGCCGGAAGCACGGTAGCCAGGGCGTTTCGAGCGGATGTCACGGTGCGGTTGCGGCCTTTCGAAAATGTTCGACTTCGTTGAGATCTCTCTCGACGAGGCCGGACAAGCCCCCGCGCAAGATCCGCCAGATCGAAACCCTTCGCTGGCGGGCGTGGATCATGAGCCGGCCCCCGGGGGCACCCGTTCACGGGTTCACGACCTGGGCCCGCATCAGAATGGCTTCGGCCCGCAAGTCGCCCATCAATTCGTCCAGCAACTTGATCCCGAACGCGTTGGTCAAATGGCCGGATTCGTCCCACTGGTCCTTCGTCGCGGCGATCATCACCTCCGGCCCGGTCAGCAGCCTTGGCCGGAACGGGGTCAGACACAGGCGGGTCATGTTCTGCGACCGCTCGCCCCCGGCGCGCCCGGCAGCGGCGGACATGATCGCCACCGGCTTGTGCAGCCAAGGGTTGCCCTCGGTCCGGCTGATCCAGTCGAGCGCATTCTTCAGCACACCGGTGATGCCCTTGTTGTATTCCGGCGTGGCGATGACCACGGCGTCGGCAGCAGCGATCTGGTCGGCGACGGTCTGCACCGCCTCGGGGATTCCCTCTTCCGCCTGCAAGTCCGCATCGAACAGGGGGAAGCGGATGTCGGCAAGGGTGAACTCCGCCTCGCCGAAACGCCGCGCCGCTTCCCGTGCAAGAAGCGTGTTCGTCGAGGCCGCCCGAAGCGAGCCGCTGATGCCGAGAAGATTCAATGCGCTCATGTCGATACTCCCTGTTTGCAGCCTAGACGTACAATGCAACAACGCCGCGGCAAGCCGCGGCGTTGCAAGTCTGCCGTGCAGAAGCGCGCAGGTTACGCGTTCGGCAGGATCACGATCTCGACCCGGCGGTTCTGAGCCTTGCCTTCCGGCGTCAGGTTGGACGCCACGGGCTGATCCTCGCCGCGCCCGATGACCGCGATGCGGCCGCTGGACACGCCCTCGGACACCAGCACGTTGGCGACGGCCTGAGCACGGCGCTGCGAGAGATTCTGGTTGTAGCTGGCGTCGCCGTCGCTGTCGGTGTGGCCGATGACCTGCACCGTCGTGTTCGGATAGGCGAGCAGCGACTGGCCCACGTCGCGCAGGTCGGAGACCAGCGTCGGGCGCAGGGACGCGCTGTCGGTGGCGAACAGGATGTCCTGCGGCATGGTGACGATCAGGCGGTCGCCGGTGTTGCGGATATCGACGTTGTTGCCAAGCTGCGAGCGCAGTTCGGCTTCCTGCTTGTCGAGCTGGTTGCCGATAGCCGCACCGGCGGCCGCGCCCACCAGCGCACCGGCGACGGTGGCGCGGTTGCGTTCGCCCACATCGCTGCCACCTGCCAGACGGCCGGTGATGGCGCCAAGACCGGCGCCGATCAGCGCGCCTTGCTTGGCCTGACGGTTGGGATCGTTTTCGCTGATCAAGGGGCCGGTGGTGCAGGCGCTCAGGCCAAGTGCAGCCACGAGGGCCAGAAGAATCGGGGAGTTTGCCCGGATCATGGGAGTTGCCTCTCAGGTTATTTGCCCCGCATTCATGGGGTCGGTTCGGTCTGATATTCAATAACAATGGCTCGGGGACAACCGAAGTCACGCTGAAATCGGCAAGCCTCCGCCCATTGCCTCGGATCAGACCGGATCAGGCGTCTTCCCGCGCAGCCTCCCAGGCCAGGATCGCGCGTTTCACCGGCAGGCCCCAGTGATAGCCGCCCAGCCCACCGGATTTGCGCAGGGCGCGGTGGCAGGGGATCAGGTAGCTGATCGGGTTGCGCCCCACGGCGGTGCCCACGGCCCTGACGGCCTTGGGATGGTCGATGGCCTCGGCGATTTCCGAATAGGTGGTGACGTGGCCGGAGGGAATGCGCATGAGAGCCTCCCAGACCTTGATCTGGAAGGGTGCTCCGATGAGGTAGAGCGGCAAGGGGCCGTCCTGCGTCACGCCGAAGGCCTGCAGCGCCCAGGGCCGCAGGCGCATCGGATCTTCGACGAAGGTCGCCTTGGGCCAGCGCCCCACGAGATCTTCCATTGTGGCCTCCGCCGTGGTCTCCGCGGCAAAGCCGATGCCGCAGACGCCCTTGTCCGTGCCCATGACCAGGGCCGGGCCGAACGGACTTTCGAACCAGCCCCAGAAAATCGTCAGCCCCGCGCCCATGCGGGCGTATTCGCCGGGGCTCATCGCCTCCCAGCGCAGGAAGAGGTCATGCAGCCTGCCGCCACCAGACAGCCCCGCCTCATGCGCCGCGTCGAGCATGGTGAACTTCTGCTGCAGCAGATGCTTGGCGTGGCTCAGGGTCAGGTACTGCTGATACCGCTTGGGCGACACCCCGGCCCACTTGCTGAACAGCCGCTGGAAATGCGCCGGGCTCATGCCGATCTCGCCGGCGAGATCGTCCAGCGTCGCCTGCGGGCCAAGAGTATCAACCGCGTCGATGGCGCGGCGCATGACCTGGTAATGGTAGGACGGGGCGTCGTCTTTGGGCATGGCTGTCTCCTTTGAGAACCAGTCTACCCGAACACACCCCATCCGCGACCCGTTTCCTGCGGTTTGTCAGGCTGGTTTGCGCCGCCGGAGCAGGGCCAGAGCGCCCATCGCCCCAAGCAGCAGAGGCAGCCCTGCGGGCACCGGAACGGCTGCGGTGTAGTAGAAATTGCGGTAGTAGCTGGTGCGCGAATTGCCGTCCTCTGTCGGCCCGGTATTCGGGTCGAAGTAGTTGAACCAAGGAACATAGCCCGCCCCGCCCGCGTCGTAAGTGCCACTTGCCGTCACGGCGAAGGTCACGACAAACGGCACCGTGCCGTCGACTTCGCTGACGGCGAAGATGGTCGGACTTGTGATGCCGACCGTAGTCGGATCTATCCAGTCGGAGCCGCCGCTGATGATCGTCGCAACCGCCCGGGTGTAAACCGGACCGGCAAGGACCGAGGTGACCCCCTCGTAGACGATGGTCGCACCGGACATGGAGGCAAGACTCATCGCTTCGCCCGCCGAGTCGATTGCGCCATCCATGGCCAGTTCAAGATCCTCGAAGCCCCACCACAGCTGATCCCATGCAGACGGATCGAAACCGGAATAGGTCCACGTGGCTGTGCCGGTGTTTGGTCCATAATTGCTGAACGCGAAATCCGAACTGGAATAACTCGTCCCGCCCGGTGCCGGATATCCCGCCAATGTCGCCGATTGTGCTGCCGTCCCAAGTGCCAAAGCGCCCGCAAGTGCGGCAATAGATGCAATACCTCTCATCCAAGAGTCCCCCTGTAACGATTTTTCGAATAGACCTCTCTTACCATAAAACGCAGGCTGACGCCGCAGACCGACCGCGCAAATTTTGTGTCAGCCACCGCAATGCCCGAAACACGCGCAATGTCAGGGCAAAATTGCCTTGCGACACAGTCAGTCTTGCCCAGAACGCAATTGCGGGCCATACCCGCGCCCATGGCAAAGCAGCTCGACTATCACACGATCCGCGAGATCTTCACCCGCTTCCGGGACTCCGAGCCGGAGCCGAAAGGCGAGTTGAACCATGTGAATGCCTACACGCTGGTCGTGGCTGTCGCCCTGTCCGCGCAGGCGACCGATGCCGGGGTGAACAAGGCGACGGAAAAGCTGTTCCAGATCGCCGACACGCCGGAGAAGATGCTCGCCCTCGGCGAGGAGGGCGTGATCGAGCATATCAAGACAATCGGCCTGTTCCGCAACAAGGCCAAGAACGTCATCAAACTCAGCCAGATCCTCGTCGAGCAATACGGATCCGAGGTCCCCTGCTCCCGCGCCGCGCTGGAATCCCTGCCCGGCGTCGGACGCAAGACGGCGAATGTGGTGCTTAACATGTGGTGGCGCTACCCGGCGCAAGCGGTGGATACGCATATCTTCCGCGTCGGCAACCGCTCCGGTATCTGCCCGGGCAAGGATGTCGTCGCCGTCGAGCGCGCCATCGAGGATCACATCCCCGTCGACTTCCAGCAGCACGCCCACCACTGGCTGATCCTTCACGGACGCTATATCTGCGTCGCCCGCAAACCGAAGTGCAAGGCCTGCCTGATCGCGGACCTGTGCCAGTTCGAGGACAAAACCGCATGAGCAAGAAATACAAGGTCATCGGCATCGGCAACGCCGTCGTCGATGTCATAAGCCGCGCCGAGGATACCTTTCTCGACCTGATGGGAATCGAGAAGGGCATCATGCAACTGGTCGAACAGGCCCGGGGCCAGACGCTCTATGCCGCGATGAAGGACCGGGTGCAGACGCCGGGCGGCTCCGTCGCCAATACCATTGCCGGCGTCGGCACGCTCGGTCTCTCCACCGCCTTCATCGGTCGGGTGCATGACGATGCGCTGGGGCGCTTCTATGCCGAGGCGATGACCAAGGAGGGCATCGACTTCGTCAATCCGCCGGTGCCGGGGGGCGAGCTGCCGACGTCGCGCAGCATGATCTTCGTCTCGCCCGACGGCGAGCGGTCGATGAACACATATCTGGGGATTTCTTCCGAACTGGGCCCGGACGACGTGTCCGAGGCGGTGACCGGACAGGCCGAGATCGTCTTCCTCGAAGGCTACCTCTTCGACAAGCCGAAGGGCAAGGAAGCCTTCCTTAAGGCTGCCCGCACCTGCCGCGCCGCCGGTGGCATGGCCGGTATCGCCATCTCGGACCCTTTCTGTGTCGAACGCCATCGCGACGACTTCCTCACGCTCATCGAGAACGAGATGGATTACGTCATCGGCAACGAGGCCGAGATCCGATCGCTGTTCCGCAATGACGATCTGGAGGCTGACCTCGCCGCCGTGTCCGCGATCTGCCCGTTGCTGGTCTGCACCCGCTCCGGCGATGGCGTCACCATCATTAAGGACGGCGTGCGCACGGACATTCCCGTGACCAAGGTTGTCCCCGTCGACGCCACCGGCGCAGGCGACCAGTTCGCCGCCGGCTTCCTCTATGGCCTCGCCACGGGCCGCGACATGGAGACGGCGGGCCGGATGGGCTGCGTCGCCGCCTCTGAGGTGATCAGCCATATCGGGCCACGCCCCGAGGCCAACATGCAGGCGCTGTTCCGCCAGCGCGGCCTGATCTGATACAGATTTAACGCGCGGTTCACGCAGAGGGTGTTTGGGATTCACGCATTCCGGGAGTAGCCTTGGCGACAAGGCTATTCTTCGGAGCATTTCATGACCCGCTACATTGTCCTGCGCGACAAGTCTTGCTCATGGCGCAGGTCGAATATGCCCGGACTCCGGCCGCTCAGCCCGTCCGCACCGGATCAGCCCGGGGACCCGGAGATTCGCGTGATCTCCCTGACCCCGCCCGAGGTCGCCGAGCTGGAGAAGGACCCCGGTTTCCTTGCGCTGACCCCGGCGATGCCGACCCGCCAGATCGCACCGGAACCGATGGACGAGGTGCGGTCGGACGACCTCGTGCCAGGATGGGGCATCAATGCGGTCGGGGCGGACCGGACACAACGCACCGGACGCGGCGCCCGGATTGCCCTGCTCGATACCGGGATCGACGCCAGGCATCCGTGTTTCAGGAAGCTGTCCCTGACGACCCGGGATTTCGTCGGAACCGGGCTGGAGGACGTGAACGGCCATGGCACCCATCTCGCGGGAACCGTGCTGGGCCGGGACATGGGCGGCGTGCGGATCGGAGTCGCGCGTGGGATGACCTCGCTGATTGTCGCCAAGGCTCTGAGCGATGCCGGACAGGGCACCTCCGACGGCTTTCTCCGGGCGCTGCTCTGGGCCTACGAGCAGGGGGCGCAGGCGGTCGGCTTTGCCCTCAGCTATGACACCACGGCACAGATCGAAGCCTTCCAGGATCAGGGGTATCCCCTGCCCCTCGCCACGCAGGAGGCGGTGCACGCCCATCGCGGCAATCTGCGGGTGGTCGAGCATCTGCTGCGCCTGATGGACCCGGCCCGGCGGCCCCTCATTGTCGCGGCGGTCGGCAACGACAGCCTGCGCACCATCTCGCCGCAGTTCGACTCCGGGCCCAGTTCGCCCGCGGCGGCCCGCGGAGTGCTGACCGTGGGCGCGCTCGGGCCCGGCGAGGCGGGGCTCACCCCCGCGCCGTTCAGCAATCGTGGTCCCTTTCTCACCGCTCCCGGCGTCGGGATCATCTCCGCCAGCGCCGGAGATGGCGTGCGCAGCCTGAACGGCAGTTCCATGGCCATGGCGCACGCCCTCGGCGTCGCGGCCTTGTGGATCGAGAAACTGCAAGAAGCCGGAGAGCCTGTGACCGCCGAAACGCTGGGCACGGCGCTCATGGGGTCCGCAACCCTGGAAGGGCTGGCCCCGGGTCTGGGAATGTTCGACCGGGGCGAGGGGCTCGTGCGGGTGCCGCGAAGCAGCCTGGACTAAGGCCCGCCGCGAAGGCGGCCGCGCAGGCTCTGGACATCCGGCAACCGCTTTGTCAGCAGCTTTGCCGCCTGACGCACCATTTTTGCAGAGCGTGGCGGCAGGTCGGGCATCGCCTCCCCCGTCAACTCGAGAAACAGCCGAAGCGCGAAGGCCCGGGTTTCCTGACGCAGGTAGCCCTGCCAGCCAACCTGCTCCGCACCGGCCAGCTGGATGGCTCCGAACCCGGTCGTTATGCAATGCAGGTCCGTCGAAAGCTCCTCGGCCTCCGGACCGCCCGGCATTTCGCTTCGGGTCATGTGCAGGCGCTGGTGCATGACTTCGTGCACCAGCGTCGACAGGAACCCGAGCGGCCGGTCCGCAGCCGCCAGATCATAGGCAATCACCGTCGTCTTGCCATCGGACGACCACGTCCCGCCGATACCGCTCAGCGCGTTGTAGTCGATCCGGTACTGCGCCGGCAGCGCATCAAGCGGGACCACCTCGACCGGAACGTCGATGTTCAAATGCCTCTGGATCGCCGCAACCAGCGCAGGTGCGGCACGTTTCGGCTCGCTCGGAGCCGGGAAATTGGCTTTGGTCGGAAGGATCAGGCGGGTGTTCGCCGTCAATAATCCTTCGTCGATGGCCCAGTGAAAACTCTCGAAGACCCAATCCTGCGAGTCTGCATCGACCCTCAGCCCGAAGATCAATGCGCCTCGGCCCAGTTGCGGCCCTGCCCGGCGTCGACGATCAGCGGCACGTCCAGCTTCACCACCGGCTCCGCCGCGCCCTGCATCACGTCGCGGGCGACTCCGATCAGATCCTCCGCCGCGCCTTTGTCCACTTCGAAGATCAGTTCGTCATGGACTTGCAACAGCATCTTTGCAGGCAGCCCGGCAATCGCCTCCGGCATCCGGATCATCGCGCGGCGGATGATGTCCGCCGCCGTGCCCTGAATCGGCGCGTTGATCGCGGCCCGCTGGGCAAAGCCCGCCCGCGGCCCCTTCGCGCCGATCTCCGGCGTGTGGATCACCCGCCCGAACAGCGTCTCGACCCGCTTGTGTTCCTTCGCAAAGGCAATCGTGTCGTCCATGTACTGCTTGATGCCCGGGAAACGCTCGAAGTAGCGGTCGATGAAGCCCTGCGCCTCGGCGCGCGGAATACGCAGGTTGCGGGCGAGGCCGAAGCCGGAAATGCCGTAGATTACGCCGAAGTTGATCGCTTTCGCCTGCCGCCGGATGTCCGGCGTCATCTCGTCCATCGGCACGTTGAACATCTCGGAGGCGGTCATCGCGTGAATGTCCTGCCCGTCGCGGAAGGCGTCCTTCAGGGCCGGAATATCCGCCATATGCGCGAGGATGCGCAGCTCGATCTGGGAATAGTCGAGGGAGACCAGAACCTTGCCCGTATCGGCGACGAAGGCTTCGCGGATACGGCGGCCTTCCTCGCTTCTGACAGGAA
Source organism: Tropicibacter sp. S64 (assembly GCF_049803835.1). NCBI lineage: Bacteria > Pseudomonadati > Pseudomonadota > Alphaproteobacteria > Rhodobacterales > Roseobacteraceae > Tropicibacter > Tropicibacter sp. S64. The sequence goes on along the minus strand of NZ_JBNAGK010000001.1, from coordinate 485,506 downwards.
TGTTCTGCAAGTTCGGATCGTTGGACGCCAGCCGCCCGGTGTTCGCCCCGGCGATGCTGTAGGAGGTGTGGACGCGGCCCGTCTCCTTGTTGATATGCTCCTGCAAGGCGTCGGTGTAGGTCGACTTCAGCTTGCTCAGCTGCCGCCAGTCGAGCACGCGGGCGGGCAGGTCATGCTCCGTCGCCAGATCCTCAAGGATGTCCGCGCCAGTGGCATAAGCCCCGGTCTTGCCCTTCTTGCCGCCGGGCAGGCTCATCTTGTCGAAGAGGATCTCGCCCAGCTGCTTCGGAGAGCCGACGTTGAAACTCTCCCCCGCCAGTTCGTGAATCTCCGCCTCCAGCCCTGCCATCTTCTGCGCGAAGGCATTGGACATGCGCGAGAGCACCTCGCGGTCCACCTTCACCCCGGCCATTTCCATCTGCTTGAGGACCGGCACCAGCGGGCGTTCGAGCCCTTCGTAGACCCGCGTGACCTTCGCCCGGTGCAGCTGCGGCTTGAAGGTCAGCCACAGGCGCAGCGTCACGTCCGCATCCTCGGCGGCGTATTTCACCGCATCGGCAATCGGCACCCGGTCGAAGGTGATCTGCTTCTGGCCCGAACCGAGCAAGTCCTTGATCGGAATGGGAGTATGCGACAGATACCGCTCCGCCAGCGTGTCCATACCGTGCCCGTGCAGACCCGCGTTCATCGCGTAGCTCATCAGCATCGTGTCGTCGATCGGCGCGACCTCGATGCCGTAGCGCGAGAAGATCTTCGCGTCATACTTCATGTTCTGGCCGATCTTCAGCACCGCCGGGTCTTCCAGTAGCGGCTTCAAGGCATCCAGAGCATCGTTCAGCTTGAGCTGACCCTCGGCCAACTCATCTCCACCAAAGAGGTCATCCGTGGCGCTGGCGCGGTGGGTCAGCGGGATGTAGCAGGCCTGCCCCGGGATCACCGCAAGCGAGATGCCGACGAGGTCGCAGGCCATCTCGTTGAGACCCGTCGTCTCCGTGTCCACGGCGACATACCCGCGCTCCCGCGCCTGCGCGATCCACGTCTCCAAAGCGGCCATGTCCGAGACGCAGTCGTATTTCTCCGGGTCGATGGCCGGCCATTCCGGCGCCTCCTCCGGCGGGTTCGCGCCCTCTGGCGTGGTGTCCGGGATGGCGGGGGCCTCGACGCCAAGCTTGTCCGAGACCCGCTTCGTCAGGGTGCGGAATTCCATCTTCGTCAGGAACGCCAGCAGGTCCTCCGCCACCGGCTCGCGCACCTCCAGATCGTCCAGCGTGAAGGGCAGGTCCATGTCCTCGTCCAGCTTCACCAGCTTCTTGGACAGTTCGATCTGCGCCCGGTGCTCGATCAGCACCTGCCGCCGCTTCGGCTGCTTGATCTCCTCGGCGCGGTCGAGAAGCTCCTCGAGCGAGCCGAACTCGTTAATGAGCAAGGCGGCGGTCTTGATGCCGATACCCGGCGCGCCCGGCACGTTGTCCACGGAGTCGCCCGCCAGTGCCTGCACATCGACAACCCGCTCCGGGCCAACGCCGAATTTCTCCTCGACCCCCTCGCGGTCGATGCGCTTGTTCTTCATCGGGTCGAGCATCTCGACACCATCGCCCACAAGCTGCATCAGGTCCTTGTCCGACGACAGGATCGTCACCCGCCCGCCCGCCTCACGGGCCTGCCGGGCCAGCGTGGCCATGATGTCATCCGCCTCGAAGCCTTCCATCTCCTTGCAGGCGATGTTGAAGGCAATCGTCGCCTCGCGGGTCAGCGGGATCTGCGGGCGCAGGTCCTCCGGCATGGCCTCGCGGTTGGCCTTGTAGAGGTCGTACATGTCGTTGCGGAAGGTGTGCGAGCCCTTGTCGAAGATCACCGCCACATGCGTCGGCGCATCGGGGCCGGTGTTCTCCTCGATGTAGCGTTGCAGCATGTTGCAAAAACCACTGACCGCCCCGATGGGCAGCCCGTCTGACTTACGCGTCAAAGGCGGAAGGGCATGGAACGCCCGGAAGATATAGGCCGATCCGTCGATCAGGTGCAGGTGGCACCCCTTGCCGAAATTCTCGCCCATCGTCGTTCTCCCGCAGTCCTGTTCCGGGAGAGGTTTGCCACGTTCCGTCAGGCGTGGCCAGTCACCGATTGCCGCTCAGCGGCACACATCAGACCTTGGTGGCGAAATCCGCGTGAACGTATTTTGCATCGCAATAGGGGCACTCGACAAAGCCGGTGTCTTCCGGGATCTGCAGCCAGACGCGCGGATGGCCGAGACCGGCTTCACCGCCGTCACAGGCGATGCGATGGCTTTGCACGATCTTCGTTTCCGGCGCTTCGATGGCCATGGCGCTTTCCCTCCGGCAGGCTTTGCACTAGGTGCGTTATGCGGCAAGAACCCCGAAGGAGCAAGATGGTGCCATGACGCAGGATGCCATAAGGATCAAAGGTCTGCGGAAAACCTACGAGGGCGGCAAGGAAGCCCTCAAGGGCATCGACCTCGATGTGCCGGCGGGGTCTGTTTTCGGCCTGCTCGGGCCAAACGGGGCGGGCAAGTCGACGCTGATCAACATCCTTGCAGGGCTGGTGACGAAGTCCGCCGGGTCGGTGAAGATCTGGGGATGGGATCAGGACAGAAATCCCCGCCAGAGCCGCGCCTCCATCGGCGTCATGCCGCAGGAGCTGAACCTCGACCCGTTCTTCACCCCGCGTGGTGCGCTGGAGGTGCAGGCGGGGCTCTACGGCGTGCCGAAAAGCCAGCGCCGGAGCGACGAGATCCTCGAGATGGTCGGGTTGACGGACAAGGCGGAGGCCTATGCGCGGACGCTGTCCGGCGGCATGCGACGGCGGCTCCTGCTGGCCAAGGCGCTGGTGCACAGCCCTCAGGTGCTGGTGCTGGACGAGCCGACCGCTGGCGTGGACATCGAGTTGCGGCAGATGCTCTGGGCCAACGTGCGCAAGCTGAACCGGGAACGCGGAATGACGATCATCCTGACCACGCACTACCTCGAAGAGGCCGAGGAGATGTGCGACGAGATCGCCATCATCAACCACGGGGCGCTGGTGGCGCGGGATTCGACGAAGAACCTGCTGGGACAGTTGGACGCGAAGACCATGGTGATCTTTCCCGACACGGCCCCTGACCGCCTGCCCGAAGCAAACGGAATCACCGTCGAGCGCCGCGAGGACGGGGCTTTGGCCTTCAGCTACAATGCGAAGGAAACATCCGCCGAGACGGTTCTCGGTGCGGTCCACGCCGCCGGCATCCGCATTCGCGACGTGCGCACGGAACAGGCGGACCTGCAGGACGTGTTCCTGTCCCTGACGCGCAGCGCCTGACGGTGAGCAGAATTTCAGACTAGAATACTGCTCACCGGCCGCCTCGCCTCAGCCCTTGGCCAGCATTCGTCCAAGCACGCGCCCCGCAAGGATATGCACATGCAGGTGCGGCACCTCCTGCACGCCGTTTGTCCCGGCGTTGGCGATCAGCCGCCAGCCGTCCGCCTCCAGCCCTTCCATCCGGCAGACCTCGCCGACGGCCCGGACATAGTCGACGATCTCCGCGTCCGACGCTTCCAGCGCGAAGTGATCGAAACAGACATATGGCCCCTTCGGGATCACCAGCACATGCACCGGCGCCTGCGGATGAATGTCGCGGAACGCCAGCGTATGCTCGGTTTCCAGCACCGTGGTGTTGGGAATCTCGCCGCGCAGGATCTTGGCGAAGATGTTCTGGTCGTCGTAACTGTAGCTCATGTCGTCCTCGGTCAGGCTTGCCGCTGTCAGTCGGCATAAAGATAGTCCGTCGCGGCGATGTCCAGCGCCTTCTCCGGCGTGATCGTCAGGAATTCCTGCAAAGCCCGCGCGTTGGCTTCCGCACTGTCCGCCTCGCGGATGCGCAGGAAGTTGTCGAAATTCGCGTCGCGGATGCGGTCGCTCTCGTGCAGCATGTCGTTTCGCACCGTGGGCAAGAGCCGCTCAAGCGTCTCGCGCGGCGTCCGCTCCCCGGCCAGGCCCACACGCTTTGAATGCCCGATCAGGTAGTCGTCTGAAAACAGGCACTCGATTTCGAGCATCCGAGTCAATGCCCTGTCGTGGCCGAAGTCTTCGAGCAGGTCGAGGTTGGCCGGGTCCATGCAGACGATCAGCCGATCAGTCTCGTAATAATCGTAAAGCATCCGCATCAGTGCTCGCCGGTGGCGGTGGCGCTTGTCCATGCTGGACTGGATACCGCCGAGGTCCGGGAGCGGGCAATCCTGCTCGTTGAACAGATATTCGATGCAGGGAATGTTGGTCATCTGCCGCACCCGGTCCAGCAGACGCTTGGCCACATGCCATTTCTTGCATATCACGATCAGCAGCTCGCGCTCCCGCCCCAGCGAGCTTTCCTTTTCCCAGAAGCGCGGGGCGAAGCGGCGACCGATGCGGCCCTTCTCGGTCAGGAACTTGTAAAGCGAGCGACCCTCGTTTGAGATCTGGAAACGTGCCCCTTCGGACGCGTAAAGCACCCCGAGACGGCGGCGCAATTCGGTCGCGGCGGGGCTGATCTTGCGGGCGAAGAGAAAGTCCTGTGACAGCAGCAAGTCGTAGTGATCGTTATACAATGTCACCGGCATCCCATAGTCCGAGAACATCAGGAAGGTCAGCGTGCGGCTGTCGATCTCGTAGCCGGGGACGAGATGGCGGACCACAGTCTGAAAGAAGGTTTCGTCCGGAATCCATGTCGTGCGGAAAAAGCGCATCACGTCGCGCCGGCGTCTGGTGAAGTCCAGGATCCACTCGATGGTGCGGCGGCGAAGGCACCACCACTGGCTGCCGATCATGATTTCCAGATCCTCCGGGATCGCCCGCTTCAACCCGAGCCATTTCTGCACCTCGAACATCGCATAGAAGCGCCGCTTCTGCTGGCGTTCGTTGAACCAGTGGCGGTAGATCAGCCGCTCTTCCTTCCAGCCGGTCTTGATCCAGTCGGATTGAAAATAGTCAAAGGATTCAATGTAATCGCAATCGCGCCGGTCAAGGAACTCATGCGCGTACTCGGCGGATTTGATCGCCATGCAGTCGCCCGAGAGCATGTAGAAATGCGTCGCCCGGGGAAAGCGGTCCACCGCTGCCTCGATGGCGTTGAGGGAGGCTTGCACAAGGCTCCACTCGCCCCAGCCGCACTTGATCCGCTTCGCGAAGGTGACGTTGGGGTTGTCCGCAAGCGCTTGTTTTATCTTGTTGAAATCGGCACGGGGGGCGCGGGCATCGAAATGGATCGCCATGTAATCGCCCACGGCGGTCAGGCTCTGCGCCTGCTTGATGATGGCGTCAGGATCCTTGTGACACAGGAGTATGAAGGCAATTTTTGCCATCCCGAAAACCGCGCTGCCCTACTTTTGTCGGATTGGTTATGTGATAAGGGTGAAAGGACGTTGAAGAAACCTGTTTTCTTTGCTTTTTCTTGAGAAGTTTAGGTGCAGGTTCGGGCCGGAACGGCCTTTTTGGGAGGTGCTGTGCATGGGGTTTCCAGGCACGTGGATGACAGAAAGTCAGAGTGTCGTGTACCGCGTGGTGCCGAAATGCGCCTGCTCGACCATTGGGCAGATCATGTACTATTCCGACCACGGGCGGTTCTTTGACGGCGACATCCATGATGCCACGGAAGGCATGCACAAGTGGGCCATCGAGGAAAGCCAGCCGACGATCAAGGCCATGGTGAAGACCCGCAGCGCCTATACCTTCACCTGCGTCCGGAATCCCTACACCCGTGTTTTGTCGAGCTTTTTCGACAAGATTTGCGGCATCCAGCGAAACGGGAAACGCTATCGCGGGAACCTCGTGCCGCTGTTGATCCAGAAGTACGGGATCGAGGTGGGGGGGCCGGATGGGCAGGAGGCGTTCGATCAGATCAGGAGCTTCCGCCGCTTCCTGCTGTTCGTGCGCGACACCATCCGCTGGCGGCGGCCGATGGAGCCGGATATCCACTGGTCGGCCATGTCCGGGCATGTGAGCACGTTCATCGTCAACGGCGGGCGCTACAACAAGATCTTCTGGACGGAGCAGTTCAACGACGGGATGCAGGACGTTCTGAACCACATCCAGACGCCGCATCCCATTGATCTTGCTTCTATTCCCCGTTTCAACGAGTCCGAGGGCCACGGCCCGAAGCGGCTCCATCCGGTTGAGGATTACTTCGACGATCTGTCGATGCACCTGATGAAGGAAATCTATCACCGGGATTTCGCGCTGTTCAAATACGACTTCGACAACCCCGCGAACAAGATGCCGATCGGGGAGATCGACCTCGCCGAAGTGCACGCCAAACTCGGCGACTGACGGCCCGTCCGTTACCCCACCGAACGCAGGGTAACGGACCGCGCGGTGCCCCGGATCGGGGTCATGGGGGGTCTGTATCGGCCAGTTTGGTACAAAACCTGCCGATTTTCGGACAGATTACCCCCAGCCGAAACCGCGCCGAACCGCCCGTTTCCGGCATTCGGTGCGATTCTGCCCGAGTTTCGTACAGATTACCTCCGGCTCCCTCCTAAGCCCGCCGAAATCCGGTTAATTTCCGTTCAGAAAGGTTAATTCGCGTCGGAAAACTGCGCGGGCGGCTCGAAGGCGGGTCTTTGCCTGCACAGCCCGTCGTACCAGTTCGCCCGACGCATGGCGTTGAGATGGAGGTTGAAGCGCAAGGCGCGGGCTTCGGCATTGTCCGGCAGCAGGTCCGTCACATAATCCGCCATCACCCGCGCGGCGTCGATCTGGTCCTGCGCGGTGAACCGCCAGCTGTCGGTGAGGGAGCCGGACCAGTAGCACTTGGTCAGGCTGGCCCGTTCGGTGAAGGTGAATTGCCCGAGCAACGACAGCGCAAAGAGCCAGGCGCGCTCGGTGTGCCGAAGGGTCGGCGTCGGGCGCATCAGGAGCGGGCCGCCACCATGCACATCGCGCCGGATCGCGGCCTTCCACGCGCCGCTGTAGAGCCCCTGCCAGAAGAACCCCGCCGAGAAGATCAGATCGTCGTCCACCGGGCGCAGCGGCCGCTTCGGCTCATCCTTCTGCGGCAGGCGATTGCCGGCTTCGTCGATGGCGGTGACACGGCCATGGCTGACAACGATGCGGGACTCGTCGCGGAGCGGCTGGACGAGATGCCGGGTGTCCTCTGCCGCGGCCGTGTCGTCATGCGGAAGGATGCGGAAGAAGGGCGTCCGGCAGGCGGTGATCAACCGGTTGGTGTTGGCAACCCAGTTCCGCGTCGTCTCGTACGGATCGGGCGGCAGGTAGAGCACGTTTCTGTATTCGGAGGCAAGGCGCGGCCCGGTGTCGTCGAGTCCATGCTGGTCCGAGAGGATCACCGGCCCGCCCGCGGCGGCGTGGCTCTCGATGTTGTGCCGCAGGCGCGGGAGTTGCGGCGCGCTCGCATAGAGCGGGATGAGCATGGAGATGTCGGATAGGGTCATGGCACGCGGGGACTCCCTCCCCTCTGGGGAGGGTTGGGGTGGGGTGGAGAAGGCATGGCGTGGGGGCGCGAGGCTCCGGACAGACGGCGCATCGCACGTCTCACGCCGCCGCCTTCGCCAGGATCCGCTGCGCTGCCTGGACGCCGAACATCGGCGCGGTGCACAGCTTGCCGGTCGAGACGGAGAGCCAGTTGTCGCTGCCCTCCACGCCGATCTGGTGGCGGGCGTGCAGCCCACTCTGGCGCTGGTCGATGTCGGTGTCGCCCACCGCCATGATGACCCCGCCGCCGATCTTCGTGGTCTCGGCATAGAAGTGCAGGTCGCGGACGCCCGGAATCAGCCTGGCGAGGGTGTCGAGGCTGTCCCGCCGGATAGTCTCCTCGTCCGCCGGGGTGTGGACGGTCTCGCCGCCGAGGGTCTGCATCGACAGGCGGCAGGTCGGATACCAGGAGACATAGACCCGCTGCGCGCCGTAGAGCACGAAATCGCCGTAGGCGCCGACCATGGCGGTGGTCGGTGGCAGGGTGACGGCCTTCGCCGGCACGTCGATCATCACCGTCGCCTTCCACCGCCGTGACCAGGTATGGGGCGAGTGCAGCCCCACCATCGCGTCGAGTCGCAGGCGGTCGGTCCAGAGTGCGTTGATCACGCGGGGCGCGGTGAGCTGCACGGTCTCGTTCTGCCACCGCAGGGTCAGGCTGTAGCCGCCATGCGCCTCCTGCCGCGCCTCGCGGATGGTTGCAGACAGGAAGTCGATGTTCGGATGCGCCAGCACGGCGGCCCCGACGATGTCCGACAGCCGTCCCGGGTCTATGGCGATTTCCGGGGTGCGGAAGCCTCCGGTGACGGTGCGGCCATAGTGCCGGGACAAGGCCTCGGGGCTGAGCCAGGTGCTGCGCGGCAGCTGGCCGCCCAGCGCCGCCACGGTGTCATCGACGGCCTGCACATGCGACCAGAGCGCCTGCGCCGGGATCAGGCTGTCCTCGGGCACGATGTAGTTGAACCCGGCGCTGACCGATTGCATCGTGCGGGGCATACCCGTGAGGCGTTCGATTTCACCGAGAAACCGCAGCGAGCCTTCGGCCATGATGCGGTGGGTGCGGCGGTCCGGGTCGGCGGCGTAGATATATCCTAGGTGCAACTTGCCCTCGTTGTGGCGGCTCGCCGCCATCATCGGCCGGTTTGCGCGGTCGATCAGGGTCACGGCATGGCCCCGCTGCGCGAGGTCGAGGGCCGCGGAACACCCGGCGAGGCCGGCGCCGAGAATGCAGAGGGAGTCGGTCATGGCAGATCCTTGCGGGAAACCCCGGGCCGGTGTCAATCGCGCGGCAGCTCGTCCGAGGGAATGATCCGGAAGAACGTGCCGCTCGACCAGAGGCCGAACCAGCCGTCATGGTGACTGCCGCGCTCTACGAGGCGGTAAAAGCTCTTGCGGTCGATCAAGGCTTCGAGGTTGGCGCGGATCAGGATGTAGGGCGACGGCTCTCCGGTCTCCGGGTCGCGGGAGACCCGGATCGGGTGCCCGGACCCGGCGATGGCGGTATCGCCGACATGTGTCTCGAACGTGAGAACCTGTGACTCGCCCGTCCCTTCGGCGGTGAAATCCACCGCGACGAAAGGCGCGTCGTCGACGGTGATGCCAACCTTTTCCACCGGGGTGACCAGAAAATAGGCATCGCCATCCTTGCGCAGGATGGAGGAGAACAGCTTGACCAGTTCGAACCGCCCGATCGGCGTTCCGAGGTAGAACCACGTGCCATCGCGGGCAATCCGCATGTCCAGATCGCCGCAGAACGGCGGATTCCACAGGTGGACCGGCGGCGGGCCTTTCTTTTTCGTTGCGGCACGGGCCGAGGCCGCGAGGCCGTCAGCGGAGGGTGTCACGAGATTTTGTCCGCTCATATGCTTTTGCCATTTACTGTTCCGGCGATACACTCATCTCAATGAGTATAGGTCACACAGGAGAATTGCCATGGCCGAGGCCGAAGATCTGGTCGCAGACATCGAGGCGCTGGAGGCGCGGCTGGCGGAGGCGAAGCAGTCGATCACTGCCCGCTTCATCGGACAGGAGCGGGTTGTCGACCTCACCCTGTCGGCGCTTCTGTGCGGCGGTCATGCGCTGCTGATCGGCCTGCCGGGGCTGGGCAAGACGCGGCTGGTGGAGACGTTGAGCACCGTCATGGGCCTCAACGGCAACCGCATCCAGTTCACCCCGGACCTGATGCCTGCGGATATTCTGGGCTCGGAGGTGCTGGAGACGGGTCTCGACGGTAGCCGGGCATTCAAGTTCATCGAGGGGCCGATCTTCTGCCAGCTGCTGATGGCCGACGAGATCAACCGCGCCTCGCCGCGAACGCAATCGGCGCTGCTGCAGGCGATGCAGGAAAAGGTGGTGACCGTGGCCGGGCAGACCCGGGCGCTCGAAGCGCCGTTCCACGTGCTCGCCACGCAGAACCCGATCGAGCAGGAGGGCACTTACCCTCTGCCCGAAGCGCAGCTCGACCGCTTCCTCGTGCAGATCGACGTGCCCTACCCGGATCGGGGCACGGAGAAGGACATCCTGCTGGCCACGACCGGCATCGAGGAGGCCGACTCGCACCAGGTCTTCGACGGGCCGACGCTGATCGCGGCGCAGAAGCTGCTGCGTCGGATGCCGGTGGGCGATGCGGTGGTCGAGATGATCCTCGATCTGGTCCGTGCCTTCCGCCCGAACGATCCCGCCGCACCGGAGCGGGTGCGCGAGATCGTCGCCTGGGGTCCCGGCCCGCGTGCGGCGCAGGCCTTGATGATGACCGTCCGGGCAAGGGCACTTTTGCAGGGGCGGCTGGCACCGTCGCCGGAGGACGTGCTGGACATGGCCAAGCCGGTGCTGGTGCACCGCATGGCGCTGACCTTCTCGGCGCGGGCACGGGGCGAGAACCTCGGCGCGTTGATCGACGAGGTGGCGGCGGGCATGAGCCGGAAGAAGGCGGCGGCGTGACGATATCGGGCGCTCCCTTGGGGGAAAGAAAGCTGACGCGGGGGTGCCGGGTGGCAATCGTGGCCCCCGCGCCAAAGGCATTTGAACGGATCGTTCACCCATGACCTCTGACATTCTCACCCTCCGCCAGCGCGCCCAGGAAGAGGCGAGCAATTTTCCGGCGCTCCGCGCGCGGGCCGAGCAACTGGCCGGGACAGTCCTTCTGGGCGAGCATGGCAGACGCCGCGCCGGGATGGGCGATGACTTCTGGCAATACCGGCCGCTCCGCGCCGGGGACAGCTACCGGCAGATCGACTGGCGGCGCTCGGCGCGGGGCGACGACCAATTCGTGCGCGAACGCGAATGGCAGATCGCGCAGAGCGTGCAGGTCTGGCTCGACACCGGCGCGTCGATGCGGTTCGCGGGGACTAAGGACGGAGAGTCCAAGGCAGATCGCGCCCGGCTGATCACGCTGGCCGCCTGCATTCTGCTCCTCAGGGCGGGCGAGCGCGTCGGGCTGACCGGCTGGACCCTGCCGCCGCGCAGCGGCGACGTACAGATCCTGCGGCTGGCGGAGTTTTTCGCCAGCGCCAGCGAGGCGGATTACGCGGAGCCGGAGGCACGCGGCATCATCCCGCATTCGCGGGCGCTGTTCGTTTCGGATTTCCTCGGCGACGTCACCGCTGTCGAGAATGCTCTGACCAAGGCGGCGGATCGTGGTGTGCGCGGTCTTCTGCTGATGGTGCTGGACCCGAGCGAGGAAAGTTTCCCGTTCGAGGGGCGCACGATCTTCGAAAGCGTTGGCGGCACGCTGGCCCATGAGACGCTCAAGGCGGGCGAGCTGCGCGAGCGCTATCTGACGCGGCTGAGCGAACGCAAGGCGCGGCTGAACGACCTGTGCCGCCTGACCGGCTGGCAGTTCAGCGTGCATCACACGAACACCAGCGCCCAATCGGCGCTGCTCTGGCTCTACCGGGCCATGGACGGGGGTCACGGATGACGCTTTTCGGTTTGATCGGGTTTGCCTCGCCCTGGCTGCTGCTGGGGCTCTTGGCCTTGCCGATCCTCTGGGTGATCCTGCGGGCAGTGCCGCCCGCGCCGATCCGGCGGCTGTTCCCGGGCGTGGTGCTGCTGCTCGGCCTCAAGGACGACGAGCAGGTGAGCGACCGGACGCCGTGGTGGCTGTTGCTCCTGCGGATGCTGGCCGTGGCCGCGGTGATCATCGGGCTGGCCGGGCCGGTGCTGAACCCGGAGGACGAGGAACAGGCCGGCGGAACAGGGCCGCTGCTGGTGGTGATGGACGCAAGCTGGGCCTCGGCGGCGGACTGGCGGGCGCGGATGACGTCTTTGGACGGGCTTCTGGCGAAGGCCGGGCGCGAGGGGCGGACGGTTGGCCTGCTGCGACTGACCGCGCCGGAAGAGGTGCGCTTCGTGGCGGCGGACGCCGTGCGGCGAAGCCTGACAGGCGTGCTGCCGGAACCGTGGGAGCCGGATGCGGCGCGAATGGCGGCGGCTTTGGAAGACCTGCCGGAAGGCGGGTTCGAGACCTGGTGGATGTCCGACGGGCTGGCCCGCGACGGGCGGGACGATCTTCTGGCGGAACTGGAATCGCGGGGCCGCGTGACGGTCTACGAAAGCCCGCGCGGCCTGCTGGCGTTGGAACCGGCGCGGTTCGAGGATGGTAACCTGAAGATCGTGGCCCACCGCCTGCGCCCCGGTCCGGAGGCGGTTGTTACGCTGGTGGGCGAAGGCAAGGACCCGGCAGGCAATGATGCGGTGCTGCTGCGCTCCCCGGTGAGTTTTGCCAGCGGCGAGACCCGGGCGGAGTCGGAGATTTCCGTACCTGCGGAGCTGCGCGCCCGGATGACCCGTTTCGAGATCGAGGGCAACCGCAGCGCCGGGGCCGTGAGCCTGCCGGACGACAGCCTGCAACGGCGCGAGGTGGCGTTGATCGCGGGGCGCGAGGACCGCGAGGGGCTGGAGCTGCTCTCGCCGCTGCATTACCTGCACAAGGCGCTGGTGCCGACGGCGGATATTCTGGACGGGGCATTGACGGACATTCTCCCGGCGAACCCGGATGTGATCGTGCTGGCCGATGTCGCGACCCTGTCGCAGGCGGAGACGGATGGCGTGATGGAGTGGGTCGAGAAGGGCGGCATGCTGCTGCGCTTCGCCGGGCCAAGGCTGGCCGCCAGCGACCTCAGCCGCGCCGAGGAGGACCCGCTGATGCCGGTACGCCTGCGCGCCGGGGGGCGGACCGTGGGCGGGGCGATGAGCTGGGGCGAGCCGAAGACGCTGGCCCCCTTCGACGAGGAAAGCCCGTTTGCCGGGCTGGTCATTCCGGCGGATGTGACGGTAAGCAGTCAGGTGATGGCACAGCCGGACCCGACGCTGGCGGAGCGGGTGATCGCGCAGCTGACCGATGGCACGCCCCTGGTGACGCGCAAGCGCGTGGGTCAGGGTCAGGTGGTGCTGTTCCACGTGACGGCGAACGCGGAATGGTCGAGCCTGCCGCTGTCGGGACTGTTCGTGCAGATGCTGGAGCGGTTGGCGGTGTCCTCGCTGGCGGAGCCGCCGGAGGCCGGCGAGATGGAAGGCACCGTGTGGCAGCCTTTGCGGGTGCTGGACGCCTTTGGCGCGGCGCAGGATGCCGGGACGCTGCCGGGTGTGGCGGGCGAGTCGCTGGTGCAGGACCCCCTCGGGCCGGAGCTGCGCCCGGGGATCTACCAGGGCGAGAACCGCTCGCTGGCGCGGAACGTGATCAGCGTGGATGCGACGCTCGCCCCGATGACCTGGCCCGCAGGGACGGCGCTGCGCGGCCTGAGCGCACCCCGCGAGACACCGCTGGCCGGGTGGCTTCTGGCTTTGGCGATTACCTTGCTGCTGGCTGATGTGATCGCCTCGCTGGCGCTCTCCGGGCGGCTGCGCGGACCAAGGGCGATCGGCCCGGCGATGATCCTGCTGGCGCTGATGGCGCTGCCGGATCGGGGTCAGGCCCAAGACACGCCAACAGACGACCGGCTGGCGATCCTCGCCAGTTCGGAGGTGGTGCTGGCGCATGTCATCACGGGCGATCAGCGGCTCGACGACCTCGCGGAGGCAGGTCTGCGCGGCCTGTCGGACACGCTCTATTTCCGCACCTCGGTGGAGCCCGCACAGCCCATGGGCGTCGATCTCGAAACCGACGAACTGGCGTTCTTTCCGCTGCTCTACTGGCCCATCACCCCGGACCAGCCGACGCCCTCCGAAGCGGCCTATGTCAAGCTGAACGAGTATCTGCGCTCCGGTGGGATGATCGTCTTCGACACCCGGGACGCCGACATCGCGGGCTTTGGCGCGAACACGCCGAACGGCCGCAAGCTGCAGGAGCTTGCCCGCCCCCTGGACATTCCGCCGCTGGAGCCTGTGCCGGAGGACCACGTCCTCACCCGCGCCTTTTACCTGTTGCAGGATTTCCCGGGCCGCTACGTCGGGCGCGATGTCTGGGTCGAGGCGGCGCCGCCGGATGCAGAGTTGATCGACGGCATGCCCTTCCGCAACCTCAACGACAACGTCACCCCGGTGGTGATCGGCGGCAATGACTGGGCTTCGGCCTGGGCGGTCGACGAGCAGGGCCAGCCGCTGGTGCAACTCGGGCGCGGCTACAGCGGGGAACGGCAACGGGAAATCGCCGCGCGGTTCGGCGTAAACCTCGTGATGCATGTGCTCACCGGCAATTACAAAAGCGATCAGGTGCATGTGCCTGCATTGCTGGACAGGCTTGGACAATGACCGGACAGATCGTTTTCGACCCGCTGCTGCCGTGGTGGATCGTAGTCATCATTGGCGCACTGGCACTGGGCGGGGCGCTGCTGGCGCTGTGGCGCGGGCTGACCGGCTGGGCGTTGCGCCTGCTGGCAGGTGTGGTGCTGGTGGCGGCGCTGTCGCAGCCGAGCTGGCAGGTGGAAGACCGCGCGCCGCTGGCCGACATCGTGCTGATCCTCGAAGACCAGAGCGCCTCGCAACAGCTGGCGGAGCGGGCGGGCGTCACGGAGGACGCGGCGGACAGGCTGGAAGCGCAGCTGCTGGCCCGCCCGAACACTGAAGTCCGGCGCATCCCTGTCGGTGATGGCGAGGGCGATGCCGGCACGCAACTGATGACAGCGCTGAGCGCGGCGCTCGCCGAGGAGCCGCGCGGGCGCATCGCGGGGGTGCTGCTGCTGTCCGATGGCCGCCTGCATGACCTCGAGCGCGCGCCCGACCTGCCCGCGCCGATGCACCTGCTGCTGACCGGGCAGGAGGACGACTGGGACCGCCGCCTCACTGTGCGCAACGCCCCCGCCTTCGCCATCCTCGGCGAGGAGGTCGAGCTGACCCTGCGCGTGGAGGACGACGGCGCGGCACCGGGCGATGCCGAAACCGAACTCAGGATTTCCGTCGACGGTGCGGAACCGCAGAGCTTCACGGTGCCGATCGGCGCGGACATGAGCCTGCCCATCACCCTGCCCCACGGCGGGCTGAACGTGATCGAATTCGTCGTGCCCGAAGCGGATGGCGAGCTGACCGACCGCAATAACCGGGCCCTGGTGCAGATCAACGGCGTGCGCGACCGGCTGCGCGTGCTGCTGGTGTCGGGCGAGCCGCACCCCGGCGGACGGACCTGGCGCAACCTGCTGAAATCGGATTCCTCGGTGGACCTTGTGCACTTCACCATCCTGCGCCCGCCGGAGAAACAGGACGGCGTGCCGGTCAACGAACTCTCGCTGATCGCCTTCCCGACGCGGGAGCTGTTCCTTGAAAAGATCGACGATTTCGACCTGATCATCTTCGACCGCTACAAGCGGCGCGGCATCCTGCCGTCGATCTACTTCGACAACATCCGCAACTACGTGGAGAACGGCGGCGCGGTGCTGATCGCGGCGGGGCCGGATTTTGCCTCGGCGGATTCGATCTACCGGTCGCCTTTGGCGCAGATCATGCCGGCGGAGCCCACGGCGCGGGTGGTGGAGGAGGGCTATCGCCCGACGGTGACGGACCTTGGCCACAAGCACCCGGTGACGGCGGGCCTGCAAGGGGCGGACACCTGGGGCCGCTGGATGCGGCAGGTGGAGGTGACACCGGACCGGGGCGAGGTGCTGATGTCCGGCGTGGACGAGCGCCCGCTGCTGATCCTCGACCGCGTCGGCGAAGGGCGCGTGGCGCTGCTGGCCTCGGATCATGCCTGGCTCTGGTCCCGCGGGTTCGAGGGCGGCGGGCCGCAGCTGGAACTGCTGCGGCGTCTGGCGCACTGGATGATGAAGGAGCCGGACCTTGAGGAAGAGGCACTCTGGGCGGAGCCGACAGGCCAGACCATGCGCATCATCCGCCGCTCGCTGGGCGACGACATTGGCGCGGTAACGGTGACCCGGCCCGATGGCGAGACCGAGGAGGTGCCCCTGCAGGAAGTCAGCCCTGGCCGCTTCGAGGCGCTCTACGAGGGCCCTGACATCGGGCTTTACCGGCTGGAGGAAGGCGACCAGAGCGCGGTGATCGGCCTCGGTCCCGCCGCGCCGCGCGAGTTCGAACAGACCATCGCAAGCGCCGACGCCCTCGCGCCGATGATCGAGAGCCTGCGCGGCGGCACGCCCCGGCTCGCGGACGGCGTGCCCGCCATCCGCAGCGTCCGCCCGGGCCGCCCGGCAGCGGGACGCGGCTGGATCGGCATCACCCCGCGCGAGGCCTTCGAGACGCTGGACGTGCGGCAATCGCCGCTGCTCCCGGCCTGGCTGGTGCTGATCCTGGCCTCGGCCCTGATCGTCGGCGCCTGGCTGCGCGAAGGGCGAAACTGACGGGGGCGGCTCCGGCCCGGGTCTTCTTTGGTCCGAAAATACCGCGGGGTCCGGGGCGTCGTCCATTGGTCGCTCAGACCAATGGCGCAACCAAGGACGACCCCGACTGAAAATCTTGTCCCGGCAAAATTTTCCGCCTCACCGGAAAATCGCGAGGCCGTCCAAGGAATTCCCATTCCGGTGCGTCTGATGCACTGTGATGGACATGACGGTATCGGATGAAACCCTTGCGCTTGCGGCTGCGGGCGGGGATCGGGAGGCCTTCGGGCAGCTGATCCTCCGCCTGCACGACCGAATCTTCCGGCTGGCCTTCCGTCTGACCGGCAGCCGCGCCGATGCGGAAGACCTGACGCAGGACATCTGCGCCGCGCTGCCCGCGAAGCTGCAAGGCTACCGGGGCGAGGCCAGCGTGACGACCTGGCTCTACCGGATCACCGTCAACGCATCGCGGGATCGGTTCCGGCGGCTGGGCACCCATGCGCGGGCGGCGGATGGCTGGGGCGATTGGGAGATCGCCCGCCGGGCCGAGGCGGCGGAGACGGCGGAGCGGCTGGACTGGCTGCGCCTCGCCATGGACCGCCTGACCCCGCCGGAGTTGCGGGAGACGGTGGTTCTGGTGCTCGAAGGTCTGAGCCATGCGGCGGTGGCCGAGGTTCTGGGCGTTTCCGAAGGCACGGTGAGCTGGCGCATGTCCGAGGCGAAGAAGAAGCTGAAGCAGATGCTGGAGGCGGAGGCATGAGCGAGTTCGACGATCTGAAAGCGGCGCTGGACGCCGCGACACCGGAGCCGGATGCGGCGCGGCGGGCGGAAAATCTCGCTTTGGCGATGAAAAATTTCGACGCGCTCCAAGGAAACCGCGATGCCCTGCGTCCTACTTCTGAACGCCCCGAAAGGCGGGGCCTCAGAGGAGCACTTGCCATGTTGTTGAAACCCCTGTCTTCGCGCGGTGTGATGACCGCCTCCACCGCCCTTGTCGCCCTAGCGATGGTGGCGGTCATTCCGGTCGTGCAGAAAAACGCCCGGGCGCCGGACATGACGATGACCGAGAGCGACTTTGCCGCCAAACCCGAGGCGGAGATGGCCGATGATGTGGTGGTCATGGAGCCGGTCATGGTCGAGGAAGCCGAACCCTTGCCCGCCCCCGCTCCGATGGCTGCGCCGAAGATGATGGCGCGGGATTCCGCGGCGGGCGGCATGGTCGGTGCGCTGGCACCGGAAGCCCCGATGGTCGAAGCACTGCCGGTGGAGGCGGACACCGAAGCCTATCCGGACGCGGACGCCAACCCGATCAAGGTGGTCGCCGAAGACCCGGTTTCGACCTTCTCCATCGACGTGGACACGGCCTCCTGGTCGATCATCCGCAATTCGCTGACCTATGGCAGTCTGCCGCCCGAGGGCGCGGTGCGGATCGAGGAGATGGTGAACTACTTCCCCTATGAATACCCTGCACCGCAGGGGGCGGATCCGTTCCGCGCCTCATTGGGCGTGATGGACAGCCCGTGGCGGGAGGGCACGAAGCTGGTGCATATCGGCCTGCAGGGCGCGATGCCAGAGGCGCGGCCGCCGCTGAACCTCGTGTTCCTGATCGACACCAGCGGCAGCATGTCGGACCCGAACAAGCTGCCGCTGCTGAAGCAGTCGTTCCGGCTGCTGCTGGGCCAGCTGTCGGCGGAGGATTCCGTTTCGATCGTGACCTATGCGGGCAGCGCCGGGCGGGTACTGGACCCGACACCGGCAAGCGAACGCCAGACGATCCTGGACGCGCTGGAGCGGCTCGACGCGGGCGGCGGAACCGCCGGTCAGGCGGGTCTGCAGCAAGCCTATGCCACAGCGAAAGAGATGACAGCGGATGGCGAGGTCAGCCGCGTGATCCTCGCCACCGATGGCGACTTCAACGTCGGGATCAGCGATCCGGAGGCTTTGAAGGACTACATCGCCAAGGAGCGTGAGAGCGGCACCTACCTCAGCGT
This sequence comes from Tropicibacter sp. S64, assembly GCF_049803835.1. Lineage (NCBI taxonomy): Bacteria > Pseudomonadati > Pseudomonadota > Alphaproteobacteria > Rhodobacterales > Roseobacteraceae > Tropicibacter > Tropicibacter sp. S64. The sequence goes on along the minus strand of NZ_JBNAGK010000001.1, from coordinate 467,352 downwards.
GCTGGGCTTTGGCCGGGGCAATCTGGACGATGCCACAATGCAGGCGTTGGCGCAGACCGGGAACGGCATGGCGGCCTATATCGACACGCTGAGCGAGGCGCAGAAGGTGCTGGTGGATCAACTCACCGGGGCTTTGGTACCGATTGCGGACGACGTGAAGATCCAGGTGGAGTGGAACCCGGCGGCGGTCGCGGAATACCGGCTGATCGGCTACGAGACGCGGGCGCTCAAACGGGAGGATTTCAACAATGACAAGGTGGACGCCGGCGAGATCGGCGCGGGCCATCAGGTCACGGCCCTGTACGAGATCACGCCGGCCGGCTCGGACGCGCGTCTGACCGATCCCCTGCGTTATGGCGCGGCACCCGAGGGTGGGCCGGTGGAGGAACTGGGCTTCCTGCGGCTGCGCTACAAGGCACCGGGCGAGGACGCCAGCGCGTTGATCGAGGCACCGATCCTCGCGGACACGCCGCCGCTTCCGGATGCGCAATTCGCCGTGGCAATCGCCGGGTTCGGACAGCTGTTGCAGGGCTCCGAACTGATCGGCGACTTCAGCTATGACGACGCCATCGCGGCGGCGACGGCGGCGCGGGGTGACGATCCTTTCGGCTACCGGCAAGAGGCCGTAACGCTGATGCGGCTGGCCAAGAGCCTCGCGGAGTGACGCGCTTGTCCCGGGACCTCATGACCCGAAATCAGGAGGCCCCGGCTCAAGGCCGGGGCTGCTCCGCGCAAGGACGGGCGGACCAAGTCCTTTGCCCGACATCTTGATATGGTTAAGGTCATTAATATTGACCTTTTTCGACTCGGGAGGACGGAATGGACGCGCAGGCGTTTGCACAGGACTGGCAAGACGGGTGGAACAGCCATGACCTGGGCCGGATCATGGCGCATTACCGAGAGGACATCGTGTTCCGCTCGAACAAGGCATTGGCCTTGGTCGGACAGGGCGAACTCCGGGGCAAGTCGGCGCTGCGGGCCTATTGGGCGGCGGCGCTGGACAGGCAACCGGACTTGCGGTTCGAGGTTCTGGACGTCTTCGACGGGTTCGGGATGCTGACCCTCACCTACCGCAACCATCGCGGAATGCTGGCGGCCGAGACGCTCTACTTCGACGATACCGGCATCGTTTACCAGGCGGCAGCCTGTCACCGGGGCTGACCCGGGCGGTGCAAAAACCTTCACAGAACCGTCGCACGCCTGTTACCTTTCCCCGCCACAGCAACCCGGTATTGCAGCAACAGGGGGATTCCTTCGTGATCCGCATGCTTACCATGACCAGCGCCGCCGCGCTGATCGCCGGGTCGGCCCAGGCCGAGATGAACTTCAACCGCATCGCCAGCTTTGCCACGCCGCTGAACATGGCAGACGGCGCGGACACCAGCCGCGAGAGCAGCGCCGAGATCATTGCCGCGTCGGAAGACGGCATGACGCTGATCTACACCGACAGCCCGCTGGGCGTGGTCGGCCGCATTGACATCACCGACCCGAAGGCTCCGAAGCCGCTGGGCAACACCGACATGGGCGGCGAGCCGACCTCCGTCACCGTGATCGGCAATACCGCCTATGTCGCGGTGAACACCTCCGAGAGCTACACAAACCCGGGCGGCAAGCTCGTGTCCGTGGACCTCGCCACCGGCGAGATCGGGCAGGAATGCGACCTCGGTGGCCAGCCGGACTCCACCGCGCATGACGAGGCGGGCACGTTCATCGCCGTCGCCATCGAGAACGAGCGGGACGAGGACGCGGGTGATGGCCGCGTCGGCCAGATGCCGGCAGGTTGGGTCAGCAAGGTGACGATCACCGACGGCGCCATGGATTGCGACATCCAGCGGATCGACGTGACCGGCCTTGCGCAGATCGCGCCGGAAGATCCCGAACCGGAGTTCGTGGACGTGAACGGCCTCGGCGAGATCGTCGTGACCATGCAGGAAAACAACGAGATGGTGGTGATCGGCGCCGATGGCACCGTGATGAGCCATTTCTCCGCAGGCAGCGTCGACCTGACCCGCATCGACACCGTGGACGAGCGCGCCGCGCTGCTGTTCACCGATGCTCAGCCCGGCCGCCTGCGCGAGCCGGACGGGGTTCAGTGGCTCGACGACACGCACTTCATGATCGCCAACGAAGGCGACATGGACGGCGGCTCGCGCTCCATCACCGTGTTCCGCAAGGACGGCACCGAAGTGTTCGAGAGCGGCTCCGACTTCGAGACCGCGATCATTCAGGCGGGGCACTACCCGGACAAGCGGTCCGATGCCAAGGGCGTGGAGCCGGAAGGCATGGAATTCGCCACCTTCGGCGGGGTGCCTTATGCCTTCGTGCTGGGTGAGCGCTCCTCGACCGTCTCCGTCTATGACGTGACCGATCCGGCGAACCCGGTGTTCAAACAGGTCCTGCCGTCCGGCATCGCCCCGGAAGGCATCATCGCCATCCCCGAGCGCAACCTCTTTGCCACCGCCAACGAGGCCGACCTCGTGGAGGACGGCGGCGTGCGGGCGCATGTGATGCTGTACGAGTACCAGGACGCCCCGGCGGCCTACCCGCAGCTGACTTCCGCCGGTGCGGATGAGCTGATCGGCTGGGGCGCGAACTCCGGCATGGTCGCAGGCGAGGACGGTCTGATCTACTTCGTCAACGACAGCTTCTACGGCTACCAGCCGACGATCTTCACCGTCGACACGAAACAGACCCCCGCGCGGATCGTTTCCGCCCTGCCGGTGACGCGTGCCGGCCAGCCCGCGCAGAAGCTCGACATGGAGGGCATCACGCTGGACGGCGAAGGCGGCTTCTGGATCGCCAGCGAGGGCCGCACCGACCGCCTCGTTCCGCATGCGCTCTACCACGTGAACGCCAAGGGCCAGATCAAGGACGAGATCAGCCTCCCGGCGGAGCTGCTGGCCAACGAGACCCGTTTCGGGCTCGAGGGCATCACCAAGCTGGGCGACACCCTGTGGATGGCGGTTCAACGGGAGTGGAAGGACGATCCCAAGAACCGCGTGAAGCTGGTCGCCTACAACATTGAGACCGAGGAATGGGGCGTGGTGGCCTATTCCAAGGCCGAGCCGGAGACCGGCTGGGTCGGCCTTTCGGAGATCGTGGCGCATGGCGACTACGTCTACGTGATCGAACGGGACAACCAGATCGGTGCGGCGGCGGTGACCAAGAAGATCTACCGCATCCCGGCGTCGGAGATGGTGCCCGCCCCGCTGGGCGGCGATCTGCCGGTGGTGTCGAAGGAAGAGGTCCGCGACCTGCTGCCGGACCTGAAGGCCCAGGGCGGCTACGTGGTCGACAAGATCGAGGGGCTGGCCATCTTCGAGGACGGCACCGCCTGGGTCAGCACCGATAACGACGGTGTCGACGACAGTTCGGGCGAGACCTTCTTCTGGACCATCGGCAAACTCTGAGCCGCTGATCCGACGGATCGACAGGGCCCCGTGCCGCGAGGTGCGGGGCCTTGCCATGGATGACGGGGTGGCCTCGGCCGATCTTGTCCCCGCCCCGGGAAGGTCCTAAGCACCCTGTCAGGCAGCGCCGGGCCAGTCAGTCGCGCCGTTGCCCGCACCGCACCAGCACAGGGCGAAAGACCGCATGACGAACAGCCTGCTCTACGAGGACGCGCACCTCCAGTGCATCCACCAGCCCGGCAGCCGGACCGACGCGTTGATCGTGACCTTCGGCGAAATGATGATGCGCCCCTACCCTCAGCCGACGATCTGGGCCGGGGAGCCGATCGGCAAGCTGGACCTGCCCGCCATCGGCTTCGTCGGAAAGCGGCAGAACTGGTATCCGGAAGCCTCCGTCCGGTCGGCGCTGAACGCCGCCGGCCCGCTCCTCGACAGCGCGGAGCGGCGCATCGGCTATGGCTTCAGCATGGGCGCCTGGGCCGTGCTGAAATACGGGCGGGATTTCCGGCTCGACGTGGCGCTGTCCTTCTCGCCGCAGTATTCCATCGACCCGGACGTCATCGCCGACCGCCGTTTCACGCAGTATTTCGACCCGGCCCTGAACCACGGCATGGAGATCGCCGCCGGGGATGGTGCCGCGCTGAATATCCTTGCCTGCGATCCGCACGACGCCGGAGACCGGGAAAGTGCCGAGCGCATCATGGCGGTGATCGACGCGCGTCTGGTGCGGCTCGATAACCTCGGTCACGGCAGCGTCAAATGCGTGACCCGGACGAAGACGCTGGAACGCATCTTCGACGCCTGCCTGACCGGCGATGCGGAGGCCATCGCCCACAGCATCCGCGCTGCCCGCCGTTTCGGCGAGGCGCGCCCGCAGACCATCGCCAACGCCATAGTCGCGCGCAAACCCGCCACGGCCTTCGCGATCTATTGCAAATACCGCGACCTGTTCCCGGTCGCCCACCGCCCTGCCTTCCTCTACAAGCTGCGCCGGAGCATCTTCCGGGAGGCGTGTTTCGAGGAGCTGACGGCGTTGTCCGGGACGCTTGGGGAGACGCCCGGCTTCCTGGCCGTCAGGGCGGAATTCCTGCACGACATGGGCCAGAGCGACGAGGCGCGGCAGTCAATTCTCCGTGCCATCGCCATCCGGGACCTGCCGTCCTACCAGTTTCTGCTGCGCAAGTTCAGCGAGGCGACGGACGCCGTCCGCTAAGTTCGAGTGGCACCGGCGCGGTCAGGCGGAAAGCCCGGCCAGATCGCAGAGGATCCGCCATTCTTCCGCTGTCACAGGCTGCACCGAGAGGCGGGAGTTCCTGACAAGGACCATCTCCGCAAGCCGAGGGTCGGCCTTGATCCGGTCCAGTGTCACTGGCGTCTTCGCCGTCTCCAGAGCCCTGATGTCGACGCAGTCCCAGCGGTCGTCGTCCGTGGTGCTGTCCGGGTGCGATTCTGTGATGACTTCGACGCTGCCGACGATCGCCCGCTCCTTCTGCGAGTGATAGAAGAAGCCGCGATCCCCGACATTCATCTCCCGCATGAAGTTGCGCGCCTGGTAGTTGCGCACGCCGTTCCATTCCTCGCCCGCATCGCCCCTGGCCAGCTGGTCGTCCCAGCCCCAGGTCTCCGGCTCGGACTTGAAGATCCAGTATCTCATCCGCCGATGACCCGCTTCCACGGGGTCAGCGTCACGTCGGCGAAAAGCCCGGCCTTGGCATAGGGATCGTTCGCGGCCCAGTCCTGCGCCGCACTCATGTCGGTCACGTCGAGGATCACGAGGCTGCCGCACATCTCGCCTGCCTCATCGAGCAGCGGCCCGGCCTGGTTCACCACGCCGGTGGCCTCGATATAGGCGAGGTGAGCGTCGCGGTTGTCCTTGCGGGTCTGCAACGCGTCGGGCTTGTCGTGGGCGATGAGGGCGATGAGCATGTGTTATTCCTCCTTGAGGGGGCGAGAGAGCAGGGCCTCCATGGCCTGCGGAACGGTGAGATCTCCGGACGTGAGCCGGGAGACGGCGGTGCAGACGGGCAAGGGCAAACCCTTCTGTTCGGCGAGGCGGGCGACGGCGCGGGCGGTGGCGGCCCCTTCGACGGTGATGGCCGGATCGAAGGCGTCGCCCTGCCCCAACGCCAGACCGTAGCGAAAGTTGCGTGACAGGTCGGAGGTGCAGGTCAGCGTCAGATCGCCAAGGCCGGAGAGCCCCGCAAGGGTCTCCGGTTTCGCACCGAGGAGAGCCGCGAGGCGCGTCATCTCGGCAAAGCCCCGGGTCATCAGCGCGGCACGGGCACTGTCTCCCAGCCCCGCCCCGATGCAGGCCCCGCAGGCGATGGCGATGACGTTCTTCAGCGCCCCGCCCAGCTCCGCGCCGGTGACATCCGCGGTGCGGTAGAGCCGCAGGGTGAGGGTGGACAGCTGCTTTTGCAACGTCTCGCCGCGCGTCTCGTCTGCACAGGCGAGGGTCAGCGCGGTGGGCAGCCCCCGCGCGATGTCGGCGGCGAAACTGGGGCCGGTGAGGATGGCGGGGACCGCCTCCGGCCATTTGGCAGCGAGGATGGCCGCGGGGCCGGTGAGGGTGTTCAGGTCGATGCCCTTGCAGCAGGCGACGAGCGCCTTGCCCGTCAGCGGGTCTCCGATGGCGTCGGCAAACGGGCTGAGCGCCTGCATCGGCATGGAGAACAGCAGTGTATCGTGATCCAGCGCCTGCGGCAGATCGCCGGTGACGGTGACGTTTGGCGGCAGCATGGCCTGCGGCAGGCGCGCGCTTTCGCGGTGCTCCTGCAAGTGGCGGCTGTCCCGCGCCCAGAGGGTCACGGTGCGGGTCTGCCCGATGGCGATGGCGAGCGCGGTGCCGAAGGCGCCGCCGCCGAGCACGGCGACGTTCATGCCTTCGCCCCCTTCTTGCCGGAGCCGACGAGGGGCGCGGCGCGTTTGTCGAGCGGCCAGCGCGGGCGGGCGGCGAGGGTCATGTCGGAGGTCTCGCCAAGCGCGAAGAGTTCGGACCCGGCATAGGCGATCATCGCCGCATTGTCGGTGCACAGACGCAGCGGCGGGGCGGTAAACGTGAGGCCGGTCTGGGCACAGAGGGTTTCCAGCGCCCCGCGCAAAGCCATGTTCGCGGCCACCCCTCCGGCAACCGCGAGGGCCGGTTTGACAGGGTTTTCACCTTGGTAGAGGGCAATCGCGCGACGGGTCTTCTCCGTCAGCACATCGCGCACGGCGGCCTGAAACCCGGCGCAAAGGTCGGCGCGGTCCTGCCCGGTCAGCCCCCCCTGCTCCGCGATCAGCGCGTCGCGCTGGCGCAGGATGGCGGTCTTCAGCCCGGAGAAGGACATGTCGCAGCCGTCGCGGTCGAGCAGCGGGCGCGGAAAACGGAACCGCTTTTCATCGCCTTGCTTCGCCGCGGCTTCAACCGACGGCCCGCCCGGCTGCGGCAGGCCGAGGATACGCGCGGTCTTGTCGAAGGCCTCGCCCGGGGCATCGTCGATCGTGCCGCCGAGGCGGGTGAACGCCTGCGGGCCGGAGACGGTCAGGAACTGGCAATGGCCGCCGGAGACGAGCAGCATCAGGTAGGGGAACACAAGGCCATCGGTGAGGCGGGGCGTCAGCGCATGGCCTGCAAGGTGGTTCACGCCGATCAGCGGCTTGCCCAAACCGGCGGACAGCCCCTTTGCCAGCATCACGCCCGACAGCACCCCTCCGATCAGCCCCGGCCCGGCGGTGACGGCGATGGCGTCGATCTCCTGCAGCGGCACGCCTGCCTCCTGCAAGGCCTGCTCGACGCAGAGGTCGAGGCGCTCCGCATGCGCCCGCGCCGCGATTTCCGGCACGACGCCGCCAAAATCCGCATGCAGCGCGTTCTGGCCCATGACCACGGAGGACAGAACCTGCCGCCCGCTCACCAATGCGGCGGCGGTATCGTCGCAACTGCTCTCGATGCCCAGAATGAGCGGGAAACGGTCCATCCGTCTTTCCATTGCCTTACCCTGCCCTGCCGAGTACCACCGCCAAAGCCGCCTCACAATCCCGGAGCGCCGATGCAGAGCCCGCTGCCGATCCTTCTGATGACCCGCCCGAGGGCGCAGGCGGAGGGCGTGGTGCGGGCGCTGCGGGACAAGGGCGCGCGGTTCCGGGAGGTCTATGCCCCGTTGATCGGGGTCGCCTCGACAGGCGACATGCCCGCGCAGGAGGGCCTCGACGGGCTGATCTTCACCTCCGCCAACGGCGTGCGGCTCTGGATCGCGCGGAGCGGGCGTCGGGACCTGCCCTGCGTGACGGTGGGCGACGCCACCGCGCGGGCCGCATCGGAGTCCGGCATGGAAGCGCAGTCCGCGCAGGGCGATGCAGAGGCGTTGATCGCGCGGATGTCGCAAGAGCGCCCCGAAGGCCAATGGCTGCACGTCCATGGCACCCACAGCCGGGGCAATATCGCCGAGCGCCTCAGCGCCGAGGGGCTGGACGTGACGGAGGCCGTGATCTACGACCAGCCGGAGATCCCGCCCACAGAAGAGGCGCTGACCGCATTGGCGGGAAAAATTCCCGTTATCGCACCGCTCTACTCGCCGAGAACCGCCGCGCTTTTCGCCAGATTGCCGATTAAAGCGCCGCTTCTTGTCGCGGGTCTCAGTCCGGCTGTGGTCAAGCCCCTCTCCGCGCTTCATATAAGAAGACAGACAATCGCAAGCCGACCCGATTCCGACGCGATGCAGACGGCTGTTCTGGAATTGCTGGAAACTCCCGGGGAATCGGTTGACAGTTGAAGGCCATGACCGGCGTGCCCGCGACGGACACACGGGGCAAGTGAAAGGGTGACGACACGTGGCAAAGGCAAAGTCCAACAAGCCCTCGGATCAGACCGGGGAGAATGATGCCAAACCCGAAGAGATGACGGACACCGTGACGGGCGGCGCCGGAGACGAGACCGTTGCCGCATCGGACGACAGCATCGAAGCGGCGCCCGCGCAGGAGGCCTCCGACCCTGTGGCCGTTGAAGCTGTGACCTCCGAGGCGGAGGTGCTGGAGGGCGAAAGCGAGGGCGCGACGCGGGATCTGGCATTGCCGGAGGCCCCTGCGGACACGCTGGTCCGTCCGGAGACGCTCTCGGACGACGTGAGCAATGCCACCGGCGCGGCGGAAGTGGTGGACGAGGAGACCACGGACGACATGGCATCGGAGAAGGTCGAGCCGGTCCGCGAGACCCCCGCCGCCCCGACCACCGTGGTTCAGGAGAAGATCATCGAACGCAAGGGCGGCTTTGTCCCGACCGTGCTCGGCGGGCTTGTCGCGGCGGCGCTGGGTTTCGGCGCGGCACAGCTGGACCTGTTCGGCGGCGAGGAACAGAGCGCCTTCGAACAAGAGGCCCGCGCCACCATCGAAGCGCAGTCCGAGCAGATCGCCAAGTTGCAGGCAGAGCTCGCCGAGGCGCAGAAGGCCATCGGCATCATCGACCTTGGCCCCTTGTCCACCTCCGTCGCGGGGGTCGAAGACGGGTTGAGCGGCCTCAGGGACGGGCAGTCGAAGCTGGAGGAGAGTCTCGCGCAGTTCGACAGCCGCCTGACCGCCGTCGAGAAGGCCCCGGTGGCCGATGCGGTGGGTCCGGAGGCGATTGCCGCCTATGAACGCGAACTCGATGAGCTGCGCGGTGCGATCACCGCCCAGAAACAGGCGGTCGAGGAGCAGAAGGCTGAGATCATGGCGATGGCAGAGAAGGCTCTTGCCGCCAATGCCGATGCCGAGGATCAGGCGACACTGGCCGCGAGCCGGGGCGCCGCCGCCGAGGTCATCGCGCTGGCGCAGGAGGGCAAGCCCTTTGCCGCGCCGCTGACGGTGCTGACCGGCAATGGCGTGACCGTGCCCGAGGTGCTGAGCGCCCATGCCGAAGAGGGCGTGGTGACGCTGACCGCGCTGGCCACGGACTTCCCCGATGTCGCCCGCGACGCGCTGGCTGCGGCCCGCAAGGCCGACAGCGGCGAGGGCGGCGGCGGATTCTCCAGTTTCCTCTCGGCGCAGTTGGGCGCACGCTCCACGCAGCCGCGCGAAGGCGACGACCCGGACGCCGTGCTGTCCCGTGCCGAAGCCGACGTGAAGGCCGGGGACCTGGATGCCGCGCTGACGGAACTCGCGGCGCTGCCCGCCGAAGCACAAGCGGTGCTGTCCGACTGGACCGCGCGCGCCGAGGCCCGCCGGGACGTGCTCGCCGCGGCGCAGACGCTCGCCCAAGACTTGAATAAGCAATAAGGGTCACGAAATGCTCTGGTCACTCATCAAGATTGTCGTTTTCGTCGCGCTGGTCGCGGCCCTGACCCTTGGCGCCGGCTACCTCATGGAAAGCTCCGGCGGCGTGCAGATCACCGTTGCCGGGACCGAATACACCCTCGGACCGCTGCAATCGGTGATTGCAGCCACCGTGCTGGTGGTTCTGGTCTGGCTGTTCTTCAAGGTCTTCGGCCTCGTCATCGCGGTACTCAAGTGGATCAACGGCGATGAAACCGCGCTCAGCCGCTATTTCGACCGCAACCGCGAACGCAAGGGGTTCCAGGCGCTCTCCGAGGGCCTCATGGCGCTGGCCTCCGGCGAGGGCCGCCTGGCCATGGCGAAGGCGACGAAGGCGGACAAGTACCTGAACCGTCCGGACCTGACCAACCTGATCACCGCGCAGGCGGCTGAGATGGTGGGAGATACCAAGAAGGCCGAGGAGGTCTACAAGCGCCTGCTGAAGGACGAGAACACCCGGTTCGTCGGCGTGCGCGGGTTGATGAAGCAGAAGCTGGCCACCGGCGACACCGACACGGCGCTGAAACTGGCGGAGCGTGCCTTTGCGATCAAGCCGAAGCATGTGGAGGTGCAGGACACGCTGCTGCGCCTGCAAGCGGAAAGCTCCGACTGGGTCGGCGCGCGCAAGACGCTGGAAACCAAACTGAAGACCGGCACGCTGCCGCGCGATGTGTTCAAGCGACGCGACGCGGTGCTGGCGCTCTCCGAGGCACAGGAAATCAAGGACGACGCCGCCAGCGCGGCTGCGGCCGAGGCGGCGATCAAGGCCAACAAGGCCTCGCCCGACCTGATCCCCGCGGCGGCCATGGCGGCGAAGGGCTATATCGCGCAGAACCGCAAGAAGAACGCGATCCGCATTCTCAAGAAGGCATGGGAGGTGCACCCGCACCCGGATCTCGCCGCCGCCTTTGCCGCAATCGAACCGAACGAGACACCGGAGCAGCGGGTCAAGCGCTTCACCGCGCTGACCTCGATCAAGCCGGAACACCGCGAGACCAGGCTGCTCAAGGCGGAACTGAACCTCGCGGCGGAGAACTTCCCGGAGGCGCGCCGCGCCCTGGGCGATCTGATGGAGAGCGATCCGGACGCCCGGGTGCTGGCGATCATGGCCGCCATCGAGAAGGGCGAAGGCGCGGCGGACGCCGTGGTGCGCGGCTTCCTCGCCAAGGCGCTGACCGCCCCGCGCGGCCCGCAATGGGTCTGCGACAACTGCCACACGATCCACGCGGAATGGACGCCGCTCTGCTCCAACTGCGGGGCCTTCGACACGCTGAGCTGGACCAAGCCGCCTCAGTCGGAGGTCGTCCTGCCGGCTGGCGCGGAGATGCTGCCGCTGATCGTGGGCGCGATCGAGGACCACTCGAAAGCCCCCGTCCCGGTCGCCGACCCTGCCAAACCCGCCCCGGCGCCCGAGATGACGGAACCGGAGGATGCGGAGGTGATCGACGCGGAACCCGAACGGGCAAAATAGCCCTTTCCATGCGGCGGGCTGTTTGCTAATAGCCCGCCACCAGGGCCGCTGTAGCTCAGCTGGTAGAGCACGTCATTCGTAATGATGGGGTCGGGGGTTCGAGTCCCTTCAGCGGCACCACTTTCCTCTCCGAACATGGTTAGAGACATCCGGAAAGCCCTTGTTTGAAGGGTTTTGCGGTTGGGGATTTGTCCGAAGCGGTCCGGCCATGACGCATGGAATCCCCCGGCTTGGGGGCATCGCGGAACAGCGATCTGGAGGATGCCTCCAGATGCCCTCGACGCAAGACGCAGATTCGAGTCCTCAAGACCAGCGTCACTCGATCCATAAGGTGCGTTTTATCCGCTTCCGATTGGCCCGCAATTCCTGACGGTGGCTTGCGTCAGGAGAGGCGGCGGCCGTCCCGGTCCGATCCGTCCGGACCCCGTGTCTGTCCATCTGTTCCCGAGTGCAGCCAAGACTCGTCGCGGCCTGCCGGTCGGCTGCCCCCGTTCCTGCGCGGGCGCGATGAGAAAGGGCCTGACGGTGTCGCTCAATGCCGCCGTCTCGATCGCGCCGCGCATCAAATACTGCGCAGAATCCGGCTGTTTCTGCGTGATCCAACCCGTATCGACCTGCCGATCCAGGTGTTTCGCCTGTTATTCTGCCGCACCAACAAGCGTCCACGCTGCGATCCACCAGCATAACGGAAAGGCCCGCCTGATGCAGGTGATCATGACGCCGATGCCCATGGTGCCCGCGCCGACGATGCCGACCGGTCGGATGTCCTTCCTGTCAGTGCCTGCCTTCGATGACTTCGATCCCGCGCCGTGCGAATTTCGCGGCCATGCCGTCCGGGGATTGCGCCCCTGCGGCTGTGCCCGCCTTGACCCGGTCCGCGATGCCGACCCAGATCACCGCGAAGCGGAAGAGGGCAAAGGCCTTGTGAAAGGGCATCGGCGGCGCCAGTCCGGGGCTCGCAGCCCTGTAGCGGGCGACGAAATCCTCCTCGGACGGCAGGTTCAACGCAGCACGGTCCAATCCGAGGAGCCCGCCGTATTCGTCGGGGCTCGAATGCCAGGCCATGCAGCAATACCCGAGGTCGGCCAGCGGATGGCCAAGCGTCGAGAGTTCCCAGTCGAGGATGGCGACGACGTGGGGCTCCGTCGGGTGGAACAACACGTTGCCCATCCGGTAATCGCCATGGGCGAGACTGACATGCCCGTCGTCCAGCGGCTGGTTCTCCCGGAGCCAGTGCGCCAATTCGTCCAGCTCGGGAATCGGCGGGTGCGAGCTTTCCTCCCATTGTCGGGACCAGCGGCCAATCTGCCGTGCGAAGTAGTTGCCCGGCTTGCCGAAATCGCCGAGGCCAACATCGCCCGGGACGACGGCGTGCATTTTCGCCATGGCATCGGCGAGGCCCATCCAGAGCGCGGGGCGCTCCTCCGGCCTGGCGTCGGTCAGCGCCCCGTCCGGGAACACCCGGCCCTCGACCCGCTCCATCAGGTAGAAAGGCGTACCGAGCACGTCGGGATCATCGCAAAACATCACGGGGCGCGGCACCGGCACGCCCGCAGGGTGCAGCGCGGACATCACGCGGAACTCGCGGTCCACCGCATGGGCGCCGCGCAGGATCGGGCCATTGGGCTGCTTGCGCAGGACCATTCTTTGATTGCCCCAGGTGACGAAATAGGTCGGGTTCGACTGGCCCCCGGCGATGCGCTGGACCTGCATCGCCGCCTTTTCTCCGAACTGCGCGGCAAGGAACGCCTCCAGACGCGCCGGATCGAAGTCGGGAGTCATGTCCCCTCCAAGACCGCTATGGCTGATTTGAACGTCGCATGTTGTGCCCGCAGCCAGCGGATCGCCTCCGGCCACTGCCTGCGCACGGTGACACAGGCCTTGGCATTGTCCTTGCGAAACCATCGGCCCTTGTCCGGCTCGCCGCTGGCTGTGCCGACTGTGGTGCGCAGCTCTTTGGCCAAACCGTCAAGATGGGCGAGCACCCAGTCACGGGCCGCGTCCGACCTTGCCACCAGGTAGACCGATGTCTTGTCCTGGGACAGGGACATCTTGATCCGCACCCGACCGTCCCGGGACAGACCGATTTCCTTTTCCCACCCCGGACTTGCTTCGATACCAAGCTCCGGAGCGGCTTCGGACAGCGCCGCCCAGAAGGCCTGTCTTTCGTCATTCATCTGTTCGTGGGTCATGTCTGCACGTCCCATGTCCAGAAGCCGCGACCTTCCTTCTCGACATTGCGGTGCAAGACCATCTTGTGGACCTCGTCCGCGCCATCGACGAGCCGAGCCTGGCGGGCGTAGCGATAGATCCATTCCAGGGGCGTGTCCTTCGAATACCCCCGAGCGCCGTTGATCTGAATCGCGGTGTCGGCTGCCTTGTGCAGGACGTTCGCCACATGCACCTTGGCCATCGAGACCTCCTTGCGGGCATAACTGCCGCGGTCCAGTTCCCAGGCCGCCTTCATCACCAGCAGACGGCCGATCTCGATCTGCATCGCGAGATCGCCCATCATCATCTGCACGCTCTCGCGCTGGGACAGGCGCTCGCCGAACGCAAAACGGTTCTGTGCATACTCCGACGCGAACTCGACGCAGCGTTTCGCCAGCCCCAACCAGCGCATGCAATGGGTCAGCCGGGCCGGTCCAAGGCGGATCTGGGTGAGCTTCAGCCCGTCGCCTTCCTCCATCAGGAGGTTCTCGGCGGGGATTTCCATGTCTTCGTAGACGACCTCGCAATGCCCGCCATGCTCCTCCGGTCCCATGATCGGGATGCGGCGCTCGATGCGGAACCCGGGGGTGTCCTTGCGGTGCAGGAAGGCCGACAGCCCCCTGCGCGGATCGTCGGAGGTGCGGGCGATCAGGATGAAATGCTCGGCCTCTTCCGCGCCGGTGATGAACCACTTGCGGCCGCGGACGATGTAGCGGTCATTGCGCCTTTCGGCCCTGGTCAGCATCATGCCGCCCGGATCGGAGCCGGAGCCGGGGGCCGGTTCGGTCATCACGAAGGCCGACTGCACGTCGCCGCGCACGATGGGCTGGAGCCATTCGGCCTTTTGCGCCTCGGTCGCGACCTTCTCCAGAACCTGCATGTTGCCGTCATCGGGCGCGGCGGCATTGAACACGCAGGGTCCGAAGATCGAGCGGTTCATCTCCTCGTAGCAGACCGCCATGCCCTGAATGCCGAGTTCCTGCCCGCCGGTCTCCTTTTTCAGCTGAAGACACCAGAGCCCCTCCGCCTTCGCCTTCTCGCGCAGACCGTGAAGCACGTCCTTGCGGATGTTCTCATGCGGGTCGTAGTTGGCACGATCCGCTTCCAGCGGAATGATCTCGTCCTCGACAAACCGCGCAATGCGGACGCGGAAGTCCTCGATGCGGGGGGAGATGGTGAAGTCCATGGTCAGATCCTCCGGCCCGGACGCCGCCGGGTCATCAAACTGCGGGTCTCGTCAGCCCGCGTATTCGGCGTCGGTGACGTGATCGAGCCAGGTCACGGCAGAGCCGTCGACGACCTCCTGAATGGCGATATGGCTCATGGCGGTGTCGGGCGCGGCGCCGTGCCAGTGTTTCTCACCGGCAGGAAACCAGACGACGTCGCCGGGGTGAATGTCTTCGACGGGACCGCCCTCGCGCTGAACGCGGCCCCGGCCGAAGGTGACGATCAGCGTCTGACCGGCGGGGTGGGTGTGCCATGCGGTGCGGGCACCGGGTTCAAAGGTCACATGCGCGCCTGCGGCCCGGCCCGGGGCTTCGGCCTGGAACAGCGGGTCCATGCGCACCTGTCCGGTGAACCACTCTCCCGGACCTGGTTTCGAGGGGGCGCTGCCTGCGCGGGTGATCTTCATCTTGCGGCTCCTGTTGGTGAGGCCCGGTTCGGCTCAGCGGCCGGTCCACTGCGGTTTGCGTTTTTCGGTAAAGGCCGTCATACCTTCGCGGGCGTCCTCGGTCAGCGACATCAGGCCTGCCTGCGCCTCCATGTGCGCCAGAGCCTGTTCCGGCGCCATGCCCGCGGTTGCCGCGAGCGCGTATTTCCCGCGCCGGATCGCCGTCGGGGAATTGGCCGAGATGCGGGCGACCATCTCGTCCACCTTGGCATCCAGGGCGTCCGGGGCGACAACGGCGTTGACCAGACCCACAGCCTGCGCCTCGGCTGCGTCGATCATCTCGCCGGTGTAGCACATTTCTGCGAACATCCGGGGCGGGATCATGCGTTGCAGAAGCGCGGCGACCTGCATCGGGAAGAGGCCGACCTTGACTTCCGGCAGGCCGAACTTCGCGGTGTCGGCGGCAATCGCCACGTCGCAGATTGCCAGCAGCCCCATGCCCCCCGCGAGGCAGAAGCCGTTGATCCGGCCGACCACCGGCACGGTGCAGAGCCGGGCGGCGCGGAGCATGTCGGCATAGTTCGATTTCGGCTCGGAATAATCGAAGGCGAACACACCGCCGCCCAGATCGGCCCCGGAACAGAAGGCCTTCTCGCCCGCGCCGGTCAGCACGATGACACGGATCTCCGTATCCTGCGAGGCTTCCCTGAAGGCGGCCGTCAGGGCGAGGATGGTCTCGTCGTTGATGGCGTTGCGCTTTTCCGGTCGGTTGATCGTCAGGCGCAGGACGTTGCCCGTGCGCTCAGCGATCAGCGTGTCAGAAGTTGACATCATGGCTCCCTTTCAGTTCCAGCATCTCGCGCGCCTCATCCGGCGTAGCGACCTCCAGCCCGAGGTCCTCGATCATCTTCCTTGCAAAGGTGACCTGCGCCGCGTTGCTTTCCGCCAGCATGCCCCGGCCCAGCCAGAGCGAGTCCTCCAGCCCGACGCGCACGTGGCCGCCCAGCATCACGGACTGCGCCGCGATCTGCATTTGCTTCGCTCCCGCGCCCAGCACGGACCATTGGTATTGATCGCCGAACAGCCGGTCCGCCGTGCGCTTCATGTGCATCACGTCTTCCGGATGCTGTCCGATCCCGCCGAGAATGCCGAAGACGGACTGGATGAACAGCGGTGCCTTGATCAGGCCCCGGTCGACGAAGTGCTTGCAGGTGTAGAGGTGCCCGATGTCATAACACTCCACCTCGAAGCGCGTGCCATTGTCGGCGCATTTCGTCAGGATGGTCTCGATGTCCTTGAAGGTATTCTTGAACACGCGGTCGTCGGAGCCGCGCAGGTACTCTTCTTCCCAATCGTACCGGAAGTCCTTGTACCGCTTCAGCATCGGGTAGAGGCCGAAGTTCATGCTGCCCATGTTGAGGCTGGCCACCTCGGGCTTGTAATGCAGGGCCGGCCCGAGCCGCTCCTCCGTCGTCATCAGCGCCGAGCCGCCGGTGGTGATGTTCAGCACCGCGCCGGTGCGCTGCTTGATGACCGGCAGGATGTTCCTGTAGGCGTCGATGGACTGGTCCGGCAGGCCGGTATCGGGCCTGCGTGAATGCAGGTGGATGATCGCCGCACCCGCCTCCGCGGCCCCGATGGCGGCATCCGCGATGTCTTCCGGTGTCATCGGCAGATGCGGCGACATGGATGGCGTGTGGATGGAGCCGGTCACGGCACAGGTGATGATCACCTTCCTGGTTTTCCCGGACATGACGCGGCTCTCCCCTTCCTTGTCACCCACAGCGTCCAGCCCGGCACTGTGCCTGCCGGAACAGGGGGGGCCGATGGCGACGCGGAGACTTCAATCGGTACTCAGCGGGGTATGGGCTGTCAACACGAGGGGGCGGTCCGGGTACGCGAGGCAGGACGCGGCCTCACTGCCCGGTGTTCATCCTGTCGATGAGCGTTTCGATCTGGTCCAGGAGCGTTTCGATGGCGTCCTTCCCGACCTGCGCCTCGATCCGAGCGTAAATTTCGGCGCTTTCGGGAGAGGCGTCGGCCAAGAAACGGGCGCCGGTCTCGGTGAGGCTGATGAGGGTGCGGCGGCGGTCGGCGGCGTCCTTGCCCGACGCGATGAACCCTCGGGCTTCGAGCGATTTGAGAATACGGGAGAGAGACGGCGCGAGGATCGCGGCGCGGGTGGCAAGCTCGGTGGCGTCCATCCGGTCGGCCTCGTCCAGAACGCGCAGCACGCGCCATTGCTGCTCGGTCACGTCGAGCCGGTTCAGCATGGGCCTGAATTGTTCCATGACCGTTTCCCGCGCCCGCAACAGCGCCATCGGCAGGGTACGCCGGGTGCGGGCGAGCGCGGTGCTGGAAGCCGTCTGGCGTGTCTGCATGGAACGGTACCCTCCGGAATGCCGAAGGTGTACTTCACATGTTAAGGATTGACAACCGGCACAGTGTTTAACATGTGAAGAGAAAGAGGGGGGAGAGTCATGCCGCATCTGTCCATCGAGTATTCGCCGGGGCTCGCGCCGGAGGTCGTCGAACGGTTGTGCCGCGCGGCGCACGGGGCGATGACCACTGCGGGGATCTTTCCCCTGGCCGGCATCCGGGTGCGGGCGCACCGGGCGGATGTGTGCATTGTTGCGGACGGGCTGGTGGAGAATGATTTCGCCGCGATGACCCTGTCCGTCGGCGCAGGCCGGACGACAGATGTCCTGAAGGCGGCGGGAGACCGGATCTTTGCTGCAGCGCAGGAGGTGCTCTCGGAGCGGCTTGCCGAGCCGCATTTCGCCCTGTCGCTGGACATCCGGGTGTCAGACCCGACGCTCAGCTGGAAAGACACGCCGATCCACGCCCGGCTCTCGCCCCAAGGGGACGAACCGACGCCGGAGCAGAAAGAGGACTGAGACATGACGCTTGAAAGCAATATCGCCAGGGCGCGGGACTATATGGCCCGCTTTGCCGAAGGGGGCGTGATGAACCATATCGGCGGCGCTTCGGTGCCTGCGGCGTCTGGCGCGACCTTCGAAACCGTCTCGCCCGTCGATCTGACGGTGCTGGCACAGGTTGCACGGGGCGCAGAAGCGGATATCGACGCGGCTGTGGCGGCAGCGAAGGCGGCTTTCCCGGGCTGGTCGAAGACCCCCGGCGCGGAGCGGCGCAAGATCCTCATCAAGGTCGCGGAGGCCATCGAGGCGCGGGCCGAGGAAATCGCCTTCACCGAGTGCATGGACACCGGACAGGCGCTGCGCTTCATGTCGAAGGCGGCGATCCGCGGCGCGGCCAACTTCCGCTACTTCGCCGATCAGGCACCGGGCGCGGAGGACGGCGCGGTGACGCGCACGCCGACGCAGATGAACACCACCTCGAAGCGCCCCATCGGCCCGGTGGGGGTCATCACGCCCTGGAACACGCCTTTCATGCTGTCCACGTGGAAGATCGCCCCGGCGCTGGCCTCCGGCTGCACGGTGGTGCACAAGCCCGCCGAATTCTCGCCGATGACGGCGAAGCTGCTGGTGGAGATTGCCGAGGAAGCCGGCCTGCCCAAGGGCGTGCTGAACGTGGTCAACGGCTTCGGCGAGGATGCGGGCAAGCGGCTGACCGAGCATCCGGACATCAAGGCCATCGCCTTCGTCGGAGAAAGCCGCACCGGCTCCATGATCATGGCGCAGGGCGCGGCGACGCTGAAGCGGGTGCATTTCGAGCTGGGCGGCAAGAACCCGGTCATCGTCTTCGACGATGCCGACATCGACCGCGCGGTGGATGCCGCCGTCTTCATGATCTACTCGCTGAACGGAGAGCGCTGCACGTCGTCCTCGCGTCTTCTGGTGCAGGAAAGCATTTACGACGACGTCTGTCAGCGCGTTGCCCAGGCGGCGAAGCGCATCAAGGTTGGCCATCCGCTCGACCCGGAAACGGTTGTCGGCCCGCTGATCCATCCCGAGCACGAGGCCAAGGTCCTGTCCTACATGGACAAGGCCCGTGCCGAGGGTGCGACGATCGCCGCCGGTGGCGGCAAGGTGGGGACGGAAGGCTGCTACGTCGCGCCGACTCTCTTCACACAAGCGACCAATGACATGGCCATCGCGCAGGAGGAAATCTTCGGCCCCGTGCTGACCGCGATCCCCTTTAGGGACGAGGAAGAGGCGCTGCGCCTAGCCAATGACGTGCAATATGGCCTCGCCGCCTATCTCTGGACCAACGATCTTGGCCGCGCCATGCGCATGACGGACGACTTGCAGGCCGGGATGATGTGGGTGAACTCCGAGAACATCCGCCACCTGCCGACGCCCTTTGGTGGCGTGAAGGCCAGCGGCATCGGCCGTGACGGCGGCGACTGGTCCTTCGACTTCTACATGGAGACGGTGAACGTCTCCTTCCCTCGCACCGGTCACAAGATTCCGAAATTGGGAGGCTGAGATGGGACTAATTGGAGACGCCTTCGAACTGGCCCTGACCGCCCACGCAGGACAGGTGGACAAGGCCGGTGCACCTTACATCGGGCATGTCGCGCGGGTCGCCGCGCGGGTGCCGGAAGGGCCGCATGCGGACACCGCGCGTGTCGTGGCACTTCTGCATGACGTGGTCGAGGACACGGCGGTGACTCTGGGCGAGATCGGGACACAATTCGGCCCGGAGATCGCCCATGCCGTCGACGCGCTGACCCGCCGCGCGGGGGAGACGTCGGAGTCCTATTACACCCGCGTCAAGAGCGATGCGCATGCGCGGATCGTCAAGCACGCCGACCTGGACGACAACGCCGATCCGGTTCGGTTATCCTTGTTGCAGGAGGACACCCGGGCGCGGCTGACCGCGAAATATGCGTCCGCGCGGGCTGCCCTACAGGACTGACAAGCCCGGACCAGCTCCCCCGATCCCTTCGCATCCGATACGGAGACCGCCATGCCCATTCCCGCCCCGAACCTTTACCCGCCTTTCAACATCATCCGTCTGAGCCATGTCGATTTCGGCGTGACGGACCTCGCCGCGTCCAAGCGCTTCTACGTCGATACGCTGGGCCTCCAGATCACCGACGAGGACGAGAGCACCGTCTACCTGCGGGCGATGGAGGAGCGCGGCCATCACTGCATGGTTCTGCACAAGTCGGACGCCGCGCATGTGAAGGCGTTGTCCTTCAAGGTCTTCGACGAGGAATGCCTCGACAAGGCAGAAGCGTGGTTCACGGCGCGGGGCCATGCCTGCACCTGGGTCGAGCGGCCGTATCAGGGCCGGACGCTGGCGACGCATGACCATCTCGGGATGCCTGTCGAATTCTACCACAAGATGGATCGTCTCGCGCCGATCCATCAGAAATACGCGCTCTACAAGGGTGTGAAGCCACTCCGCATCGACCACTTCAACTGTTTCGTGCCGGACGTGGACGCCGCTGTTGCCTTCTACAACGAGATCGGCTTCCGGGTGACGGAATACACCGAGGACGCGGAGTCGAAACGGCTTTGGGCCGCCTGGACCCATCGCAAGGGCGGCGTGCATGACATCGCCTTCACCAACGGTCTCGGCCCACGCCTGCACCACACCGCCTTCTGGGTGCCGACGCCCCTGAACATCATCGACCTGCTCGATCTGATGTCGACCACCGGATATGTGGCCAACATCGAGCGCGGGCCGGGGCGGCATGGCATCTCCAACGCCTTCTTTCTCTACATCCTCGACCCCGATGGTCACCGGATCGAGATCTACTGCTCCGACTACCAGACCGTCGATCCGGACCTCGAAGCCATCAAGTGGGACCTCAAGGACCCGCAGCGTCAGACCCTCTGGGGCGCTCCCGCGCCGCGCAGCTGGTTCGAGCATGGCTCGCTGTTTCAGGGGCTGGAGCCGCAACCCTCGACCCTCGGCGCCTCGCCGATCATCGCGCCATGAGCCGCCTTGTCGCCTTTCACGCGGGAGGACAGGACCGCTATGGCGTTGCCTCCGAAACCGGCATCGTCGACCTGACGGCGCAGTTCGGCACCCGCTTCAGGGGCCTCAAGGAGGCCGTCGCAGCCGGGGCACTGGCCGAGCTTCTGCAGGCCGCTGACGGGTGTGCGCCGGACTGGCAGGAGGAGGACGTCACCTTCCTCATCCCCATAGCAAACCCCGAAAAGTTGATCTGCGTCGGGGTGAATTTTCCGGACCGCAACGCGGAGTACAAGGACGGGACCACGGATGCGAAGGCTTTCCCCAGCCTGTTCATCCGCTTCCCGCGCAGCTTCACCGGCCATGGCCAGCCGCTGATCCGCCCGCCGGAGAGCGAGCAACTCGACTACGAAGGCGAGATCGCCATCGTCATCGGCAAGGGCGGCCGCCGCATTGCCCGAGAGGCGGCCTACGACCACATCGCCGCGCTGACGCTCTGCAATGAAGGCACCATCCGCGACTGGGTCCGTCATGCCAAGTTCAACGTCACGCAGGGCAAGAACTGGGACCGCTCCGGCTCCATCGGGCCTTGGCTCGTACCTTTCACGCATGCGGCGCAGCTTGACGACGTCAAGCTCGAAACCCGGGTGAATGGCGAGGTGCGCCAGCAGGACCGCACGTCACGCATGATGTACGACTTCCGCTATATCGTGAGCTACGTCTCCACCTTTACGACGCTGGTGCCCGGCGACGTGATCGTCTGTGGCACGCCGACCGGCGCGGGCGCGCGGTTCGATCCGCCAATCTGGCTGAAACCCGGCGATGTGATCGAGGTGGAGGCGGAGGGTATCGGTATATTGCGCAACACGGTGGAGGAAGAATGACCCCGGACGAGATCGAAATCGCCGCGGCGGACCTGCTGATGGCGGAGGAGACCCGGAGCCAGATTGGCCTGCTGTCCCTGCGGCACCCGGAGATGACGCTGGACGATGCCTATGCCATCCAGTCGGCGCAGATGGCGCGGAAGCTGGCGCAGGGGCGCAGCATCCTGGGTTGGAAGATCGGCCTGACCTCGAAGGTCATGCAGGAGGCGCTGAAAATCGACACGCCGGATTCGGGTGTGCTCTACGATGATATGCTGTTTGAAACCGGAAGCACCGTTCCGAAAGGCCGCTTCATCCAGCCGCGCGTCGAGGCGGAGATCGCCTTCGTCATGAAAGCGCCGCTGGACGGGGATGTCACGCGTGAGCAGGTGCTGGCGGCGATGGAGGCCGTCGTGCCGTCTCTGGAGATCCTCGATACCCGAATCCTGCGCGCCGATCCGATGACCGGCAGGGCGCGGGTGATCGTCGACACCGTGTCAGACAATGCCGCGAACGCGGGGATCGTGCTCGGGGCGGAGCGCCACGCGCCGGACGCCCACGACCTGCGCTGGACCGGGGCGATCGTCCGCAAGGATGGCGAGGTCGTCGCCACGGGCCTCGGCGCCGCCGTTCTGGACGATCCCGTCATGGGCATCGTCTGGCTCGCCCGGCGCATGCATCAATACGGCCAGCGCATCGAAGCCGGTCAGGTCATCCTTTCCGGCAGCTTCATCGCACCGCTCGAATGCCCGCCGGGCACCGTCATCGACGCCGATTTCGGGGCCTTCGGCTCCGTCGCCATCGCCTTCGACTGACAGTGTCTTGCGCCTGCTGCGTCTCATGCGGCATCCAAACGGACGACGGGCGATGATGCGCCCGTTCGCCGCCTCCGGACAGATCCGGTTTTGCTGTCAGGTCTTGCCCGCCATCACATGGGCGACGATGGCGTTTGCATTACCGTGCCCCAGGCCGTGTTCCGTCTTGAGCCAGTTGACCCGCTGCATGTGCGCCTCCCCTTCCAGCGCTTCGACCATGTCGAGCCATTCCTGGATCGGCCGCCCGTATTTCTTCTCGATGGACGGAAAGTAGGAGGCGGGGCCTTTGACGGGAGCGTCGGTCATGTTGGGGTCCTTCGCGTTTCGCGGCATGTGCGTGGCCCAGAAAACCCTCCGGACGCGATCCGCGCAACACTAATCTCAGGCGGAGCGCACGCTCCGAAACCGACCACAGGACCAGCATCCGACGGCATCAGTGACCGTTTGTGACAGTTCCGGATTTGACCTGCGCCGCCGATTGGGGTTTGTGGCAGCAAACCTCACCACGCGGGACCCCTTCCATGACCGAGACCAGACGTATCGTCCTTTCCAGCGACCACGCAGCGATTGCCCTGCGGCAGGCAGTCGCCCGCCACATTGCCAGCCTCGGCTTCGAGCCGGTCGACATCGGCCCGACCTCGCCGGAAAGCACCCATTACCCGACGCATGGCGCGGCCGCGGCGCACAAGGTCGCGTCGGGGGACTGCCATCTCGGCATCATCCTCTGCGGGACCGGACAGGGCATCATGATGGCCGCGAACAAGGTCAAGGGCATCCGGTGCGGTGTCTGCGCGGACGAATTCTCGGCCCGGATGATCCGCGCCCACAATGACGCCAACATGCTGTCCATCGGCGCACGGGTGGTCGGAGAAGGCCTTGCCCTGGCGATTGTCGAGGCGTTCCTGACGACGGAATTCGAAGGCGGGCGGCACGGCACGCGCGTCGACATGATCACCGACCTCGAAGGCTGACGCGGTCTGGCGAAGCGCGTCAGGACGCGGTCTTGCCCGGGTTCAGGCGCGTGACCTTGTGGTAGGCGGTGACGCCGTCCAGCGGCATTCCATCCCGTGCCGCGACCGCGCGCCAGACCTTGTCCAGCATCGGTTTGCGATTGTCGCGGCGGCGGTAGAGGCGGATCTCGATGTCCGCCTCGAACCGCGCATCGCCTGCGGGCACCAGCGTGCCGCCGTCGAGCTCCCGGTCGCAGAACCGGCGGGGCAGCCAACCAAGTCCGAAGCCCTCGGAAATCAGCGCCTTGACCGAGGACGACAGCGCGTTGGAGCTGACCAGCAACGTATGCGCCGTGCCCTCGTGCCGCTCCAGCAGGTCGTCGACGATGGGACGCAGCACCGAGGCGGAACCGTAGGAGATCAGCGGCACGCGGGTCTTGTCCTTGCCCGGCAGGCGGAACATCGGTTGACCCTGCGGATCGGGCCGCGAAACGGGGATGAACCGGTCGTGCGTGATGGTGACGTACTCGAACGCCCCCTGATCGAGCGGCGCGAGAAAGCCCAGCGCCGGGTGCCAGTAGACCATGACGAGGTCGACGCCGCCGGACTGCAACGCGGCGGCGAATTTCTCGGCGGGCCATGCGGTAGCGCCGAGGTCGACCGACAGGTGCCCGGCGTCCACGTGGCTCTGGAAGTGGCTGTTGTGGTAGGTCGTATAGAGCGATTGGCTGGCCGCAAGGCGCAGCAGGTTCTCGTCCTCCACCTCCGCTGCCTGGCACCGCTCGATGGTTTCCTCGACGGTGCGCAGCATCGCCTTGGCCTGATCGTGGAAGATCGCCCCGGCGGGGGTCAGCGACAGCGGCAGGGTCTCGCGATTGATGAGGGTCGCACCCACGGCGGCCTCCAGTGCGCGGATGCGGCGGGAGAAGGCGGGTTGGCTGACGTGTCGCTCCTCGGCGGCGCGAGAGAAGCTCTGCGTCGCGGTCAGGGCGATGAAATCGCGCAGCCAGTTGAATTCCACGTCAGACGGCCTCTCGCATGTCCTTGTCTGCCCGACCTTCCTCTACTGCGTGGCAAGCCACAAGGCTTCCGTCGGGTTGCCGCAGGCTCGCGGGCTTCTCGGACCGGCATCGGGTGTTCGCAAGCGGGCAGCGGGTCTGGAACGGGCAGCCCGAGGGCAGGTTGATCGGCGTCGGGATCTCGCCCCTGAGCCGGATGTGATTCGGACGGTCGTCCTTGAGTTGCGGTACGGCGGAGAGCAGCGCCTTCGTATACGGGTGTTTCGGGTTGGCGAACAGCGTCCGCGTGTCGGCCACCTCGCAGATGGAACCGAGGTAGAGGACGACAACCCTCGTCCCGAAATGCTCGACCACGGAGAGATCGTGGGTGATGAACAGGTAGGTGATGCCGTGCTGCTCCTGCATCTCCAGCATGAGGTTCAGCACCTGCGCCTGAATGGAGACGTCGAGCGCGGAGATCGGCTCATCGGCGACGATGAACTCCGGATCGACGGTCAGAGCGCGGGCGATGGCGATGCGCTGGCGTTGGCCGCCGGAAAGCTCGTGCGAATAGCGCGAGGCCCAGGCCGGATCGACGCCGACGGATTTCATGACGGCGGCGATCTTGTCCCGGATTTCCCCGGCACTGGCCTTCGGGTTGTGATACGTCGTCGGCTCTTCCAGCGTCTGCCCGATGGTCATGCGCGGGTTGAGCGAGGCATAGGGGTTCTGGAAGACCATCTGGATCTTCTTGCGGATCGGCAGCAGGTCGCGGCCCCGGAGCGTGTCGATGCGCTGGCCGTCATAGGTGATCGACCCGGCGGACGGCTCCAGCAGGTTGGCGACCATCCGGGCGACGGTGGATTTGCCACAACCGCTCTCGCCGACAACGCAAACCGCCTCGCCCTTCGCGATGTCGAAGGAGATGTCGTTGACGGCATGCACGGCTGTGGTGTCCCGGACCAGCTTGCCTTCTCTGAATTTCAGGCTTTCGAGAAAGCCGCTCTCGACGTCGAAGTGCTTTTCCAGATTGCGGATCTGCAGGAGTGGGGCGGTCATTGCGCGGCCTCCGTCGTCAGGTCGGCGTGCAGGCGCTGGACCTCGTGGCAGGCGACCTGCACGTCGCCGTATTGGGTGATCGGCGGCATGGTCTGGCGGCAGATGTCCGTTGCCAGAGGGCAACGCGGGTTGAAGGGGCAGCCGTCCGGCATGGCCGAGAGCGTCGGCATGGTGCCGGGGATCTGCTTGAGGCGGGAGCCGGGCGGCGTCTGTTGCGGCAGCGCGTTGATGAGGCCTTGCGTATAGGGATGCTGCGGGTCGTTGATGATCGAGCGGGTCTTTCCCGACTCGATGATGCGGCCCGCGTACATCACGAGCGTGCGCTCGGTGATCTGGGACACCACGCCAAGGTCGTGGGTGATGAGCATGAGCCCGACCATGTTCGACCGGCACATTTCAAGCAGCAATTCCATGATGTCGGCCTGAATGGTCACGTCGAGCGCGGTGGTCGGCTCGTCGGCAATGATCAGTTGCGGATCGAGCAGCAAGGCGATGGCGATGACGATGCGCTGGCGCATACCACCCGAAAGTTCGTGCGGGTATTGGTCGAGGCGGGCCTCCGGGGAGGGGATGTAGACTTCCTTGAGCTTGACCAGTGCGATCTGACGGGCTTCCTCATGGGAGAGCTTGCGGTGTGCGCGCAGGGTCTCGATCATCTGCTGGCCGATGGTCAGGACGGGGTTCAGCGTCACCATCGGGTCCTGAAAGATCATCGCCATGCGGTTGCCGCGCAGGGCGCGGACCTGCCGTTCAGACATTTTCAGCACGTCCTGCCCCTCGAACAGGATCTGGCCGCCGTCGATATAGCCGGGGCGCGAGAGCAGGTTCATCAGGGCAAAGCCGGTGATCGATTTGCCCGCGCCGGACTCGCCGACCACGCCGACCCGCTCGCCGCGGGCGATGTCGAAGGAGATGCCGTTGAGGGCGGTGACGGTCTCGCCGCGCTTGGCGAATTTGACGGTGAGGTCACGGACGGAAAGCAGGCTCATCGGATCACCCCTTGTAGAGTTTCGGGTTGAGCACGTCGCGCACCCAGTCGCCGAGCAGGTTGATGACAAGGACCAGCACAACCAGAACGACACCCGGAATCACCGTGATCCACCAGCTTCCCGACAGGATGTAATCGAAGCCCGCGGAGATCAGCGAGCCGAGCGAGGGTTGCGAGGGCGGCATGCCGAGGCCGAGGAACGACAGGGAGGCTTCGGAGATGATGGCGTTGGCCACCTGCACGGTGGAAATGACGAAGATCGGGGAGAGCGAGTTCGGCAGGATGTGCCGCACCATGATCCGCCCCGGGCCGAAACCGAGGACGCGCACCGCGTCGACGTATTCCTTTTTCTTCTCGGCCAGCACCGTGGCGCGGACGGTCCTTGCATATTGCGGCCATTCGGCGACGCCGATCACGAGGATCAGGAAGATCACCGCGTATTGGCCGAAGACTTCGGAGCCGAAGAGGGCCTGGGTCAGGGCGAGAAAGATGATCGCGACCATGAGGGTGGAGAAGGACAGTTGAATGTCCGCAAGGCGCATGAGGATGCTGTCCGTCCTGCCGCCGACATAGCCGGAGATCAGGCCGATGGAGATGCCGAGGAAGGCCTGCACCAGCACCGCGCAGAGTCCGATCATCAGTGACAGGCGCGTGCCGTAGAGGATGGTGGACCACAGATCGCGGCCCTGATCGTCGGTGCCGAGCCAGAATTCCGGGAGCGAACCGTCGATCCATGACGGCGGATATTCGGAATTCATGATGTCGATCTGCGCCGGATCGTAGGGATCGAAGGGCGCGATCAGCGGGGCGAGCAGGCTCAGCATCGTGATGATGACGAACACCGTGAAGGAGACGATGGCCACCGGGTTGCGTCGGAAGCTGTAACCGATGTGGCTGTCCCAGAGCGCCTTGAACCGGGACGGGCGGCGCGGCAGCAGGACGGGGTTTGCGGATTGGTCGGTCATGCGCCCAGCCTCGCGAGTTTGACGGTGGGATTCACAAGCCCGTAGATCAGGTCGACAATGGTGTTCGTCACGACGAAGATGAAGCCGACCACGATCAGGTAGGCCACGATCAGCGGCGTGTCCGTGCGGTTGACCGCTTCGAGGAACATCGAGCCCATGCCGGGCCAGCTGAAGACGGTCTCGGTCAGGATCGTGTAAGCCACCATCGTCCCGATCTGCACGCCGCCCACGGTGATGACCGGCAGGAGCGTATTCTTCAGCGCGTGGATGAAGTAGATCCGCCAGGGCGCGATGCCTTTTGCCTTGGCGAAGCGGACGTATTCGGATTGCAGCACTTCCATCATCTCGGCGCGGATCAACCGGATGAACATCGGCAGCATGATGGAGGAGAGGGCAATCGAGGGCATGACGATATGTGCCCAGCCGTCGAGGGTGAGGAAGTTGGTGTCCCAGTACCCGAAGACATGCACGGTTTCCCCGCGTCCGAAGGACGGCGCCCAGCCGAGTTCTACCGAGAAGAGGTAGATCATCAGGATGGCGGTGAGGAAAACCGGGATGGAGATGCCGACGATACTGATCGCCATGATGGCGCGGCTCAGCCAGCTGTTCGGCTTGATGGCGGTATAGACGCCGAGCGGGACGGAGAGACCGACGATGATCACCGTCGCGCCGAAGACGAGTTCCAGCGTCGCGGGCAGCTTTTTGAGGATCACGTCGACCGCCGGTTCCTTGAAGAAGTAGGAGGTGCCGAGGTCGCCATGCACGGCGTTGCCGAGAAAGCGCCAGTATTGCACGAGAAAGGGGTCGTTGAGACCGAGCTGGTCGCGCAATTCGTTGCGGGTCTCTTCCGAGACGGACTGGCCCACGAGTTCGCGCAGGGGGTCGCCGAGATTGCCCTGGATGGCAAACCCGATGAGCGAGATCACCAGCATCACGGCAATGGCCTGGAACACCCGTTTGACGAGGTAAGCGAACATGGACGGCGGTCCTCCTGGAAGTCAGGCCGGGGTCGGCCCCGGGCACAGGATGGCACACGGGCCGCGGAAGAACCACGGCCCGTGGCGGAAATGAAGGGCGAAGGACCGCCCTTCCAGGGGAAGATTGACCCGGTTTGCCCGGGCTCCGATCCCGGTCTTACTCGGAGACGACGAGGTCGCCGAAGTAGGGGAAGTCGAGCTGGTTCACGATCTCGTCGGCGTTCATGCCGGCTTTTGCGCCCCAGGCGAGGTCCTGCCAGTGCAGCGGGATGAAGGCCGCTTCGTCATAGAGGATCTTTTCCAGATCCTGCAGCATCTTGGCGCGAGCTTCCGGATCGGTCTCGGCATTCGCCTTGTCCATCAGCGCATCGGCTTCCGGGTTGCAGTAGTTGCCGGAGTTGTACTGGCCATTGCCGTTGTCCGGGTTCGGACAGGCGGTCAGGAACTGGTGGAAGTTGGCCGAGTCTTCGGTGTCCGAGTGCCAGCCGATCATCATCATGTCCGCCGCACGCTCGTCGAAGGCGGGCCAGTACTGCGCCTTCGGCATGGTCTGCAGGTCAACCTTGATGTTGATCTGCGACAGCATGGAGGCCACCGCCTGCGCGATCTTGTCGTCGTTCACATAGCGGTTGTTCGGCGCCAGCATGGTGATGGAGAAGCCGTCGGCATAGCCCGCCTCGGCCATAAGCGCCTTGGCCTTCTCCACGTCGAAACGCGGGGTGATGTCGGCAGAGTAGCCGGCGTAGCCCTCGGGGGAGGCCTGCGCGCCCACGGTGGCGAACCCGCGCATGATGCGGTCCACGATCCCGGCGTTGTTCACCGCGTAGTCGATGGCCAGACGCACCTTCGGGTCCTTGAACGCCTCGACACGGTTCTGGTTCATCTGGAACGTGATGATCCGGGTGCCCGGCATGGTGATCAGGTTGACGCCCTCGGCATCCTCGATCCGCTTGAGGTCGGTCGGCGGCACCGGCGCGATGAAGTCGACGTCACCGGACAGCAGCGCCGCGACGCGGGTCGGATCTTCCTTGATCGGGGTCAGGACGATATGGTCCACGTTACCCTTGGACTCCGTGTCCCAGTAGTTCGGGTTGCGCTCGAACTCGACCTTCACACCCTGTTCGCGGGCGGTCACGGTGAACGGGCCGGTGCCGGAGATGTTGCGCGAGGCGAAGCTGTCACCGTGCTTGACGATCTCGGACTTGTCCTTGCCGTCCTCGGTGGTGCCCTCGTAGAAGGCGCTGTCCATCGGGAACATGTAGGTCATGGTGTGCAGGACCAGCGGATAAGGCTCGGCGGTCTTCACCTCGATGGTATAATCGTCGACGGCGGTGATGCCGGTGAAGGGCGCGAAGATGCCCTTGAAGTCGGGGCTTTCCTTGACGCGGTCGAAGGTCCAGACGAAATCCTTCGCGGTCATCTCGTTGCCGGAATGGAACTTGACGCCTTCACGCAGCTTGAAGCGCATGGTGGTGTCGTCGACCTGCTCCCATTCGGTGGCGAGGCGCGGCTCGAACTGCAGGTCCTGCGTCCAGCGCACCAGCGGATCGAAGGTCATGTGGCTGAGCTGCAGCGTGCCGCCCGACAGCTGCTCATACGGGTCGAGCGAGACCGGGTCCGCATCGTAGGCGACGTTCAGCGTGACTTCGGCATAGGCCGGGGCCGCGAGCGCGATGGCCAGCGCGGAGGCGGCGACGCAGGATTTGAGAAATGACATATTATGACTCCCTGTTTGACTGGCGCGACCCTAGGGAGGGGAGGTTGCAAAGGGCAAATGCCGATGTTGCATGAGGCCATGCGCCGGGCACATGATGCCATGCGCATGAGGGTATTTTTACGCGATTACAAAATCTTGACCCCGCTTTCGCGGTTAGCGTCGACGAAGAACCCTCTTTTCGTGACGCGCCGTCAATGCGGATCTTGATCAAATTCCGGTCAATCCACCCCGGCGAATCCCGAAGACTCACCCGGCAAATACGGTTTCGGCCCGCAGCACCACCTCCGCCGCCGCACGGGCATCTTCGCCCGCGTCGTGGTGACGGAAATCGAGGCCAAGGTAGTCCTTGAGCGAGGCCAGCCCGTGCCCGCCGTTGCGCTTCAGCTCCGGCCAGGCTTTGCGTGCGACGAGCACGCTGTCTCGCCATTCCCATTCAGGTGCATCGCGCTGGTACTCCCGGCACCCGGCGGCAATCGCCGCCTTGTCGAAGCCGGAATGCTGGTAGATCACATGCCCGCTGAGCCGTGCCTCGATCACGTCGAGCACATCACACAGAAGGGGCGCGCCGATGACATGTTCGCCGGTGATCCCGTGGATGCGGGTGCAGGACCAGTCGTCGGTCTGCGGGTCCACATAGGTCACCCAGGTGTCGATGGAGCGGTCGAAACGCACGCAGGCAATCCCGAGCTGGCATATGCTGCCGCGCTGGTTGTTCGCGGTCTCCACATCGAGCGCGAAGAAGCGGAACGGCCCGTCCGGCAAGGGGGCGATCAGCGGCGATTGGCGGACGAGACCCATGAGCGGCTCCGGTTCTGGCGAGTGTTCGGGTATAGAACACGCGGTCCGCAAGGCCAAGCGGCCGGGAGTCAGGACGTGTCAAATACTGTCATGAAAGCATCACGCACCCGTTACACAGCGCCCCTAAGGAGCACCTGAGCTGTCAGCCCGAACGGGTTGGCGATCGAAACAGCCATCAGGAAATGCCCGCATGAAACGCACCTTGATCTCCGCTCTGGCCCTGAGCGCGGCAACCGCCGTCTCCGCACAGGAGCTGCCCTCGGTTCAGACCGACAACGACTGGTTCACCGCCGGTGAGACCACAATCCAGGAAATCATCGCCCGCCAGGCCAACACCGGCAAGGCGAAGAACGTGATCCTGATGATCGCCGACGGCAACGGCGTCGGCACCAACTATGCCACCCGCCTGTACGTGGGTCAGCAGAAGGGCAACTTCGGCGAAGAGGAAGTGCTGCCCTACGAGACCAACGATTTCTACAACGGTATCGTGAAGACCTACAACATCAACGCCCAGACCCCGGACTCCGCGCCGACCGCAGGCGCGATGAACACCGGCGTGAAGCAGCGCTTCAACCTGATCAACCTCTCCGGTTCGGCGATCCATGACGATTGCTCGACCGTGGCTGGCAACGAACTGACCACTTTCGCCGAGATCGTCGAGGGCATGGGCAAGTCGGTCGGCATCGTGACCACCGCCCGCGTGACCCACGCCACCCCGGCCGCTGTCTACTCCAAGACCGCCAACCGCAACTGGGAAGACGAGCTGCCGGAGGGCTGCACCGCCCAGAAGGACATCGCCGCCCAGATGATCGACTCGATGACCTCCGGCATGGTGGACATCGTGCTCGGCGGCGGTTCGCGCTACTTCACGCCGAAAGGCGCGCAGACCCCGAACGGCGGCACCGGCCATCGTCCCGACGGTCAGGATCTGCTCGCCGTGGCAAAGGATGCGGGCATCCAGTACGCTGCCAACCTCGAAGAGCTGAACGCGCTGGACATGGGCAAGCCGATCCTCGGCCTGTGGACCGACAGCCACGTCTCCTATGAAGCCGACCGTCCGGACACCGAGCCGTCGCTGGTCGACATGACCCGCACCGCCATCGAGTTCCTGAGCCAGAACGAGAACGGCTACTACCTCGAAATCGAGGCTGGCCGTGTCGACCACGCCAACCACGCCGGCAACTTCGCCCGCACCGCCGCCGATGGCATGATCTGGACCGAGGCCGTGGCTCTCGCCGATGAGCTGACCAACGACGAGGACACCCTGATCATCGTCACCGCCGACCATGAGCACGCCATCACCTTCAACGGCTACTGCGGGCGCGGCACGCCGATCCAGGGCCTGTGCTATGGCATCTCCCAGACCGAGGACAAGCACACCGATGAGCCGAACCTCGCGGATGACGGCAAGCCTTACTCGGTCATCACCTATGCCAACGGCTCCGGCTCGATCCTGCTGAAGGGCGAAGGCGAGAACGACTACTCCGGCTCGCGTCCCGAAGTCACCGAAGAGGAAGCGATGGATCTCGACTACCTCCAGCAGGCGCTTATCCCGATGGAATCGGAAACCCACTCCGGCGAGGACGTGGCCGTCTATGCCAAGGGTCCGTGGGCGCATCTGGTCGATGGCACGATCGAGCAGAACGTGATCTTCCACGTGATGAACCACGCCATCAACGCCGAGTGACCGCGTCTCGATGACCACCGCACGGGGCCCGGCACCGTCAGGGCCCCGTGTTTCGTCCCAAGGGGCGACAAGCCCGCCCCCGTTGGCGGAACCGAAGGAAAACATACGATGCTCACCCGCCGCCGTTTCGTCAGCGCCGCACTTGCAACGCCGCTCCTGGCCCGCCCGGCGCTTGCCGCCGATGAGGTTCTCAAGCTGCGCTATCTCTATGACCGCAAGGCGATTTCGCAGCTGGCGAAGGACAGCGAAGGCCAGAGGATCTCGGTCGATGGCTACATGGCCCCGCCCCTGAAGGCGGAAAGCAGCTTCTTTGTCCTCACCCGCCGCCCGATGTCCGTCTGCCCGTTCTGCGAGACCGAGGCGGATTGGCCGAACGACATCCTTGCCGTCTATACCAAGCGGACAGTTGACGTGGTGCCCTACAACAAGAAGATCGTCACCTCCGGCGTGCTGGAACTCGGTGCCTACAAGGACCCCGAGACCGGCTTTGTCAGCCTCGTCCGCCTGGCCGACGCGAGCGTCGCCTGAACCATGGGACTGCCTTTGACTGTTTCCGGCCTGACCGTGACCAGCGATCGCGGCCGCGTCCTGCTCTCTGTGCCCGACCTGCAGGTTTCCCCCGGTACGCTTGTCGGCATCGAAGGGCCATCCGGTGCCGGCAAGTCAACGCTGCTCTTTGCGCTTGCGGGTCTGCTGCAAGCCCGGGGGCATGTGCGCTGGGGAGATGTCGACATTTTCAACCTGAACCTGGAGCGCCGGGCCCGGTTTCGTGCGGACCGGATCGGTATGATCTTTCAGGACTTCCTGCTGTTCGAGGAGTTGGGCGCGGCAGACAACGCGGCGCTTTCCGCCCTTTTCCGGCCCCGCCGCGAGCGGGCGGCTCTGCATGCCCGCGCCCGCGCGCGCCTCACGGCGCTGGGGCTCGCCGATACCGGCCTCCGCGGGGTCTCCAGCTTCTCCGGCGGCGAGCGCCAGCGGGTGGCCATCGCCCGCGCCATGGCCTCCGAAGCGCCGGTGCTGCTCGCCGACGAACCCACCGCCAGCCTCGACCGCGCCGCCGCCGACCGGCTCATCGACGATCTCGTGATGCTGGCGCGGCAAACCGGCTGCACGCTGATCGCCGTCAGTCACGACGCACGGCTGATCGCCCGCATGGACCGCGTCCTGACGATTGCCGATGGCACCCTGACCGCAGACAACGAGGCCGCGCCATGCTGACCCTCTGGGACACCCTCCCCGCCCTCGCGCAGGACAGCCTCGCGACGGCGCTTCTGCTCCTGCCTGCGCTTCTCGTCGGTGGGATCGTCCTGCGCGGATTCGCGCCATGGCCGCTGGTACGCGCCATCCTCAGCCGGTTTCGCGGCGCTTCCACGCTGTTCGTCCTGCTAATCGCCATTTCCGTCGGCATGGGCATCGGCCTTCTGGCGCAGGAGCGCGGCCTGCGGCACGGCACGGCGCAGGCGGCCGACAAGTTCGACCTGATCGTCTCCGCTCCCGGCAGCGAGATGACCGTGATGATGGCCGCCGTCTTCCTGCAACCCTCGGACATGCCGCTGTTGGATGGCGCGACCTACACCGAGATCGCGGGCAACGAGAATGTCTCCATCGCCGCGCCACTGGCTTTTGGCGACAGCTATGGCACGTCCTCCGTGGTCGGGACTACCGCCGATTTCGCCCGTTACCTTGCCGACGACCGGATCGAGGGTCGGATGTGGGCAGCGCATGACGAAGCGCTTGCGGGCGCGCTCGTTCCGCTGGACATCGGCGAAGACTTCGAGCCCGCGCATGGTCACGGCGACGCGGCGGAAGAGGACGCCCATGGCGATGCCCATCTGACGATCGTCGGCCGCCTCGCCCCGACGGGTACGCCCTGGGACCGGGCCATCCTTCTTCCGATCGAAAGCGTCTGGGAGGTCCATGGCCTCGCCAATGGCCATGCACCGGAGGCCGGGGACCAGCTTGGCCCACCCTTCGATGCGGACTACTTCCCCGGCACCCCTGTCATCGTGGTCCGGTCCGAGGCGCTCTGGGCCAACTATGCCCTGCGCTCCGCATTCACCCGCGACCGCGAGACCATGGCCTTCTTCCCCGGCGCGGTTCTGGCACAGCTGTATCGCGTGCTCGGCGACGTGCGGCAGATCATGTCGTTGATGGCACTGGTCACCCAGATCCTCGTGGCCGCAGCCGTCCTGCTCGGGCTGTTCATCCTCTCCCGCCTCTTCCACCGGCAGATCGCGCTCTTGCGGGCGCTCGGTGCTCCGGCCCGGTTCGTCTTTGCCGTGGTCTGGTCCTTCGGTGCGGTCCTGTTGCTCGCCGGATCGCTGCTAGGGCTCGGACTCGGTTTCGCCGCTGCCACGGTCCTGTCCCGCGTGGTGACCGCCCGAACCGACATTCTGGTCAACGCACCGCTCGGCTGGAGCGAGATCCATTTCCTCGCTGGCTTCGTCTCCGTGACGCTACTGCTGTCGCTGGTCCCGGCCGTTCTCGTTTTGCGCCAACCCATTGTACCCAGCCTTCGCGTGTGACGCGCCTCGGCCGGACTGCTGCTCGGCGCGGTGTCGCGTACATCACGCGCCGATCGAAGCTGGTCCAGGAGGGACGCGCCCTGCGGTTCCGGCCCGGCAATCAGGCGGCGCGGCGAACCGCGATGCCCTCGCCCTCAAGTGCACGCAAAACGGCGGGCCGGGAAAGCATCCGGTTGTGATGCGCCGCCAGTGACGGCGGCAGATTCACGCCCTTTTCCACTGCCCACCGGGTCATGTAGAACAGCGCCGCATCGGGGATGCCGAATGCGCCCATCAGGTAATCCTTGTCACCCAGGACATCGACAAGCGTCGCAAAGCCGATGGCGATCTGCGCCTTGCCGTGGGTGACGAGTTCCTCCTGGAACGCGGGCGTCGGGGTGAACTTGCCGGGGACAATCACGAAGGTAAAGCCGCGCATGTGTACCGAGCCGACCATGTAATCCATGATTTCCATGACCCGCAGGCGGCCCTCCGGATCAGACGGCACCAGCGCCGCATCCGGGAAGGCGTCGGCGAGCCAGAACGCGATCGCTTGAAACTCGGTCAGCAGCGACCCGTCATCACGCACGAGTGCCGGCACTTTGCCCTTGGGATTTACGGCACGATAAGGTGCATCCATCTGCTCCTTGGCGGCGAAGTTCAGTGCATGGGCTTCGAACCGGGCGCCCACTTCTTCGAGCAGAACCCGAATGCCGATGCCACAGCTGCCCGGCGATGAATAGAAATGCATCATGGAAATCCCTCTCCCAAGGCCGCGACCACAGCAGGCCTCTTGGTCCGGCGTGGCGGTTTCCGCATGTTGCAGAAACCTGCTCGCTTTCCAAGACCCTGACGGCGCTTGACTGCGTCACCGCACGCAGGGCCGGGGAACCC
The DNA here is from genome assembly GCF_049803835.1 of Tropicibacter sp. S64. NCBI lineage: Bacteria > Pseudomonadati > Pseudomonadota > Alphaproteobacteria > Rhodobacterales > Roseobacteraceae > Tropicibacter > Tropicibacter sp. S64. The sequence goes on along the minus strand of NZ_JBNAGK010000001.1, from coordinate 431,316 downwards.
GCCCTCTATTCGCGGCGGATGAGTTGCCTCTAACCATAGTCCATACAGCCGTCGTCGGACGGTCCGAAATGGCGCAGAAGATCGAGCAACCGGGAGCGATCGCCCGATCCGTCCGCGCCGACCGTCCTCAGGCCGCTCGCACGTGTCGCGGTCTGGCCTTGGGCGCGTCTGCCGCTTGAGAGTCCGCACGTGGCGTCACGTCCGTCGTGAACCGGGCTGCGAGGCTGGCCATGCGCGCCGCGTCCGCCGTCATCCTCTGCGTGGCTGTTGCCGATTCCTGGACCATCGCAGCGTTGTCCTGGGTCACGCGGTCAAGATTGTTCATCGCGCTGTTGACCTCCTTGAGGCTCACCGACTGCTCCATTGCAGACTGCGCTATGCTGCTCATCATACTCGAAACCGCGCCGAACCGGTCCAGCATGGCCGTCAGCGCTTCTCCGGCGCGACCGACAAGATCGACACCTTCATCAACCTGCGCCGCGCTTTGGTCAATCAGTGCCTTGATCTCCATGGCGGATTCAGATGACCTGTGGGCAAGCCCGCGCACCTCCGCGGCGACCACCGCGAAACCGCTGCCGGACGATCCTGCGCGCGCCGCCTCGACCCCGGCATTCAGGGCCAGCAGGTTGGTCTGGAAGGCGATGTCGTCGATGACACCGACGATGCGCGAAATGCTGTCTGAGCCGCTCTTGATCTGCTGCATGGCACCAATCGCGTCGCGAACGACATCGCCGGTTTGCTGAGCTTCGGCGCGCGCCGCATCCAGGCTGTTCTCCGCGTCGCGGGCACTGTCGGCCGAGGCGTTGACCGCCGACGTCACGAGATCCAGCGCAGCAACGGACTCTTCCAGCGTCGCGGCCTGGTTCTCCGTACGGCGCGACAGGTCCTCTGAGGCAGAGCCGATCTGGTTCGCGCTGTCCTGGAGTCCCGTCGAGGTGTCGGCCATGTCTTTCAGCATGTCGCGCAACGTTTCCTGCGCCCGGTTGAAATCGTCCCGCAACTTGGCATAGCCCTCAGCCACGTCGGCGGTGATCTGTTGCGACAGGTCGCCACGCGACAAGCGCGCGAGGCCGCCACCGATGGCCGCTACCGCGGCATCCTGCTGCTCCGACCGAAGCCGTTGCTCCCTCTCCTGACGTTCGGCCATTTCACGTTTTTCCAGAAGGCCATTCCGGAAAACGGCAAGGGCGCTGGCGATCCGGAATATCTCTTCGCTCGACCGCTCAAACCCTTTGACCTCGGCCAGGTCGCCTTCGGCGAGCCGCTCTGTCGAGGCACGCAGCCTGTCGAGCGGCCGGTTGACCATCCAGCGGGTCAGCACGAAGGCCAGCAGAACGGCCCCGCCAAGCGCAAAGAGCAACTGGTTTACCTGTGCATTCGCTTTGGCCACGTCCGTCCGGATGCCATGCGCCATGTTCGCGATGGCTGTCAGGTTCTCCGAAGCCAGGTCGCTGGCGACATTGCTGATGGTGTAGACCGCCGCCGACGTCGACTTCGCGGCATCCGCAGCCATCGAATCCGCTTCCAGCATGGCGAGTTTGTAGAGTAGCAACCCGGTCTCCGGATCGCCGAGCGCGGCCAGCGCATTCAGATCCTCGCGCAGCCGCCCATCGGAGAAATCCTCGAAAACAGTCAGCTCGGACGCCGCCGAATTGAGACCCTCCGCCGCCGCCCGGGCTTCGGCGACGCCCGGTGCGATGACGAGGTCCAGCGCGGCCACCTGGAAGCGGTTGATGAGCTTGCTGATAGAGAACAACGTGTTGATCTGTCCGACCTCGTTGTCGAGCAGCGACTGGATTGCGTCGCGACTGTTTCCGATGGCCTCTTCGGCGTTGATCGTGAGCATGAAGACCGTGTTGTCGATTGCGTCAGACAGCGACTGGTCGAGATCACGGCGGGTTTCGAGGATGCGCGGCTGCATGCTCGGACGGGGAAACCCGTTGGTGACGATGAGTCCGTCAAAGAACGCCGCGGCCTCCTGCAGGACCGGAACGTAGTCCCGCGTCGTCGGATTGCCGGAAAGCTGCTCGATCGTGGATTTCAGCCGGGCTTCGGCCGAATTTGTGACATCGGCAAGCAAGGTTCGCGTCCCGATGTCGTCCGTCATCTGGAGCGCGTAGAGCATCCCCGCAAGCAGGTTGGCCTCGGCCCGTGCCTGCAACAGGCCCTGCAATCCGCTGAATTGTTCCTCGACCAGGGTCTTGAGCGTGGTCTCGACGCCACTGATGGTCGACTCACCGCCCAATGTGAGGTCGAAGTAAGCCTCGTCGGCGACTTCGATCATGTGCGCCTGCAACGATGCGCTTCGGGTTTGCAGGACGTCAATCCTCTCGGCGATGCCCATCTGGTTGGTTTGCTGGGTCTGCCGCGCCCCGACCAGCCGCGCCAGCATTGCGTTGGCATTCCGCGCGTCGCCCTCCACAAGTGGGCGGACATCCTCGGGAAGATCGGAAACGACGGCATTCAACGCGGCGGTCGCTTTTTCAACTTCGTTGGCTGCCGTCGCCAGCGCCTCCGCGTTGCGCTCGGTAAGCACATCGACCATGGCATTCTTCGTACCGTCCGCGGCTTCGATCAGGGCGCTGCTGTTTTCAAGCGCGGACAGTCGCACGCTGGTCAGGTCGGTCATGCTGTCGGTGATGCTGGAAAAGGTCATCGAGGCAACCAGTCCCACGAGCATCGAGACACTGCCAAGGGCGACCAGGATCAGCATGATCTTGGAGCTCAGTTTGGAAAAGGGTCGCCAGGTGCGGCGGCTCGCCGACGGTGTCTGCTCGGTCATGTTATTCTCGCCATTTGATACGACGTTGGAAAGACAGGCCCGGCCACCACGGCGACCGGGCCCTGAAGAAGTCATTCGATGGGTTCGAAACTGCCGTCTTTGGTGATCCGGGTGAGGAACACGCTGTCCATGCCCTGATTGTCTCCCGGTCCGAACTGCATGGTGACACCGCCGAAATCGAGCGTGGACAAATGTGACATGGCCTCGAGGTACCCCGCGCGGGTGAGATCCTGCCCGGCGTCTTCCAGCGCCTTGATCGCAAGACGACCCGTCAGATACCCCTCGAGCGAGACGAAGCCCGGCGCGGCGGACGGATCGACCTTCGCCAGCGCAGCCTGGTACTGCGCCACGACAGGGATGGAGTTGTCCCACGGGAAGGGCACCACCTGGCTGATGATCACACCTTCACCGGCATCACCCAGCTCTGCGGCAAGTGCTTCGGACCCGACAAAGGAGATGTTCACGAAGGTCGGATCGAATTTCAGTTGTCGCGACAGCTTGATGAACTCGGCGACGGGCTTGTAGGCCCCGACCATGACAACCGCGTCAGGCTTCGCCTTGCGGATGTCCAGCAGGGCCGTCTTCACCGCCGTCGTGTTGCGCGTGTAGGTGCCTTCCGCAGCCAGCGTCATGCCGCGTTTCTCAAGAGCTGCCTGCACACCGGCAAGGCCGACGCGCCCGAAACCGTCGTCCTGGTAGAGGATGGCCACGGACTTCATGCCCTGTTTGTCCACCAGGTACTGAATCCACGCCTCCGTCTCGGCGAAATAGGTCGCGCGCACGTTCAGCACGTTGCTGAGCGCCGCATCGCGGAGGAACCCGGCCCCGGTGAACGGGCCGATGTAGGGCATGCCCGCCTCTGTGGCGAGCGGCTGCGTCGCTGCAGCGGTCGGGGTGCCGACTGCGCCAATCAGGCCGATGTGGTTGTCGCCGCCGATCACCGATTTCACGTGGGAAATCGACTGGTCCGGCTCATAGCCATCGTCCTGGCTGTCGAGTTCGAGCGTCCGACCATGGACACCGCCCGCCGCGTTCGCCTCTTCGAAGGCGGCAAGCAGGCCGAGGCGCATACCCTGCCCAAGCGCCGCGGCGGGGCCTTCGAGCGCCGCCACCTGCGCAAAGCGCACATGCGCATTGTCGATACCCTGGGCAGCGTTGGCGACAAGGGGCAGCGAACAGGCGAACGCCGCGGTTGTGATCATGGATCTGAGCTTCATGTCCCGAATATTCCTCTCGTTGGATACGGAGGGAGTCATTCCACGGGAAAGCTTTCCACACCGTTAGCGCTGCCCGTTTCCAGGCTGTGCCGCTCGCCCCGCCAACGCCGGGCGCATGGTAGTGACGCATCACCATCGGACAGACCGCCCGGTGCTTACGCCAGAACCAATGTCCGAGGTATTGGAGAGCGATGACCTCGTGAAATCAATGCCTTGCTTTCCAAAGCCGCCGGATGATCGTGTTTGCCGCGCAAGGACAAGCGCGGCGACAAAGCGCCCCTTGGATCGCTGCGCCGGGGGGGTAAAAGTAACTCAAATCCGTATCATATTCCGGACTCGACCCAGTCGCCTGTCACGCCGGTCGAGGAAAGCCGCCGCGCCCTGCACGCAAGTTGGCAATTTGGAGTCAACGCGGGCTGCCGGTTCTGCTATTGTCTCAAAATCATTCACCATTCCGGCCGATCCAGAGGTCATCCCACTGTCCGTGCGGACCAGACCCGTATCAATTTTCGGATTTTTCAGACGTTTCTTATGGAGGACCAAAATACCGTGCGACATCTCACCAGCATTTTCATTCACACGACCTGCATCGCGTTTTTCTCGCTTCCCGCTCAGGCGGAGAACCTCATCAATGACGATCTCGGCGTGATCGGCAACGCCTGTATCGGTCCAAGCTGCGTCGCCGGGGATTCCGAAGCGGCCCCGTGGAGCGGCATCATCCTCAAGGCGACCTCGCCGAGGATCTATTTCGACAGCTCGAACAGCACGGAGATCGAATGGAACCTGTTCGCCAGCGCAACCAACGGCGGCGCCAAGGACTTCGGCATCAGCGCAAGCCGGGTCAGCACGAGCACCACGACGCCGTTCCTGATCAACGGACTGGCGCCGACGTCTTCGCTGATCATCGAACCGGACGGGATTGGATTTGGCACCAGTCTGCCGCAACGCGAGTTGCATGTGGTCGACGAGCTTGCCCCGACCCTGCGGCTCGAACAGGACACCTCCGGTGGCGCCACTTCGCAAATTCTGGATCTGCAGCTGTCCGATTTCGGCTTTCAGCTGGTCGACGTCGGCACAATTCTCAACAGGGTGCCTTTGACGATCGAGAACGGCGCGGGAACACACAGCCTCTATGTGGACGACACCAGCAATGTCGGACTGGGTACGTCCACGCCGTCGGCGAGCCTGCACGTGGCCAAGCCGGGCACCGCAAGGATTCTCGTGGACAACTCCTCAGCAAGCACTGCCGCCGCCCGGGAAATGTTCAAGATGGAGAACAATGGCGGATCGTATTTCACGCTGGCCAACAGCGCCACGGGCAACGAATGGTATTTCGTCCACGAGAACAACACGCAAGGGCGTTTTTTCATCAATCATTCCGACGGCGGCCTGCAACTGTCCCTGACCCGCACCGGCGATATGACGATCCCCGGTCAGCTGTTCACCGCAGGCTCCTGTGCCGCTGGATGTGACCGGGTGTTCGACGAGGACTATCCGCTGCCCACGATTGCGGAACAGGCCGCGATGATGAAGGCAAACAGGCACCTGCCGAATGTCGGTCCGACGCCGGAGAACGGCCCGTTCAACCTGACGCAGATGACCGGCGGCATGCTGAACGAACTGGAGAAGGCCCATCTCTACATTGCCGAGCTGGAGGCGCGGGTGGCCGACCTCGAAGCGGAGCGCGACGAGATTTCAGACCTGCGCAGGCAGGTTGACGTGCTGCTGAAGGTCACTGGCACGGCACTGCCTTGACAGGAAAACCTGACTGGGCGTTTCCTTTCGCATCATGCAGTCTCTTGGTATTTCCAGACGGAGTATTCAGATGCGTTTCACGTCCCTGGCCCTTGCCTTTGTTTGCCTTGCCGTGCCGGCTCACGCCGATAATGTCATCACCAGTAACACGATCATCCGGAACAACCTGTGCGTCGGGGACGGCTGCGTCGATCCGGAGCCCTACGCAACCGGCGAAGCCCTCGTCCGGTTGCGGGACATCTACCCGCGCATCGAATTCTTCGACACCTCCACTGACGCCGGGTCCTACTCCTATTACGATTGGCGCATCCGGGCGAACGAAGATTTTTTCGGCGGCCTGAACCTGTTCGCGGTTGATAACCTGTCGACGGGCGCAAGACCTTTCACCATCCTGGGCGATGCACCGTCGAACAGCCTGTATGTCCACAACTCAGGCAAGATCGGCCTGCGTACGACGCTGCCGCAGCAGGACATCCACATCGTCTCGCCCAGCACTCCCGGCATTCGCTTCGAACAATCCACGGCGGGCGGATTTCCGGCGCAGACCTACGAGATGATCTTCAACAGCGCCGGTATGGCGATCCGGGACGTCAACCTGAACACCGCGCCGCTGTCGATCGCCAAGAATGCGCCGGAGTATTCCTTGCGCATCTCGCAAGAGGGCAACATCGGGATTGGCACCGGCAGCGTTGGCGCGGCGCTGCACATCCTGCGCGACAACGGCAACGCCCGCATCCGGATCGAGGAAGACAGTCCGACAACCGCCGCCCGCGAAATGCTGGAGATGCGCAACAACGGCGGTTCCTATTTCACGCTGGCCAACACCGCGACGGGCAACTCGTGGTACTACGTCCACGAGAACAACCCGCAGGGCCGGTTCTTCATCAACCACTCGGACGGCGGGTTGCAGTTGGCGCTCACCCGGACCGGCGACATGACGCTGATGGGCGACCTGTATACCGCAGGCTCCTGTTCGGCGGGCTGTGACCGCGTGTTCGACGAGGATTACCCGCTGCCGACGATTGCGGAACAGGCGGCGCTGATGAAATCTCTGAAGCACCTGCCGAATGTCGGTCCGACGCCGGAGGATGGCCCGTTCAACCTGACGAAAATGACCGGCGGGATGCTGAACGAACTGGAGAAGGCGCATCTCTACATTGCCGAGCTGGAGGCGCGGATGGCCGACCTCGAAGCGGAGCGGGCAGAGATCGCGGAGCTGCGCCGTATGGTCGAAGCGCTCGCGGCAAGGTGAGCCTTCCGACATGGCGGGCAAAGGCGCAGCGATATTCCTGACCTGCGTTTTGACGAGAAATCCCTATGCTGTGCGCATTCCAGAAGGAGTTTCAAAATGCGCACAGCAGAGCTGACATGTGTCCTTGCCCTTACAGCCATTCCGGCGCTTGCCGACAACGTCATCAACAACCACACCATCATCCGTGACAATCTCTGCGTCGGTTCGGGATGCAGCGATCCCGAAAGCTACGTCCCCGGGGAAGCCATTGCGAGGCTCAAGGCGGGCTCTCCGCGGCTCGAATTCATCGACATGTCGAGTCCGACAAGCTCGTACCCCTATTACGACTGGCGTTTGCGGGCGAACGAGGATTTCCTGAACGGAGAAAACCTCTTTGCCGTCGAGAACCTGACAATCGGCACGAAACCCTTCGTGATCCAGGGCGATACGCCGACCAACAGCCTGTATCTTGCCGGTGACGGCGCCCTTGGCCTTGGCACATCCCTGCCACAGACGGAATTGCACATCGTCTCCCCGTCATCGCCGACGATCCGCTTCGAGCAGTCCAGCGCCGGCGGTCTTCCCGCGCAGGCCTGGGACATGCTGTTCAATCATGGCAACATGTTCATCCGCGACATCAACCTGAACACCACGCCGTTCTCGATCTTCAAGAATGCCCCGACCAACGCGCTGCGCATCACCGGCAACGGGGATATCGGCATGGGGACAAGCGGTGTCGGAGCGGCTCTGCACATCTGGCGCGCCAACGGAACGGCGAAACTCCGCATCGAGGAGACCAGCCGGAGCATAGCCGTCCGCGAGATGTTCGAGATGCGCAACAACGGCGGCTCCTACTTCACCCTCACGAACACGGCGTCGGGCAATTCGTGGTATTACGTCCATGAAAACAACACGCAGGGCCGGTTCCTGATCAACCATTCCGACGGCGGCGTGCAGATGGCGTTGACCCGGACCGGGGACATGACCGTGTCCGGCCGGTACTTCGCCGGGGCAACGCAACTCGATGTACCGGACTTCGTCTTCGGCGAGGACTACGCTCTGAAGCCGCTCTCCGAAGTCCGGGCCTTTATCGAGAAGAACGGCCATCTGCCGGAGGTGCCCTCCGCCGCGGAGATCAGGGCCGAAGGCCTCGACATGACCGGCATGCAGATGACGCTGCTCCAGAAGGTCGAGGAACTGACGCTCTACACGCTCGACCAGGAGGACGTGATCCAGGACCAGAAGGCAACGATTGCCACGCTGGAGGACCGGCTGAGGACGCAAGACGAGCACATGACCGAGATGGAGGCGATGCTGCGAGACCTTGCCTCAAGGCTTTGAGCCGCATCGGAAAATTGACAGGGCGACGCAGATCGCCGTAGCATCGGGTAATTGCGTCGCCCGCAGGCCTTGGCCTGCAACAGGCGTTTCCTTCGACCCATATCCATTACCCAGACCGAACCGGAGTCCTTTCCATGACCCAATTTTCGATCCGCTCCTTTGCCGCCTTGCTTGTGTGTCTCGCAGGCCCTGCATTGGCACAGACGACCCTCACTGGCGACTACATCATCGAAGGCGATCTGACCGTGGACCTCGGATCGACCGGCAGCCTTTACGTGGAAGACGACAGCGTGATCGACGGCAGCCTGTGCCTCGGCAATGTCTGCTCTCCCACCACGACCTTCGCCAACGACGAAACGTTGGTGATGAAATATACCCAGCACTCCATCGTCTTCGACGATACGTCCAGTTCCACCAGTCCGAACAACGACTGGATCATCCGCGTCAACGATCCGCAAGCTCGGGCGGATGGCGGCATCGACAAGTTTGCCATCGAGGACACGACGGCCGGGACCACGCCCTTCACGCTGCAGGCGGGCATCCCGGATAACGCCTTCTGGATGGCACCGAGCGGCAATCTCGGGCTGGGCACCAGCATTCCCACCGCCAACCTGCATGTCGCGGGCGCGAGCCCACGCATCCTCGTCGAAGCCAGCGGCGGCTCCTCGGCGGTCCGCGAGATGTTCAACATGACGAACAATGGCGGATCGTATTTCACGCTCGCCAACTCCAGCAGCGGCACGACCTGGTATTTCACTCACGAACAGGCCGCGCCCAACCGTTTCATCATCACCGATGGCGTGGCGGACGGGCCGGAAATGACGCTGACGGCGGATGGCGATCTGACCATTCAGGGCCAGCTCTTCACCGCCGGCTCCTGTGCGTCCGGTTGTGACCGGGTGTTCGATGCGGACTACCCGCTACCCAGCATCGCGGAGCAGGCGGCACAGATGAAAGCGCTCAAGCACCTGCCCAACGTCGGCCCGACGCCGGAGGACGGCCCGTTCAACCTGACGAAAATGACCGGCGGCATGCTGAACGAGCTGGAAAAGGCGCATCTCTACATTGCCGAGCTGCACGACACGGTCGCGGCGGAACGGGCACGCAATGCCGAGCAGGAGGCGCGCATCGCCCGGCTCGAAGCGCTTGTGGAAAGCCTCGCGAGCCGCTGAGGCAGGCGGGGCAGGATTTCAACTTTCCGACAAATTGAGCCGCGCCCAGTGCGCACTTCCATGGCGGCGGAGTGCGCGCTGTCCATGCGCCAACCTTTTGACATAGCACTCGAAACCGGCCATCTTCGAAAGATGCCGCAATGATTTACCTATTGGTTGATTTCGATTTTGAAGCACCCCCATTGCGTGCGCATTATCCCTCAAGAAAAGGTATTGATCCCATGTGGTCCCGCTCTGTCTTTGCACACCATCTTGTCTTGACGCTGGTCCTCGCGCCCTGCCTCTCCATCCCCTCATTCGCTGATGTCGTCCTCACGACGGACGAGGCGATCATCCAGAACGACCTCTGCGTCGGCGCAAGCTGTGCCGCCGCAGAGGATTTCAACGCCACCTACAGCGAACTGAAGGTGAAGGGCGGCAGCACCCGGCTCCGCTTCGACGACGTCAGCATCACCACAGGCTTTCCCAGCCGGGATTGGGCGATCGCGACCAACGGCCCCGTGGCGAACGACCCCGAGGAATTTCGCATCGAGGACGAGACCTCCGGCAGTGTCCCCTTCCGCATCGAGGGCGGCGCGCCGGATGGCGGGCTGCATCTGGCCTCGAACGGGCGGCTCGGCATCGGGACCAGCATTCCCGGCCGCGACGTCCACCTTATCGGCACCGGCACCATCGCCGCGATCCGCATGGAGTCGGGCGACGGGGCGCAGGTCTACGACCTGCTGAACTCTGTCGGCACGTTCCTCGTCTACAACCAGACGGCCAACACGCAGCCGTTCATCATCAAGGAGACCGTCCCCGACGGCGCGATCTACATGCGCGACAATATCCTCGACGTGAACGCCTTCAAGAACGACTACAATTTCAGGGTCTGGGGCACCGACAACAAGAACAACATCTTCGCCGACGCCGCGACCGGCAGCATCGGCCTCGGGCTGAACAACCCGGCATCCGCACTGCATGTCCAGCGGACCGACGGCACGGCCTCGGTGCTGGTCGAGAATACCGCCGCCAGCCCCTCCGCGGTGCGCGAGATGTTCGCCATGCGCAACAACGGCGGGTCCTACTTCACGCTGGACAACACCAGCAGCGGGACGACGTGGTACTTCACCCATGAAAATGCATCTCCCAACCGCTTCATCATCACCGACGGCGTGGCCGACGGTCCGGAAATGACCCTGTCGGCGGAGGGCAACCTGACCATTCAGGGGCAACTCTTCACCGCTGGAAGTTGTACCGCCGGATGTGACCGAGTCTTCGAGGCGGACTACCCACTGCCAAGCATTGCCGAACAGGCGGCCATGATGCGGGAGAGGAAGCATCTGCCGAACGTCGGACCGACGCCGGAGAATGGACCGTTCAACCTCACCCAGATGACCGGCGGCATGCTCAACGAGTTGGAAAAGGCCCATCTCTATATCGCCGAACTGGAAGAGCGGCTGCGTGTACAGGAGGCGGAAAACGCGGCCATGACAGACAGGCTGGCAGCGGTTGAAACCTGGATCGCACGGCAATCCGGGCGCGACTGATCGCGCGGGGCGCCCCTGTCCCGGTTGGTCACGCGGTTTGACTCGACCGGGACCCGTCCTTTACCCTTCGTCAATTGCTCGTCCGCAGGGCCGCAATCTTATTCCGAACCAACGATATTGACCCGGCCTTTCGCCGGGGCATCAAGGAGAATACCATGCAAACCTCACCCATCCGGCTTACCGGAGCCGCCGTGTTTTGGTCGCTGGTGGCGCCCCTTGCCCTCGCGCAGGACCTTCACAACACCGATGTGGTTATCAGCGGAAAGATCACACAGAACGGGTCCAGCACCAATTATTTCAACGGCTCCATGTCATCGTTCAACGGCACGATGTGCGTTGGTTCTTCGTGCCAGACAAGCGAAAGCAACGGCACAGGCAGCCCACCTCTCAAGCTGAAGTACACGACCACGGATATCATATTCGAGGACACTTCGACCACGCCCGGCATCCAGTCCGGCGACTGGCGGCTGAAGATCAACGACAGCGGCAGCGGCATCGACCGTTTCACCATCAAGGACGAGGACGACAACACCACGCCGTTCACCGTCGAGAACGCCGCGCCGAATGACACGCTCTGGATCGGCAGCGACGGGCAGATCGGCTTTCGGACGTCCATCCCGGAAAAGGATCTGCACCTGAAGGCGGCCATCGACCCGACGTTGCGGCTCGAACAGACAGGGACGGCCAGGAAATGGGATGTGGTCGGCGGCCAGAACTTCACGGTCCAGGATCGCACCCTTTCGGGCAGCCTTCCTTTCCAGATCGAGTCCAACACCCCCACCAGCACGCTTTATCTCGACAACGCTGGTCGGGTGGGCATCGGCTATGCGTCACCGCAGGCCAAGCTGCACGTCCGTGCGCCAGGATCGAAGATCATCGTGGAGGACAGCAGCGCCGCCCCGGCAGTGCGCGAGATGTTCCTGATGCAGAACAACGGTGGCTCCTATTTCACTCTCGACAATACCGCCAGCGGGACAACATGGTATTTCACCCACGAACAGAACAGCCCCAACCGCTTCATCATCACCGATGGCGTGGCTGACGGTCCGGAAATGACCCTGACGGCGGAGGGCGATCTGACCATTCAGGGCCAGCTCTTCACCGCCGGAAGCTGTTCGGCGGGCTGTGACCGGGTGTTCGACGCGGACTACCCGCTGCCGAGCATTGCCGAACAGGCCGCCATGATGCGGGAAATGAAGCATCTGCCGAACGTCGGACCGACACCGGAAGACGGTCCGTTCAACCTCACCGCCATGACCGGGGGGATGCTGAACGAACTGGAGAAGGCCCATCTCTATATCGCGGAGTTGCACGGGGAGAATGCGGCACTGGAGGCGCGTGTCACCGCGCAGGACGCCCGGCTGGCAGAGCTTGAAGCCCTCGTGCGGTCGCTCGCCGCCCGTTGACGGGCGGATCAGCCGCCGGGGTTTTGGTGTTCCGGCGGTTTCCGTGTATGCTGCTCTGCATTGTTTCCGGTCCATTCGGGTGAGCCATCGCGGCCGTCCCGTGGACAAAGGTTTTCAGATCCAGGCGCGGTCGGCCCGCCGCGCCTCGAAATCCTATTGAGAAAGGAGGGTTTCCATGCCCGGACGTTTCGCAACCCCCATCATCATCTCACTGTCTCTGACCGCCGGGTCGGCTTCGGCGGAGGTGCTCTCCACCACCGATCCCACCATCCGCAATTTTCTCTGCGTCGGCTCGGCCTGCGCCGATCCGGAGGTTCCCGGCATCGACGATTTCAGGATCAAGACCACGCAGATCCACCTGAATTTCGTGGATACCAGCTCCAGCGGCTATCCCAGCGGCGATTGGCGCATCAACATCAATGACGATTTCAGCGGCGGCGAGGACAATTTCTCGATCAGCGATGTCGACAACGCCATGACGCCCTTCAAGATCAAGGGCGACACCCGCGACAATGCGCTTGTGGTGTCGCAGTCGGGCCGGATCGGCTTCGGGACGGCGCTGCCCGGGAGGGACCTGCACATGGTCAGCCCGAACAACCCGTCCATCCGTCTGGAGCAGGACGCCAGTGGCGGCAAGCCTTGGCAGGTCTGGGAGGTCACCGCCGACAATGCACGCTTCCAGCTGTTCGATTACACGGCGGAGAAGAGCCCTTTCGTTGCGGAGCACGGCGCCCGCGAATACGCGCTTTACCTTGCGGCCAACGGCAACACCGGCATGGGCCTCTACAATCCCGAAACCGCGCTGCATCTGAGGCGCACGGATGGCACCGCGGCGATCAAGGTCGAGGAAGCCTCGACCACCAAGGCCGTGCGCGAGATGTTCCGGATGGAGAACAACGGCGGCAGCTATTTCACCCTCGCCAACACGGATACCGGGAACGATTGGTACTTCGTGCATGAGAACAATGCGCAGGGGCGGTTCATGGTGAACCATTCCGATGGCGGCCTGCAGATGGCGCTCAGCCGGTACGGCGACCTGACGATTTCCGGCAAGATCTATACCGTGGGAGGCTGCAGCGCCGGGTGTGACCGGGTGTTCGATGACGATTACCCGCTGCCGTCGATCCCCGAACAGGCCGAGATGATGCGCAGCTTGCGGCACCTGCCGAATGTCGGGCCAACACCGGAGGACGGCCCGTTCAACCTGACCGACATGACCGGCGGCATGCTGAACGAGTTGGAGAAGGCGCATTTGTACATCGCGGAATTGCACGACCAACTCGCGGACCAGAAACGCGCCAACGCGGACCTCCAGGCGCGGGTGGCACGGATCGAAGCGCTGCTGGCGCAATGAGACGGATGGGCTGGTGTGACGGCCCTTGAAAGCCGGGCAAGCCTCCCGCATACCTTCGGCAAGGTGCATTTGACGAAGGGTGCCATGACGTTTTTCCCGGCAGTTTCGACCCTGGAGGCCACGCGGTCAGACCTGCGGACGCGTCTGCACACGTCCCTGCACCATCTGGTCTTCGAGGCAGGTGCGGGCGTCGCGCCGGAGGGGTTGTCCCCGGCCCGTCTGTCGGACCTGACCCTGAATGCGGATCCGTTCCCCGCGCCGGTGGTCTTTGCGGGTCATGCCGCGATCCTCAAGGCGGCGCAGGGTGGTGACCGGGACGGGTTCCGCGCGGCCTGCACGACGCTGCTCGACGCCGCGCCGCAGGGAACGGCAGCGCCAGAGGCTCTCACGATCCTGCCGTTCTCGCCCGAGGCGCTGACGCCCGCTGGCGAGGCGCTGCTTCGCGCGGCCTTCCTCGACGATGTTGGCCTGATGACCCACCTCGACGCCCCGCCGCCGGTCCTGATCAACGCCGCCCGGAGGACGCTGGGCGAGGCACTCGATACCCTGCATCGCGCCGCGCCGGACTGGCACGCAGACCTTGCTGCCCTGGTGTCCCAGATCCTGCTCGCCGTACCCGGCGCGGGCAGCACCGGCCATTTCGGCGGCGCGTCCAGCTTCGATGCCTTCGGGGCGCTGATCTTCAACGCCGAAGCGCTGACGTCACCGGCTCGGGCGCTGATGAGCGTGGTCCATGAAAGCGCACATCTTCGGATGTTCCTGTATCACCTCGACGACGCGGTCCTGCTGAACGACGGCGAGGCCCGCTACGCTTCGCCGCTGCGCCGCGAGCCGCGTCCGATGGAGGGGATCTTTCACGCCGCCTGGGTCTCTGCCCGCATGGTCGCCGCCGCGCGCGTGGTCTGTGCATCGCCGCTGGCCCCGGACTGGGCCGACGACCTCGCGCAACAGTCCGAGGCCGCGCGCAAGGCTTTCGACGACTGTCTGCCGGTGCTGACGGAACACGCCCTGTTCTCCCCCTTCGGCCAGACCCTGTTCACGGATGCCAGAAAGGCGATGGATGCAGACTGACGCCACGAATTTCGGCGATGCCTTCAAGGCGCATGTGCTGGCAGACCCCGCGGCGCCGCTCATTGAACGCGAGGGACGGGTGATCAGCCGGGGCACCGTGATGTCCCGGGCCGCGCTGCTGGCGGATCTGTTCCGCGACGCCGGCGTGACGCGGGGCGAGCCGGTGGCGCTGATCTGCGCCGACCAGCCGCGCGGCGTGGAGGCGATGCTGGCGCTCTGGTCGCTCGGCGCCGCGCCGGTGTTTTTCGACATCCGCCAAACCGCAGCCGAGATCCGCGCTTCCGCCGAACAGGTCGGGGCCACGCGCTTTTTCACGGACTTCAAGCGGCTCGCCCGGGAGCCGGATTTCGTGCTGCTGCCGGACCGGCCCGACATCCTCCCCGACGGCATGCTGTCCTTCGACGACATCGAAGACACCCCGTCGATCCATCTCGCCACGTCCGGCACCACCGGAGCCGCGAAGTTCCGGCATCGCAGTCACCGCGACTTCATTGCGCTGCTCGATACGAACTTCACCCTGATCGGCAATATCCACCGGCTGAACGGACTGACGCAAGGATCGTTGTCATTCAACGCCGTGGCGACGCACTGGCTGCGGCTGCTGACCTACGGCTGCACCCTGATCAGCATGCCGCTGTTTCACACGCTCGAAGAGCTTGATCGCGCCCTGATGCATCCGGAATTGCGGTCGGTCTCCCTGGCGCCGGTGCTGATCCGCGACCTGCTGAAACTGCACGACACCCGCGACATCGCGACCCTCGGCCCGGCCTACCCACAATTGCAGCGGTTCTCCACCGTCGGCGGGCCGATTGCGCGCGAAGACCTGCAACGGGCGCATCACCTGCTCAGCCCCGCCGCCTGCAACACCTATTCCATGAGCCGCGCCGGGGCGGTGGCGATGATCACCGGAAAGGAAGCGGAGGAGCGCCCCGGTTCGGTCGGCCGCCCGCTGAACGGTATCGAGGTATGGATCGAGGACGCCGACCAGAACCGTTTGCCCGCCGGGGAGACCGGCCTGATCGCGGTACAGATGCATTGGATCAACGGCCAGATCGTCCGCCCCGGCGACCTCGGGCGCATGGATGAGGACGGGTTTCTCTATGTCCTGGGCCGCAGCGAGCAACTCGCCTGCCGCCGCAGCGTGACCATCAACCTGACGGAGATCGAGGAGGTCGTGCTCGCCATGGAGGGCGTTCGCGATTGCATGGCCTTCGCCCTGCCCGACGCCCGCGACGAGGGCGACCTGATTGCATTGGCGGTGGAAACCGGCCTGCCTCGCGACACCCTGGCCCGGGAGGTGCGGCGCCATGTGTCCACCATGAAACACCCGGATGTGTTCTGGGTCACCGAAACCCTGCCGCGCAACGCGTCAGGCAAGATTTCGCTGAAGCATCTCAAGGCTTTGGCAGAAGACAAGGAAAGCGGCTTTGACAGATTCTGACCCCTGGAGCGACGTCGACGGCCTGGTCCGGGAAACCTTCGCCAAGGCCTTTCCCGGCGAGGACATCACCGAAGACAGCGACTTCTTCGACCTCGGCGGCGAGTCGATCAAGGCGGTGGAAATCTCTGCCGCCATGGAACAGGCCTTGGGCGTGCCGGTGCACCCGTCGGCGCTGATCCTGCATCCAACTGTGAAGGACTTCGTTCAGGCGCTGAAGACCGGGCGGGAATTGAGGGACACGGAAAACTCCTGAACCCGCGCCACGACGGTCTCCACCGTGCCTTCTACCGCGTATTGCCCGTGTCCCGCGTCGATGACGATGCGCCGGACCGTGGCAAAGCAGCGGCTCGCCTGTTTCTGGGCGGAAACCGCGTCGAAGAAAAACGGATCGTGCTGCGGATCGCGGCTTCCGTAGATCAGCAGCGCCGGAACGCCGACCTCGATATCCGGCAGGGCGGAGATGACGCAGACCCCGGACACCCGGCCGCCGTTGCCGCGCAAGATCCGGGTCAATTCCAGCATCAGCCGCGCGCCCTGGCAGTTGGCACCGAGGAACAGGTGCAGGCCGGTGAGGTTCGGGGTCAGCACCTGGGCGTAGTACCGCGCCAGAGGAAGATTGGCCGCTGCCCGATCCTGGTCCGGCGGCATGACGAGATGCAGTGAGCGGGCGTAGATCAGCGGCTGGTCCTGACCCAGTTCACGGGCGAAGTTCTCCGGCTCGTGGCGCGCATTGAACACCCAGAAAATCGGCGGCTTGCTTCCCCCACGGTTCACGATGCGTACGATGCCGCGCGGGTCGAGCGCCTCTCCCGGCCAGCCCCGCATGAGGCGTCCGAGCGCGTCCAGATGGGTTTCGTGCTGTGACATGCCTGTGCTGGCCATGGCGATTTTTTAACCTTTTGTCTGCTCATTTCCGAATGTGAATCAGGAACCTGTGTATAATCAACATTTTTCTGCCGAACCCCGTTGGCAAACTGCGGGAAAAAGGCGAGGCTGCGAGCAGTGATACCCGCGCCGGGGCTCGACACGGCCCCGAAACCTGCTTTGGATTGGACATCGCCATCATGCTCGACACTGCGAAATTGCTTGTTCTCAAGGGCCCCGTTTCCGCCCGTACACCGAAGATCGGGACGTCCGAGCCGGTCATTCAGGACATCGACACGGCCAAATTGCTGGTGCTCAAGGGAGCCTCTGCCGCCCGGGCGCCGAAGATCGGGTCCACCGAACCCGCCAGCGGCTGAGACCTGCCGCACCTCCGATCAAGGGAGATCGCCATGAAGGTAAACACGGACAAAATCCTGTCCCTCAAGGGCACCGACGCGGCGCAAGCGCCGAAAATCGGCAACAGCGAGCCGCCGACAACCCAGCGGATCGACACGCACAAACTGCTGACCCTGAAAGGGTCAGCATCGGCGCGGGCTCCCAAGATTGGCGCGTCCGAACCGCCGACCGCCGTCGACACGAGCGACCGGACCCGCTGACGTTTCGGCCCGTGACCGGCCCGCGCGTTGTATGCCGCAGGACCCGCACCTGCGGCAGTCAGTGACGCGAATGCCGGAACCCCTTGGTGACCAATGGGTCTTTTACGGCACAGGCGCAAAGCAACGGCGTTAACCTTTGCCCGACTCGGATTGACACAAACACCTTCAAGCTGGTTTCCCTGAGAGCAGCCGTACCGATCCGCGCCTTCCACGGAACGCCCGGACCGGCAAACGGCTCCATCGGTCCGCAAGAAAATGGACCCAAGAGGCAACCAGACTTAAAGGAGAGTCCCATGAGCAGTCAGCTTTTCGCCCCCAAGGGCATGACCCGCGACATCGAGCCGCCCGCGCCGCTGCGCTGAGACGCGGTCCATCGCGACACAAGACCGGGGCGCGGGACAACCGCGCCCCTATTTCATTTCTTCAGGATGTCCCACGGCCCGATCAGCCGGTTCAGCCGGGCGTTGGCCCTTCGGGCCTTCGTCAACCCGGTATCCGCCCGGACCTTTGCAGGGTCCTTCGACGCCGCTTCCTTCTTTCCCGGGTCCTTTTTCGGCGCATTGGTGTTCGGCATGGTCAGGACGACCTCCGCCTTCCCGCCCGCAGCCACGGTCAGCACCGGGAAGCCATCGTGGCTGAATGTCTCCTTCTTCCAGACCACCTCGAAGTGCAGGGTATCCCCTTCGGATACCGCGCTGTCCTCGCCAATCGGGACGGCCATGGTGAAGACCCCTTCCTCCGAGGTGACCGCCTCGAACGGTTCCTTGCGCTTGCCCGCCCAACCGCGCACCGTGACGCCGTGCATCTTCAGGCCGCGTATCGTCATCAACGTCCCGCTGACCGTGAACGTATCCTTCTTCGGCTTGCCGCCGCCCTCCGGCTTCAACGTCCCGGCCAATCCCGTGGTCACGCGCGTCACCTCGCGCTCCAGGGCGTCGGACAACGCCTTGGCGTCCGCACGGGCCTTTTCCGCACGGGCCTCGGCAACCGGATCGTCGCGCAGTTTCGCCCGCAGGGCCGCACGCTCGGCGGCCACGACCTTTGCCTGAGCCATGCCTGTCCCGTCCCGTAGCCCGGCGATCCGCATGGCGTCCGTCAGCTTGGGCAATTGCATCAGGCCGGAGGCGAAGCTGTCGGCGTCGATGGGGCTCTTGAAGTCCCCGAGCTTGATCGTCTTCTTCATCATCGGTTTTCTCCTCACTGGACCGGCATTGCCACGGCCTGGAAGTCATTGAGCCCGATCAGCGCCCGCCGCAGCATGTCGCAGAGCGGCACGTCGAAATCGAAGAAGGCTTCGACCGCTTCGGTATTGCCGGTGTCTTCCCGCATCCCCGGCGGACCGAAGGCCAACACACAATGCGTCGCCTGGTTGTAGACCGTCGTGTTCATCAGCCCGAGCGTCAGGGCCGACAGGAAGGCATTCAGGATCGGCTCCTTCAGCCGGTTGTCCGAGGCATGAACCGTCCAGCCCAGCGCCAGCGCATTGATCGCGACGAAATCGTTGAGACCGATGTCGAGCGCGATCTGGTTGCCCTGCATCATCACGCTGTCGAGCGAGGCCGCAACCACGGCACTGACCGAGGTGGCGGGGCGGCCGTCCTGCCCGTCGAGCCGGATCTGGTTGTCCGAGAGCATGATGTCACCCCCGGCCATCAGATCGCCGCTGTAGTCGAATGCGGCGTCCTCGCCCTGCACCAAGGCCCCGGAGAGGCCAAGCGTCTGCAAGTACAGCTCCGAGGAAAAGCCGCTGTTGCCCAGCGCCACCACCTCGCCGCCCATCGCGGTCAGGATGCCATGCCCGGAGAGCGCATTCGGCGCGCGGCCTTCCTCGAAGGCCACCAGAACCGCCGCCAGAAGCACGGTGCCGAGGTCCATCTTCTGCGGGGCGATCCCGATGCCCGAGAGCGCACTCAGCCAGCTTCCCGTGCCGCCGCTCTGCGTGGTCAGCCGATTGCCGGTTACCATCATCGCGCCGAGGCCGAAGGCGGTCACCGCCCGGCCCTGCGGCGCGACGATGGTGTTGCCGGTGACGCGCAGCGCCTGCGCGCCGTCGCTGCGGATGCCGTCGTCCGTTTCCGGCCCGGCCTGCGGCTTCGGCCTGACCTGCCCGATCACCACGCCGCCGCGCCAGCCGGACGGCTCTGCATCCGCCTGGTCGGCCCGGCGGCCATTGCCGCGGATGACGTTGTCACAGATCGCAACGCTCTCGCCGAACAGCACAAAGATGCCGGTCTTCGGCGTATCGTCGCTCAGGCCGTTCTCCTCGATCCGGTTGTCGCGGATCTCGACCCCGGAAGCATCGCCCAAGGTCACCCCGCCATAGGCCGCGACCGCACGGTATTCCTGCGGATAAGGCACGTTCTCGCCCAGAAGGTTGCCGAAGATCCGGTTGTGCCGGATTTCCAGATCGTTCGTCGTGATGAAATCCGGGTTGGCGTCGAAGTCGAAGTACATCGCCACCGAAATCCCGCAGGCCCCCATGCCGAAAATCTCGCAATCGCGGATGACGATCTGCTCCACCGGCCCGTCGGAGATCGGGATCAGCACGCTGACATCGTCCTCCGGGTCCACCGGCCTGCGCCCCGGGTCGATGCCGAAGCAGTTGTCGGCGTTGAGCCAGAAATCCTGGCTCTGCACCGCCTCGATGCCGAGGTTGGCGAAGGCGTCCTCGATGGTTCCGGCATTGGTGTTCCGCACCCAAGACACCGACCCAAGCGTGATGCCATGGCCGTAACAGCCCGCGATGGAGCAGCCTTCGATCAGCACATCCTCGCTCGCGCCGCCGACCTGGATACCGCCGAGCACCAGCGTCAGCGCCTCTTCGGACAAGCCCATCAGCTGACAACCCTTCACGGTCAGTCCGTCGCCCTGAACATAGATGGAGGGTCGGTGGATGACATCAGGCAGGCGCACACCCGGATTGAAGGTGCCGTCCGCATGCAGGGCGCAGCCTTCGATCACCGCCTCCTGCGTGGCCAGCAGCATGACGCCGCCGCGCTGCGCGTGGTTGATCTGGAGGTTCTCCAGCCGGATATGGCGCGAGCCGATCCGGTTGCGCGGGGAGCGCACGGCGAGAACGGCCAGCTGCTCCGGCGCTTCGATGGTCATGTCCTTCAGCGTGACCCGCTCCGAGTCCCGGATACCGAACACGGGCCGATCCCGGTCGTCCGGCGCGATGACGAAGGTGCGCCCTTTGCAGCCTTCTATGGTGATCCCATGCGCCCCGTGGAAATCGTCGATCTCCACACGCTCCTCGTAGCGCCCCGGCAGGACGAGGATCTTTCCCCCGGCCGGCGGCAGGGCGTTGACCGCGTCCTGAATGTGTTCGTAATCGCCGTGGCTGTGGGTGCCGTCGCCCACCCTGAGCGTCACGCAATCGCCCAGCCGCGTCAGCGGGCGGAAGGTGGTGCGGCAATCGAACACCGTGGCCCGTCTGCGCCCCTGCCAGAAGATGCGCGCGAGTGGCGCGACATAGCGGCGGTACGGCCCGTAGGGTTTGCCCACTTCCATCTGCCACGGAATGATCTCGTCCGGAGCACTGGGTCGCGCCGAGATTTCCCAGCTGTCGCCGCGCCGCAGGGTGTCGCCGCCGATCGCCACCTCGATCCCCGTGGTGCCGAGCACCTGCGGCACCGTTGCATCGAGTTCCGGCGCGGAGCGGTCCTCGCCCCGGTCCCAGATGCGGACAAAGACGTAATCGCCGTGCGGCTCGCTCGTGCCGAACTTGGTCCGCCCGAGAGCATCCGCATCGGCCCGCGCCTTCCAAGCCTCGCCAAAGCCGCCCGGCACGGCGTCGGTCAGGGTAAAGGTGCCCTCGTCCGGGTCATACCCGGCCTCGACGGTCGTGAAATGGCAATCGAACAGCTCGTCCGCGATCTTCTCGCCGTGGGTCAGCACCGCGCCCAAGGGCAGGACCTGCACCACCTGCCCCGGCGCGGGCCAGTGGTGCGCGTCTACCGGATCGGTCAACAGGGTCAGCGTGTTGGCCTCCGTCACCCGCGCCCGCAGCAGCCGCCCGCCGTTCTCGAACCCCCAGCAGAAGGTGTCGGCGGAGGTCATCTGCACCCGGATCGCCCGGTTGGCCGCACCGAGGAAACCAGTCGCCACCGGGGGCGAGCACAGGTCCTGCACCACCCCTTCGCCGGTGAAGCGCGTGGTCAGCGTGCCGTTGCCCGCAAGCTCGAAGAGCGGCGTGACCACACCGGCCCCGGCCTCCAGCCACCGCCGACGCAGGCTCTCCCAGACCTCCGCGCAATCCTCCCCTTCGAGATCCTCGGCCAGATGCACCCGGCTCATCACACGCCGCCGCGCCGTGGTGTCGATACCGCCCAGCGACGGATCAACCATCGCCACGTCCTCGGTGGCGCCGACGATCTGCTCCCAGACCTCCAGCCAGACCATGTCCATCCGGTCTCCCGCCGCGACGGAGCCACCGGGGTTTTGCAGCCAGTCCGGTTGCAGCAGGAAGGTCGTGTCCGCGTGCAATTGCGCCCTCAGCCCGCCGATCCAGTAGTTGCCTGCCTCGATTCGGAAATCCGGCGTCCCCGCATCGACGTTGGCAGCAGAAATACGGAAGCCATGATCGGACGTGCCCTGTGGCCCGATGATCCCGATGCGGTCCTGTGCCATCTCCTCGGATGTGACCTGTCCGATCAGGGTCAGGTCCTCATCCGTAATCACCCGGCCTGTCTGGCCTTCGATGCCGCGCGTGTTGATCCGGGGATCAAAGCGGGAAACTGAATGGTCGCGGGTCGCCATGGCGCCCTCCTTCCTGAAAAATCACGTTTCAAATCGCCAGATCGGCAAGAGCCCGAACGGCGCGTATTCCTCGATCTTCTGTTTCAGACTGGTCAGCCGCGTCTCCGCCCTGTGGCTGGCAAAGACGCCCATCTCGTTGCGCTCGCTGTTCGCTGTCCTGACTGGCTCCGGCGCGGTGACTTGCAGGCGGGCATAGCCGGGATCGCCGAAGCGGCGGGAGCGGAACAGCGTGCCGCCGGTCTCGTTTGGTTCGAGGACATGGGCACGATAGGGTTTCGGCACATGCGAGGGCTGCCGGGCGGCGGAGTAGCGGAAACAGCCGGTCTGCAGGTTGAAGGCCACCACATGCCCGGCAAACAGGCTGTCGGAGGACCAGAGTTCCTGCACCCGGACGTTGCCTTCCAGCACGGTGGAGCGCTTGATGGTCAGCCGCGCGTCGGCGGCGTTGATGGCAAAACCCTGCGATTGCAGGGTGCTATCCGCGATGTCCATGCTCTCGATATGGCCGGAGGCTGCAACCTGCGCCGCGATGCTTCGGTCGAGGACCAGAAGCTCCACCCGCCCGTTGACGATCAGCGGCAGGGGCGGCAGCACGTCCGCGCCTACATCGGATGACAGGGCACCGCCCGGGTCCAGCGTGCTGGCGCTGATCCGGACCTCCTCCCAGTCGCCCTCCAGCACCAGGCTCGCCGGAGCCCCGGCCCCGAGCCACAGCCCGTCCAGATGCAGCACCGCGTTGCCATCGGCATGGGCGGTCAGGGTCCAGTCCCCATTGAGCCGCGCATAGGGGCGCTCACCCGAGGGGCTGGACACCGTCAGATGGACGATGTCGTCCACATCCGGCGGCTGGCCGTAGGTCAGGCTATCATCCACCTGCAAGTGCCCGTCGCGCGGCCAGTTCGCCGCAATCGGCCAGTTGCCATTGTTCGTACCCAGCGTCACCGGAGCATCCGGCACGGTCCGCGTGTGCCCGGTCGCCCCGAGCGCGGTCAGGTGGCCGGTATGGTAATCGACGGTCAAGGCCCCGGCGACGGGCGGCGCGGCAAAGCGGAATCGCCCGCGCACCGGGTCGATCACCAGACCACGCTGTGCCCGGATCGTTGCGGGATCGGACAGGTCCCCGGCGCTGGTGCCTTCAAAGGTCTCGGCCGACGCACCGCCCCGCTCGACGGACATCGCAACGCCGAGCAGGGCGCTCTTGCCACACTCCGGCAGGATCGTCGCCGCGCGGATGGCGTCGAGGATCGGCAGGGCGAGCAGCGCCGCACCGCCGGGGCGGGTCAGAAGGCCCTGACGCAACCGGCTCAGCCCGTCGAAGACATGCCCCTCCAACGGGGCAAGTGCCTCACCCTGCGCTGGCGTCAGGTCGCCATCGCCAACCAGCGTCACGACTGCCGCCCGGGTCAGGCGATAGACATCGTGCCCCAGCATCCCGCAGGGGATCGGTGCTGGCAGGTCCCAGGGCAACGCGGGAGCCCAATCCGCGCCGGGTGTCGCCGTCTCCGTCACCTCGTCCCGGCCTCTTGGCGCGAACAGAGGCACGTCGCGCCCCGAGGGGTCGAAGGTATAGGCATCCGCCGCGCCGGGAATCGCCCGGGGCCGGACACCACGCGTGCGGATCGCTGACACCGGATACAGGTGAAACGTCACCCGGCTGATCGCATGGCTGCCTCGTCTGCCCTTCGGCGCGGCCATCTCCGGGGTGTGCCGCAATGGATCGAACGGCCCGCCATCGACGGTGTAAGTCAGGGTCGGAGACCGGACATCCGCCGCCCCGGCCCATTTCACCGCATCACGCCGCGCGTCCAGCCCATGCGGCGTGCGGGCCAGTGTGGTGAAGCCCTCGACCACCACGCCCTCCCATCCGGCGATGTCGGAAATCAGCTGTTCCAGCAGGGCGGGCGTGCCGATCCGCTGGCGATAGTAGATCGTCTTCGCCACATCCGCGATCTGCCCGCGCAGGTTCTGTTGCGGCAGCATCCGGGTCCCCACCAACGCCCCGATATAGGACGCGGCCCAGGGCGCGGCGGTTTCGATCATCTGGTCTTCCCAGAGGCGGTCATGACTGCGTCGCACACCCGCCGCCTGCTGCGCCAGCGCTTCGATGAAACCGCGCAGAACGCCCGGGTTTTCCGCGTCTGCGAAATCCATGTCGCGGTACTGGCGCGGGATCATGTCCCAGAGCCGTTCCGCGAAATAGGCGTCGTAGCCGTCGTAGACGGTGGTGTCCTTTTGCGCGTTCATGCGGAACCGTTCTCCCCGTTCAGGATCAACGCCCCGCCCCGGGCCGGGTCGATGGTCGCCCATTGGCCTTCCGGCACGGCAAGGCCGGTCTGGGGCAGGGCCGCGCCATCCAGCGTGATGACGTCCACCCGGTCGATACCTTCGACCGCCATGACCTCGGCGGTGATCACGCTCGGGAACAGCGCTGCACCGATCTGCGGAGCGGCGATGTCCAGCCGGGCTCCGGGGCCGGTCAAGGCCAGTCGCAAAGTCGCAAGAACGTCCGCCTCGCGGAAATCATCGAAGACCGTGACGTTGAGCACCAATCGCAGCGGCATCGGCACCGCCGCGACGACTTCCAGCGGAACGGACGGATCGCTCAAGGCCCTGAGCCGTTCCGACACGCCTTTCACCAGGCCTGAATCCGGGGCGACGTAGACCCGGACCAAGGGCCGTTGTTTCCGCGCCGACCACGCCCATCGCGCCTGTGCACCAGTGACCCCAGGATGCTGCGCGGCGGCGGTTTCGAAGTCGATCAGGGAAACCACCCGCCCGAGCAGCAAAGCCGAGGCAGGCGCGCTCTCGCGCAGGGATTCCGGCGTTTCTGCGTCCGCCCCGCCGAAGGCCGCAAAGGGTTGGTCGATGGCCGTGATCTCCGCCTTCGCCGCAACAAGCTGGCTGATCGAGCCTGCCTCCGGTGCCGCCTTGCCCCCGCCGAAGCGATAACTGGCCGTCACGACAGCTCCGGTCCTGAGCCGCGCCCCCCAGACGCCATCCCCGAACTCGACCTTCGGCTCCTCGCCCGCCACATCGCGCATCCGATAGACCAGCCGATCCGCTGCAACCCCGAACAGCGTCGGCACCCGGCCCACCCGCTGCCCGTCCACCCGGACCTCGATCTGCGGCGCAAGTCCCTCCTCGTTTGGCGCTTCGAGATAGGTCAGCGGGCCGTTGCCGAGCTTGAACCGTTGGAAGCCCACCGCGCCGTCGCCATGGCCGATCACCTCGTCGACAACTCTCTCGCCCCGGGTCACATGGACCACATTGCCCCGAGCCCGCACCGGCAGCGCGATGTCGAGCGGTAAGTCCAGCGCCCCGAGGGCCAGCGTGCCCGAGGCCGGGTCGATCTCCGCCTCCACCGCTTGCCCCGCGCCGAAGCGGTCGGCAAGGATCACGGTGCGGCCCTGCGGCTCCGCGACACTCAGCGCCTGCCGCACGCGGCGACCATCGGCAAGCGGCAGGTTCTCGCCGCCGGAGGCTGTCAGCCGCGTCACCGGCGGCGTGCCGAGCTTGCCTGCGCTCACCGCCGCATGGCCGATGGTCAGCGTGCCAATACTTGTGGTCAGCCGGTCGTGGCCGGGCAGGGTCAGCTTCGTCACCTGCGTCTTCACCGCCGGAACCGGGATCGGCAGCGGATCGCCCTCGCTGTCCTCCGCGCTGATCGTCGTGGCGGCGGTCAGGGTCATGCGGACAAGCCCCGTCTGCGACACTCGCGCCACGTCCCGGGCATCCGGCGTGTAGAGCGTGACGAAATCCCCGGCGGCGACCTGCGGCAGGGTTGTTTCAAGCACGATCTCGCCGCCCGACGCCGGATAGACCGCCGGATCGCCGGACACCGCGGCTGTCAGCCACGGCCGCGCCCGGCTGTTCATGCGCCAGAGGCTGACGTCCTCCGGCGCGACATCGGGCGAGAGCGCCAAAGGCGGATCGAGCGTCACCTTCGTCAGCGGCGGCGCGTTGTCGAAGGCCTCTTCCCGCAGGCGCGTGACCTTGCTGACGGCCAGCGTATCGGCGGTTTCAGCCACAAGCAGATCGCCGGTCTTCACGTTCAGCGTATCGGGCAGAATATAGAGATAAGGCAGCGTGGTTGCCGTCCCGGCCAGACCCAGCGCGTCGCGCAGGGTCTCAGGCGGCAGCGGCAGCGGGTCCAACGCAGAGAAGGCCGGATGCAGCCCCGCCTCCGAGCCGGTCTCGAATATCTGCGGCGGGCCGCCATCGACGGCGCCGGAGCGGAAGGCGGCGGTGGCGGGGAGCGTGACGGACCGGACCCCACTCACCTGCAAGGCCAGAAGCGCCTGCGCCGAAACGGCGGGGCGGCGTTCGTGGCCGAGGATGGCGACGAGATCGGCCAAAGCATCCGCCCCCTGCGCGGTCCCGAGATAGGCCTCGTTGGCGCGGACCTCATCATAGAACCCCTGCACCTCGCCGATCACCGCCCAGAACTCGATCAGCATCCGGCCAAGGTCTCGCGGGGCGTAGGTGCTCCAGTCGTCCAGCGCAGGCACCGCCCCGATGGATTGGCGCAGTTCCCGGGCAAAGTCGGAGAACCGCCCCGGCTGCCGTGGAATCCAAGGCAGGTTCGGCGGGATGTCGAGCAGGGTGGCGTCGGGGGCCGGGACAGGGCAGAAACAGGGCTTCATGTGCCTCCCTCCACGAGGACCGTGACCGCGCCGCGTTCCGGGCGGGCGCGGTTGGTCTCGATGCGGATGATTTCAGCGGTGCCTTCGGGGGCGTAGCGGGCCGCCATGTCGCGCCAGTCGAACCAGCCGCGCCGCCTGAGCCGGATGCGTTCCACCGCCCGGACGCCGGGGTCTTCATGCACGGCGGCGACAATGTCGGAGCGGTCGATGCCAGTGCCGAAGCTGAGCGCGTTCGGATCGAAGAGCGCCCCCCGGGCGGAGGAAAGCCGGGACGTGAGACGCTTGGCCAAGGCGGACGGATCGGTGCCCCGCGTTGCACAGACGGTCAGTTCGAGGTCGATGTCGGCATAGAGAGGGTCCGAGACGCGGCTGTCGCGCCCGGTCTGCCGGAACATGTCGAGCCAGCGTTCAAGTTCGGCACGGCGGTCGCCGGACAGCCCGGTCGTATCGCGCGGATCCGGCGTGGTGAAGACGGTCAGCCAGGAGCCGGTCCAGCGCGACACAGACGCGGCGTTCTCGACCCATGGCAGACGCGTCGCAGCCTCGGCGTAATCCTCCGGGCGCACGGCGCGATAGGTGATCTGCCGCCAGGCTTCGGGGGCGATGATGCGAGTCTCGGCGGGGGTTTCGGCCAGACGTCCGCCGTCGATGGCCAGCGGATTGGTGATAGTCAGATCCAGCCCCGGCGGCACCTCGATCCCGGTCAGGACCCCCGCCCCGACGTTCGCCGCAACGCCACCGCCGAGCCGCCAGACCATGCGGAACAATGTCCCCCGAGGCGGTTGCACACCGAACTCGCCATTGCCGAAGCGGATCGTGTGGCCGAAGGGGCTGGCATAGTCTCGGTGGATCACGTCGCCCTCGGGGCGGCGGAAGGTGCGGATGGTATCCCAGCGCCCCTCCTCCAATGTGAAATCACGGCTCTCGGGCAAGGACGACACTGCCCCCACCAGAGACGCCCGCCATTGCCAATCCAGATCATCGTTCGGCACGCCGCCGACCACCTGCTGCTGGATCAGCGCCACATCCGGCACGCCGTTCCGCCAGACCAGACCGGCCTCGTCGCTGCCGGGGATGAACAGGCGGTGAATGACCTCACCCTCCCCGCCCTGCCGTTCGATGGAGGTCAGGAGCGCCGCCATCAGGTCATCCGCCAACCCCACTGGCGCATCTTCGGCGCGGCCTGCCAGACACCAGCCGTCCTGCGTCTCCCCCGGGCTGACGGGCAGCAGGTTGCCATGCACCGTCAGCGTCGGCAGCCAGACCGGGGCGTCCAGCGGCTCGGACAGGGTGATCCGGGTGATCACGTCGCCGGTCAGCGGGTCGGCGTCATCCTCGGCTTCGGTCATCAGCACGATGCGGGCGCCGAAGGGGAGTTCCTCCGCCACATCCGCCGCCTGCACGAGGAACAGCCGCCGCGCCGGGGTGCCGTCCTCGGTCACATCGTCCAGCGGCAGGGCGGCGGTCAAAGCGCCTCGAAGCCAGATTTCCCGCGTGCCGGGCAAAAGGCAGAGATCGTCCTCATCCCAGATATGCGGGTCCAGCGCGTTGCGGGCGGCATCGACGGCATAGCCAACGCCGCCCAACTCCTCCGCCAGCCCCTTTCCAACGGTGTAGGCGATCCGCTCCCCGGTCTGCGCCTGTGCCCAGACACGCGTTCCTGCCGGAACCACGCCCGCCGCGCCGTTCACCTCCGCTACCACAAAGCCAAAACCGGACTCTGCCTGCACCGGGTCATGCGCCACCATCCTTGCATGGGCACGCAGCGAGCGGGGCTGGGTGGCGCGGGGAAAGAAAGCCTCCTGCGAGACGCGGTCCTGATAGTAGGCCAGCTCATCCGCGAGCGCCGCCATGACCTCCAGCATCATCACCCCGAAATCCGACGCATGACGTTCGGACCATTCCGGCCAATGGGTCTCGGCGTAGTCGAGAAGCAACTGGCGATAGCTGTCGAAATCCCGCGCCAGATAGCTCAGCAGCGGCGCGGAGCCCGGCTCCGGCGGGCAGCCGTCGTCCGGGGCGCAGTCGAAAGGCGAGGGGCAGCCCGCCTTGAAGGAGAACAGCACCGTGCCGAAGTACGGGTCCATGTCGCCATGGGTGATGGTCAGCCGTTGCGGCGCGAAGGGGCCGGGGCCGTTGAACCGGATGCGCAGGCGACGCTGCGCGGCAGGGCCGTGCCAGGTGATCTCGTCAATGGCAGGCGCGGGGGCACCGTCCGGCGGGTCGGGCAGAACGGTGACATCGGCCACCGTCAGATCGTCCTGCAGATCCTGCGAGGGTGTCTTGTGGAAGATCACCTCCACCACATCGTGATCCGGCCCGACCGTGACGAAGTCGATGCCAGTCAGCACCGGATGCGCCCGCAGAAGCGCCAGCCTGTCGGGACCGTTCATCGCGGCACCTCCAGATTGAGGAACTGCGGTTCGGGGCTGAGCGTGATGCTGTAGGTCACGTCGATCAGCAGGGCGCTGTCCGCCACTTCCACCTTCACCTGCCTGAGCCGAACCACGTCACCCAGATGCGCCTGCACCGCGCCCCAGATCGCCGCCTTGACCAGCGCCGCGGAGGCCTGCCGCAGCGGCTCGAAGACCATGCCGCGAATGCCGGTGCCAAACTCGGGCCGCATGACGCGCTCGCCGGGATCGGTCATCAGCAATTGCATCAGAAGCGCCTTGATCTGCACTTCCGCGTCGGTGACGGTCCTGAGTGCGCCAAGACTGCTGTCCACACCCATCGGGACGAGGAAATTGCGAGCGACAGAGGATTTGCGGGTTGGTCGCAGCATCACATGCCCTCCGCGCGGGGATCGGGATTGGCGATGGTCAGCGTGCCCTGCGGGAAACCCAGCGCGCTGAAGCAAACCCCGACAGAGGATTGCGTCAGGTACGGGCCCTGCACGCGCATGCTCGAAAACAGCCAGACCACCGTGGTACAGGGGCTGGGGATCTGCGCCGGACCGGCGGGGATCTTGAACTGGCAGCCGGAGACCGTGAAACTGTCCGTGGGCTTCAACAGCTTGCCGGTGGTGGCCGACACGCTCTGCTCCGTGGCGGTCACGGTGCAGCTTGCCCCGTGCGGGCAGGTCAGTTTCGTCGCTTCTGTCAGGAACTTGGCCATCAGGTCACATCCAACCCCCCGCTGTTGATGCTGGTGCCGGTGCTGGTGACGGAGACCTTGCCGACCCCCGCCGTGCCCAGCTCCGCCTCCGATGTCGTTACCTTGACCGTGGGCGAGGCGACGCCGGTGGAGATCGTCACCTCCCCCGCCATGGCGAGCTTTGGCCCGCGCGAGGTGCTGAGTGTGGCGGTGCGGGCGCCGTCGTCCATTTCCAGCGTGGTCACGCCGGTCTGCAGCACCTTCTTGCCCGGCAGTTGCATGACCTGCACCGGCGCCGCGCCATCGGGCCACAGGCACCCGACCCAGATCGGAAAGCGCGGATCGCCCGCCTCGAACTCCACCCAGATCAGCGAGCCGTTCTCCGGCACCATCAGGAACCCTGCCCCCTGTTCCGCATAGGGCACGCAGACCTCGGCGGGCAACGTCGCGTCGCCCAGGACTGCGGGAACCTTGACCATGACGCGCGGGCGTTGCGGCGGCGGGAGTGACTGGACCATGCCCATCATCTCGCCCCGGTACTTGCCATAGAAGCGCCGGGTGACGATGTCGTGCAGTTGTTCGGTCTCGTTTCTCGGCATCTGTCATAACCCCACGATGGACAGGGGCGTATCCTCGCCCCAGGCATTGCGCATCAGACGCAGGCGCATGGTGTGGCCGGTGTCGTCGAAGCGGTGCTCCACCTTCTCGACGATGTACCGCCCCGAATGGCGCGAGCCCGCGCCGCTGACCTTGACGGTGTCATGGGCGTGCAGCACCGCGCCGAGGTCGTGGGCGCTGACCTCGCATTCGGCGCGAAGGAAGAACTGCGCCTCGGTCAGCACCCCCTTCGCCATGCCCTGCAAATCCCCGGCCCCGTCCGCCGCGCTGGTCAGGCGCATGTCGCGGGGCGTGTTGCCGATCTCGTGGAACGGCGTCGTTCCGAGCGGGTCCATGGTGGGCAATTCGGTCTCACCGCTGATCCCGCTCCCGGGGCCGATGTCGATGCCGTCGGCGAGAACTTTCGTCGGGGCGACGATGTCGAAATGAATGTCGAGCGCCGCGATATTGGCCTTCTGCGCCCCCATCAGATCGCGCCCTGCGTTCAGCTTAAGCTCCGGCAGGTTGGGCGACGGCGTGGGCGCGATCTTGCGGAAATGGCCGGTGGTGACCACCGGGCCGACCGGGGCGGCGACATAGCTGATCCAGAATTCCATGCCGTTGCGACGGGCGAGGTGGCGGATCAGTTGCAGATCGCTGCCGCGCTGCACGATGGGATGGCCGAGCGGCGGACGCGCCATCAGGGTCAGATCCACGTCCGGGATCATGGTCTTGCCCGCGAGGATGCCCATGACGATAGTGCCGTCCGTGGTGGTCAGCCCCTCGTGCACGGTTATCGTCTCGCTCTGGTCGAGCCGCGCCTCCGCCCCGCGCCCGTAGACCGTAAGGGTGGACCCCTCGGCCCCATTCACGAGACTGATGGACTGCCCCTCCACGGGGCCAACGCTGAGGACGTCTATCCCGAGGGGCGGGGTCTTGGCGTAGATGCCGATCTCCGTGGAGGGCGACAGCCGGTCGTCCAGCAATTGCGGGAAATCGCCGTCCCGGGGCAGCAGTTCCAGCTGCAGCTCCCATTGCGTATCGCGCCCGATCTCCTCCGTCACCACCACAAGCGCCTGCGCCGACAGATCGTCTGCCGGGGTGCCACTCACGTCGATGCCGCAGTTGAAGGCCATGGGTTACCGCGCGCCTCCCGTCTTCGGGATGGCGATTTCCATCTCTTCCGTCAGCGAATCCGCCCAGAGGACGTTCATGTGATCCGGGACCCGCCACCACGCCTGCGGGGCACCGCAATAGGCGTGGCCAAGGTGATCGAGCGTCTGCCCCGGCTGGTAGGCGTGCCAACCCAGCGTCGGCAGGTCCTCGCGGCGGGGCGCTTCGACGACGGTGACGGGTTTGCCGTCCGGGCCGGGAACGCTGCGCAGGGGCAAACCATGGTAGCGGCTGGTTTTCGGATAGGTCAAAACAGGTCTCCCACGATGTCCATGACGGCCTCCGCCCCGCGATAGAGGCCGCCCACGGTGGACAGGACGCTCTTTTGTTCGCGGGTGAAGATGTAGCAGCCGGTAGCGATCTGCCGGACCAGCGAGGTTTCGGGGTACATTTTCAGATCGGACGGCCGCAGCACCTGCATCCCGAGGCTGACCTTGGCCCGGATCGGGTAAAGCAGGTTCGGATGAAACGCCTGTTCCTCGATGGTCATGGCGGTCAGGCGCACGGGCAGCAGCTTGCCGGGGCCGAAAACGAAGATCTGGATGCTTTGGAGCGGCACATCGACCGTGCTGCGGAAGCCCAGCGCATCGCCGATGGCGTCCCCGACCGCCGCAAGCGCGTTCTCGAACAGCGTGTTGCTCGGGTAGGCCATCAACTCCAGCCCGGCGAGCCGGTCGGCAATGCCCACGGTGATGCCGATGGGATGGCCCTCGTCGAGATCGTCTATGGCGTCGAGAACGATATCCATGGTGAAGGACAGCTGCGGATCGTCCGGCTGCGCCGCCATCGCCTGCCCGCCGAAGTAGTAAACGGGCTTGTCCTCCTGTTGTGCCTTCGCCACCCCGGCGGCCTTCATCGGCGTGCCGTAGTTCAGGCCCACCGTCGTGTTCAGCACCTGCGGGTTGTACTGGAAGATGTGGAAGGACGGCGTGAAGCCGATCAGCCCGCCTTCCTTCAACTCGACGATGGCGCCCTTGAGCAGGAAACCGCGTTTGTTCGGGGGATAATCGGTCATGCCATCACCATGCGCTTGCCACGTACATGTCGCCGAACTGCTGCTTGTTCTTTTCCTTTAGCGCGGCGACGACGGCGTTGATCCAGCTCGACGAGGCCTCGGCCTCGTATCCCTTGGGGAAAGTCTCGCCGGAATCGTTCTTGGAATAGCCGGAATGGGTGCGGGCCACCGTCCGGTAGGTCTCGACCTCGAGGTCTTCGAGACCCTTCTTCAACTGCCCCTTCATGTACCCGACGAACTGGACATACCCGGCCTTCATCGTCGCTTCGGTCACCTTGTGCAGGTCCGAGAGCGCCGCTTGCCCGCTGTTGTTCCCGGGCGCTTTCGCGCCGGTCATCACCGCGTCCACCATGCCCCGGAACCCGCCCGGCGTGTCGAGCCCACCGGGGGCTGCGTCGGTCAGGCTCTTCTTCGCCTTCGCGCCCGAGACCATCTTGCCGACGTAATGGCCATACATCGCCACGCCTTGCGAGAGCGGCGCGTCCAGCTCGTCCGCAATGCCCCAGGCGGATTTGCCGGACATGTGCAGCTGCCCCTTCTGGTGCGTGTCCGTGGCGAGCGAAACGGTGGGCATGCCCGAGCCGCGTTCGGAGTTGGGGTCGAGCTTTGCGAGATCCACCTTGAACCCGTCGCCCTCGAAGGCGGTGTATTCCTTCTTGCCCTTGGGCCGCTCCAGCGGCTTGACCCCGGTGCCGGTGAACCCCGGCACCCAGTAATCCCCCGTCGCGCCCCAGGTATTCACCCCGGGCTTCTTGCTCACTCCGCGATAGAACTCCACCAGCAGGTACTGCGGCACGTGGTGGCTCTCGCGTCCGCCAGCCGATCCTATCTCGACGTTTGCGCCGCCCTTGCCCAGCGGCTCCATCCGGGTCGCGCCGGTCAGCTGCCCGTGCAGGCCGACGCGCAGCGCCTGCTTCGACTTGCCGAAGCCGGTCTTGACGTACTCGGACCAGACCGGCAACTCGCCGATGGTTATGGTCGAGGACACGCGGGTCAGCCCCTCCTCGCTGATCTTCATCCCCGGCCCTTTTTCCCACAGATGCGCCACGGGGAACCGGTTGCGCAGGTAGCTGCGCAGCGCATGGAACTCCCAGGCCCCCACCGTGGCGTTCTGGTCCTTGATATGCGTGTAGAGGTTGGACCCGCCGCGCACCCCGCCGAAATGCACGCCCTCGATCTCGACCGACGACAGCCGCGGCGGCGTCGCCTTCGTCCGCTTCAGCGAGACCGTGATGCCGGTGTCGGCAAAGATCACCCCTTCGACGATCTCGAACAGTTTAGGGAAATCGAGCACGAACTTGCTCTTGAGGTTCAGTTTCTTCTTCTTCGCCTCGTCGATCTCCGTCACGACGCTGGAGGCGATCCGCAGCATCTGGTCTTCGGTCCAGCCGCCAACCACCTTGGTCAGCTCGTCACGCAACTGCCCTTCGCTGGCCGACCCGTATTTCATCGACGTTGCACGCTTCGCCGTGGCCACCTGGGTCTGAAGGTCGGAGAGCAGGGATGTCACGGCGGTGCGGTCCTCGGTGCTGCCCTGGGTCAGCTTGTTCTGCGTCCGCTTCATGTCGCCGAAGTCATGCGCGGTCTTCTTTTCCGTGCCGATGGCCTGCAGCATCGCCACCAACGTGTCGCGACCATAGGGCAGGATCGCCTGCTGTCCCTCGCCTTCGATCCGCATCGGGCCGTCCTCGCTGGCCGAGCGTGTTCGCGCCGCATGGGCCATGCGCTCCGCGCCTTGCTCGCGCATCGGATCGTGGCGCAGGCCGCGCCCGCTCTGGCCCGGTTTCGGCGCCGGCGGCGTGCCGGTCCCCAGCACCGGCGGGCGGGTCTGTTGCAGCGCGTGGGCGACCTCGTGGCGCATCACGTGTTTGCCGTGCTCGGACCGCACATCGAACCCCTGCCCGAGGTAGACATGAGACCCCGAGGCCGCCGCCTCCGCGCCGATGGCCTGCGTGAAGTCCTGCGCCGGGCCGTCGTCATGCACCCGAAGGTGCCCGAGATCATAGCCGAACCGCCCCTCCAGATCGCGGCGCATCCTGTCGTCCAGCGGCGCCCCGCCGCCCTTGGGCAAGGCTGTCATCGGATGCACCAGAGATGGAAATCCCCAGGCCATGCCATAGGGCGCGACCTCCTCGTGCAGCTTGGGCTCGCTCCAGTCGGCAAGGATCGGCGACAGCTCCGGCGTCTCGAATCCGGCCTTCGGGAAGACGTAGCGCATCAGGCTGAACACCTGCTCGACCAGCAGGTCGCGGCCCGTGGTCACCGCCGGGGCGATTTTCCCCGCAATGTCGTCACGCCAGTAGGTGTTGGGATCGACCGAGGAGCCCTTGAACAGATTGTCCGCGATCAGCTGGCTGATCTTCGCCAGCCCGCCGGTCAGGCGCAGCGCCTCGTAGACGATCTTGATCTTCTTGTTGCGCACCCGCCCGATGGTCATGTCGAGGATGATCTGCACGGCGAGATCCATCGGGATGATCTCCTTCGGCAGTTGCAGGTCCACCAGCGGTTCCATCATCGCCGTGATCGCGCCCTTGAAGGACCCCGCACCACCCCCGGCGAACTCTGACTGCGCGGAGAGCCAGTCCGCCGCCGACCCCGCCTTGCCGCCGGAAACCATTGCCTCCGCCGCGCGGGCGAGGTTCACGAACAGGTCGGCATATCCGAGATACACCGGCAGTCGGTCGATATGGCGTGTCAGCACCTGCGAGGTGACCACCTTTGCGGCCGCCGCCTTAACCCCGATGCCCATCTTTTCCTGCGCCTTAAGCAGGCCCTGCCCGACGTCGATGGCAATGCCCGAGACGGTGCCCATCAGCCGCCGGTACTGCTCCGTCTTGGCCTTCTTGCCGGTGCGGGGCTTCAGCCGCGCCTTCTCCTTGCGCTTCTTCGCCCGCTCCTCCGCCTTGTCGAGCGCCTTCCTGATCCGGTCCGCCGCGCCGGTGTTGCTCATCAGCGTGTTCAGGAAGAAGCTGAACATGTCCGCCGATTGCAACTCGGCAAGCAACTCGCCCTTGAGGAACTCCATGATCTCCTGCGGCGCCTTGACGAGATCCTCCCGGATCTCGTCCCACTCCATGTTGACGATCATGTCGACGACATTGGCCGCCAGCCGCGCCAGCATGACCGCCTGCCCGACACCGGGCACGAATTCCAGCAGGTCGAGGAAAAGCTCGCCCGAGGCTTCGATGATGTTGGCGAGGTTCTGCATCGAGAGCAGACGGCCCTGGTAGTCCACGAGGTTGTTGAGCAGGTCCAGAAGCTCGATGTCGCCGGACTGCACCGTGACCTCACGCGCCGGGGAGAAGGTTACCTCGCCGCCGCTCTTGTCCATGTAGGCAAAGCGGAAGGTCACGAGATCGACACCCTTGCCGATCTTGCGGTCCTTCTCGTCGGTGAGGCTCTCCTCCACCCGCGCCGCGCCATGCGCCTTGTAGGCGGGCATATAGGTGAAGCTGCGGTGCACCTTGGTGATCTCGTAGTAGATCGGGTAGTCGGTCTGGTAGATGATGTTGGACATCCAGATCGGGTTCAGCTTCGGCTTGGCCGTGTCCTCCGACTGTCCCGTCGCCGCATCCAGCGGTGTCGCCTTCGGCGGCTCCGGCGTGTCCCATTTGCCACCGCTGCGCACGTCGCTGCGGTAGGGCAGCGCCAGCACGAACATCGAGGTCGCCTTGTCCGCAGGGTCGATCCAGTAGCCCGCCAGCTTGGTCTTCAGGCCCTTCTTCGGATCGCCATGCAGCTTGAACATCTGCTGGTTCTCACGACGGGCGGCATCGAGCGTCCGCAGGATCTGGCGCAGGATTTCCACGCCCTTCGCCAACTCGCCCGGCGTGACACGCAATTCGCCCATCCGTTTCTGGAAATCCGCCGTCACCCCCGGCGCAGGCGTTCCGATGTCCTTCCCGCTCGCGCCCTCGCTGCTGACGCCGAAGACGATGGACCCGGTCGCCATGGACAGCGCCAGCGCCACCGGCTCGAAGAAGCTCTGGATGTGGTCGCCATTGGTGCGCACGCTGATCGCCGCCAGAAGCTGCGGCGCGACCTCGATCATCAACGCCACGGTCTGGATGTCCTGATCTTCCCTCGGGCGGACGGACCTGGAGAAATCGAAGATCGCGCCCCGCAGGTCGCCGGTCAGCTTCGCGTCGAACAGGATGTCGTGCCGCCCCTTCATCTCCGTCGTCTTCACCGACGCGGCGAGCCGGTCGCGGAAATAGTCGACATAGATGCCCCGGTTCAGCGTGCTGAGCTGGCGCAAGGCCTGCCTGAGCTTCTCGTTCTCGGTCTCCAGCCGCGCGTCGAAGGTGCCGCGCATGTCCTTGCGCAATGCCTCCAGTCCACCATTCTGCTTTGCATAGTCATACAGCTGGAACAGCCACAGGTGCGCGGCTTCCGGCTCGGACCAGGCACCGCCGCTCTTCTTCCACTCCTTGAGGATCTTCGCCACCTGTGGCACCGAGCGCAGCGAATCCCTGAGCGGGCCCAGGTCCGGCAGGGTCCACAGGTCCACCCCGGTCCAGCGGTTCTGCTGTCGCACGATATGCTGGCCGTGCCACATGCCGCTGATGCCACGCGCACCACCGCTGGCCTTCGGGTCCGCCTCGCCGAGCCGCGTCATCACCGCCGGGTGGCGCATCAACACCTCCAGCGGCGTCGCGGTGTCGTCAGGGTTCTGCACCAGCACCCCGTCCTCGGCCACCCAGCGGCGCGGGCGGGGCATGGTCTTGTCGACGCCATCGAGGACGGTCTGGATCGAATCCGGCCCCGGCAGTTTCTTGTCCTCCGCCCGGGCGGTCTTCTTGTTCTGATCGACGATCACCTGCTGCCGCGCGATCTCCGCCGTCATCAGCGGCAAGGCGCGGCGCAGGAAGTCGATCTGGTAGAACTCCACCAGCACGTCCACCGGCACCGCGAAATGCGAGTAATGCGTCTTGCCCGCAGCATCGCCGGGGCCGGACCAATTCCCGCCGATGGTCTTGATCTCCTTCGGCAGCGCCTCGGCGAAGGGTTTGCTGGTGTCTTCCTTGAAGGCCCATTTCGGAATGGCGGCATAGCTCAGCCCGGCATCGCGCGCCTTGGCGACCTGCATCGCCTCGGATGTCAGCTTCGGGTGCATGAGTATCTGCCCCAGCCCGCCCATGGCCCGCGCGAGCGCGTAGCGGGCCGCCGCCACCTGATCCGCATCCGCGCCGCCCTGCTGCGGCGTGGCATCGGCGAAGGCGGTGAACCACTCGGTCCACATCAGGGCAAAGACCATGGCGGTCATCGCATCCGCCTGATCGTCCTTCAGATCGGCTTTGGGCAGCTTCATCGCGTTCAGCGCCCCGCGCAGGTCCAGCGCCTTGTCGCGCACCTGCGAAATCAGCGTCCGGCGGCGGGTGTCGAAGTCCGAAGGCTTCTGCATCCGGGCAAGGAAGGCGCGGGTCTGGACCTCCGCCTGCGCGTCGCTCCCCTCGCCGCCGACCGCCTCGCCCGCAGCCTTGGGCAAAAGCTCGAACGTCCCGGACGGCGTGTCCGTATCGGCCATCACCGCCAGCGCATCGAGGAACGTCGTGAGCGCCGCAGGCAGTTTCAGCGCCCCGCCGCTGCGGATCGCCGCGAAATCCACTAACCCCATGCCGAGGCCCGCGTGAAAACTGCTGAACCCCTTGAAGGCCAGCGTGAACCGCTCCGCGAGCCGCGCGACCGGCCCTTGCAGCACATCGACCGCGGCATTCGAGAAGGGGTCTGACGTGCCGCCTTTTTCCACGATCTTCGTCAGATCGAAGCTCAACCCCCGCAGCCGCGCGAGCACCTTGAGCACCGGCGAAGTGGCATCGAAAGCCCCGAAACTCTCCTCAACGAGCGGCGCCATGACCTTGGGATCGTTCGAGTTCCGCATGGCATCGAGGATGGCGTTCTCCACCGCGCCGATGGAGGAGATCGTCAGCAGTTGCAGCGCATTGGGCCGGGTTCGGTCCGAACTCGGGTAAAGCCGAATCGTGTCGTAGAGGTCCATCGCCTTCGACCGGGCCGGGATGGCTTCACCCACGGTCCGCGCGGCGGTCAGGACCCGCTCCAGCATCGCGTCCCACTGGCGTTTGACGTAGGGCGATTTCGCATCGGTGATGAACAGCTTGACCATGTCCTCCGCCGGAACATTGGCCGTCGCGTAATCGCCGAGCGCCTTGGTCAGCACCGCCTGTTCCAGCGTCGGCTTCTTGCGGATCAGGGCGATCACCGCGTCGAATTCGAGAATGCCGGTCAGGATGTCCGCCGCCAGCGAACAGCCCCGCAGCGACCGGAACCTGTAACCGAGGATGAAGGTTGCCAGCGCCGCGCCGTGGGTGGTCTTCTTGTTTGTGTAGATCTTGCCGCCGGAGGCCTTGGTCAGGGCCGCGACATCCGCCGCATAATCCGCGCCCTTCGGCAGGCCCGTCTCGCCCTCCCAGGGCTTGATCTCCTCATACGCCTTGAGTGTGCCGGTCCACATGGCCCGCGCCATGTCCTCCTCTTCCTGCGTCGGCGGATCGTCCTTTTGCACGGGGCCGGAGGACGCGCCCCCCTTGACCAGCCGCAAGCCCTGCGCCGTCTCCGCGCCGGTCTGCTGCAAGGCATGGGCGGTCTCGTGGCGCAAGAGTCTGAACCCCTCGGACGTGCCCGGCCTGTAGGCCCCATCGGCAAACACGAGGTGCGGACCGGCGGCGAAGGCACGGGCGCGGGTCTGCCGGGCCAGCGCCGCCGCCTCCGGCCCGTCGTGGATCGTCAGACCGGAAAGGTCCGCGCCGAACGCGTCTTCGAGCCGCGCTCGGATGTCTGCGCTCAGCGCCCGCCCCGCCCCGGCGTCCCCCGGCAACCGCGCCGCCGGGGCGCGGCTGAGGTCCATCAGGCGTCCGCGCCCTGCCTGCCGCGCCTCGTCCTCCAGCACGCGTCCCGTGGCGCGTTTGCCCGTCAGTCGGGTCTGCTCCTGCCCGCCCCGGCTCATCGCACCCGCCTCCGCACATCCGCCGCGATCCGCCGCGCCAGCGCCGCCGGATCGGCGGCCTCCTCCGGCCGGACCTGCAGGGACACAGCGTCCAGAACACCGCCGGGACAATCCGCCAGCGCCTCCGCCAACGCCCGCGCCAAGGCCTCGGCGAAAGCATTCTGCCCTGCCCGCCCCGTCCCGGGGCGCGTCACCGTCAGCCTGCCGATGTCGATGCGGGTGTCAGCCATGGCGCAGCAAGGCCTCCCTGTCCTGTACGCTCAGGGCGCGGCTTTCCTTGGTCAGTTCCTGATCCAACGCATCGAGCAGCACCGGCGGCGCGATGGCGTCCTCACCCCGCCGCATCGCCTCGACCACCGCCGTCAGCACCACGTTGCGGATCTGCGCGCCCGTCAGGTCGAGCCGCGACGCCATCGGCCCCGCCAGCGCGGCACAGCCCGCTCCACCGCAAGGCGACAGGGCCGACAGGAACAGGCCCCACATTTGCAGCCGCGCCGCCGCGTCCGGGCGCGGCAGGTCGACCGCATAGCGCAGGCGGCGGGTAAACGCACCGTCGATGTTCTCGCGCTTGTTCGTCGCAAGGATCGCCGCGCCCTCGTAGCGCTCCACGGCGGCCAGCAGCACGTTGGTATCGGCGTTCTGATAGCGGTCCTGCGCGTCCCGCGTTTCCACCCGTTTGCCGAACAGCCCGTCACATTCGTCGAAGAACAGCATCGCCCCGTCCGCCTCCGCCCGGTCCAGCACGGCCTGCAAATGCTGCGCCGTCTCGCCCACGTATTTCGACGTCAGCGCCCCGGCATCGACGCGGTAGAG
The DNA here is from genome assembly GCF_049803835.1 of Tropicibacter sp. S64. Taxonomy (NCBI): domain Bacteria; kingdom Pseudomonadati; phylum Pseudomonadota; class Alphaproteobacteria; order Rhodobacterales; family Roseobacteraceae; genus Tropicibacter; species Tropicibacter sp. S64. Next base: position 390,477 of record NZ_JBNAGK010000001.1, on the reverse strand, counting down.
GTCCATCCCGAGGTCCCGCGCCATGACCTGCGCCGCCATGGTCTTGCCCGTGCCGCTCGACCCCGAGAGCAGCGCCAGCGTGCCGCGTCCTCTCGGGAAATGCCTTGCCCTGTCGGGGTTTTCCCAGAGGGCGCTGGCCATGCGCACCTCGTGGCAGAAGCTCCGCATCGGGGCGAGGACCCTCTCCGGCAGAACGATGTCCTCCCACGACAGGTTCGCGTTGTCCGCCGTCAGCCAGGGCGGCAGATCACCATGCCGGGCCGCATGCAGCGCCTGTCGCGCGTCCGCCAGCGTCCTGGGCAATGTGGCCCGCGCGCGGGCGATCTGTGCCGGGGTCTGGGCGCGATCCCGGGCGATTTCGGTCAGTGCCTCGGATGGCAGGCTCTCCCCCTCCGACCAAAGCACCCGCGCCGCTTCCGGCGAGAGCGGACCCATGCGGTGGATGATCCGGCGGGTGGAATCCGCGCCCCCGGTGTCGCGCTGGAAACACAAGGGAAAACGCGTCGGCAGGGGTAGGTCCGGGCGTGGACCGGAGGTCCAGAACAGCGGGCACAAAGACAGCAGCGCCTGCCGCTCCGCCACCCGGGCCAGCGCCGCCAGACCTTCTCCGTCCAGCCCCTCCGCATCGACGCAGATCGGCCTCACGCCCAGCGCCGCCCCGATCTGACCCACCAGCGCCCGCGCCCCCGCGCCGCGCGGTCCGGTCAGGCAAACGGTCGTCGGCGCGGCGTCCTCGACGATCCGCGCGGCGAGCTCTGACACCGGCCAATCCGGAAGCGTGGGACTTTCGGGGCACATCATGAACCGCCCCGCGTGCAAGGGCGGCAAACCGGAGCCGCCGAGCAGCCAGTCAGCAAAGCTCTCGTCCAAAGCGATGCCGAGCGCCGAGACCCCGGCCAGCGGCATCTCGCGGATCAGCCCCCAGAGCGCCATGGCCTCCCGCACCTGCGCCGCCTCAGGCCCGAAGGCCCGGACCAACGTACCCATCGTCACCGGCGGACACGGCTGCGGCGCGGCCCAGAGGCCGAAGAGCAGGCCTGCCACCGCGTCACTTCCCTCCGGCAGGGCCAACACGGCAATCGCGTGGCTCAACCGCTCGACCTGCGGCAGCGGCGTGTCCGCTCCGGACAGAACCGCCTCCGCCCAACCGATCAGGTCAAGCGGCGTGGCCTCGCGGCCATGGGGGTCCGGTGCAACGCTCATGGCACAACCACCCAGAGGGGCAGGGACGACGCGCCCCGGAAGACGAAGCGCAGCGGCAACACCGCCCCGGGGACAAGCCCGGCGGGCGGCACGAACCGATAGGCCGTATCGCTGTCGATGACGAATTCGCCCGCCGCCGGGTTTGCTCCGGCCCCGCGAGTCAGGCTCACGCCGCCCAGCATCACCGCCGCATCCGTCGCGAGGGCATTCGCCGGGGCAAAGCCCTGCCCGGTGACGGTGAACCGCCCGTTGCCATCCGGCCCGGCCTGCGCCGTCTGCGCCGGGGCGACGGTGAAGGAGACCGGCGCGGAAGCGAGCACTTCCGGGTCCTGCCCGGTCCTTGGGCGCTCCACTTCGATCTGCGCGGCGTAAAGCCCGGGAGGGATCTGTGCGGTGCCCGCCGTGCGCTGTACCACGGCCTCCACCGCATTGCCCCGGACCTGCACCGACCAGTCCACGCCCACCCGCACCGGCCCCGGCAGGCCGCCGCCGGTCAGGATCAGGCGCGGGTGATCGCCGGTCAGCCCGGCGCCGGTGAAGCGCACCGTTTCGCCGTAAGACACCAGCGCCGGGCGCAGCGTGACGTCCTCGGTCCCGCCTCCCGGCTGCAGCAGCGTGACCTCGTTCTCCGATGCCGTGAGGCTCGGCCCGCCCGCGGCGCTCACGCCGACATTGTAGCTCAGCACGCGCGGCCCGGTGCGCGTCGGCGCGGGCGGCATCAGTTGCACCGCCACCTGGTAATAGACGGCGAGGCGCGGGGCCATGTCACCGGGGGTCCAGAACCCCACCGCCTCCGACTGGCCAATGGGCAGCAGCGTGATGTTCATGCGGGCGGTGCGGTCAGCCAGCCCGATGTCGGCAAAGAGATTGGTTCCGGCCACGACGGTCTGATTGGTCAGCACCGGATGTTCGTTCAGCGCCAGCATCGCGGCGCTGAGGGTCAGTTGCGCCTGCATCGCGCCGTCGATGTCGTCGGTCAGGTTGTGCGCGGCCAACTGGTAGGCGCAGACAAGACCGAGCGGCGTGAAATGCGGGGCGATCTCCGGGCTGGGCGGCACGCGGTTGAGCACCGATCCGTCGCGCCCGAGGTGGTAGAGGAACAGCGTCAGCGGATCGCCCCCCGCCTCGTCCGGCGGACGCGGGCTGACCACCGGCGCGGCGGCGGGTGCCCAGAGCGGCGAGGCGGCCATATGCAGCTGGATGGTCCGCCGTATGGCATTCGTGGCCAGTCTGAGGTCCGGGATCGGCATCAGCTTTGATCCAGTCCGAAACGGCGCCGCGCCGGGCGGGTTGGCCCGAAGCTCTGGCGCAGCGGGGTCGGCGCGGGAGCCGGGGCGCGGGGGGCGGATTTCGGCTCGATCACGTCGACGCGGATCTCGCCGATGGTCAGGCTGGGCTGCGTGTCCGGGGCTGGGTCCGGATCAGCGTGGTGCTCCCAATGCGCCTGCGGCGGGTCCGGCATGAGTTGCGGCGCCGGGGGTTCGATGGTGCGGGACGGCTGCGGCTCCATTGGCTCGGGCCGCGCCGGTTCGGGGACGTCCGGTTCGCCGAAGAAACCGCTCAGCAGCGCTTCGAGATCAACGCGCTCCTTAGGGCGCACCTCGCCCGTGACCTCCTCCGGCCTGTCCCGCTCCCCCTCGGAAGCGACCGGGTCGGGGAGGATTGGGCCTGGCTCAGTCCTGTCCTCAAGGTGCGTCTCCGGCACATCGGTCCTCTCGGCTGGCAGATCCGAGATCGGCGCCATGGGCGCGAGCGCTTCGGCAGGCGTTTCGGTGGTGTTGGACAACGACGGCTCCGTCTGGCCCGCCCGTTCCAGCGGCACAGGCGTTTCCTGCCGCCCCATCACCGCATCGAACCCGGCGATGTCGTCGTCCACCGAGACCCGTGGTTCAGTCCCGCCCGGCTCTCGCCGTGGGGTCTGCACTGGGGCAGGGTCCACTCGCTCAGGCGCATCCGGCACCTCCCCCTCCGGCAGGCTCAACCGGACCGGCGCGGGGGCGTTTTCCACCGGGGCGATCGCCTCCGGGGTCAGCCGCGCACCGAGCCTGTCGAAATAGCCCGTCATCCCAGCCTCCTCGCCCGCCGGGCCGCTTCGCGGTCGCGGGTGATCTGGTCGACGAAGCCCTGCCGGTGCGCCTGCGGCAGGTCGACGATGCTGTCGTAGCTCCAGCCATACGTGGACGCGATGCGGTGAATGTCCGCCATCAGCCGCGCCCGCCGCGCCCTGAGCGAGCCGAGGAAATAGGCCTCCGCGTTGAAGGCCATGGCGTGATCCGCGCCGCATTCCGGGCAGGTGGTCTTCAACGTCAGGTCGACCAGCGGGGCGACCGCCTCGGCAATCTGCGAAACCTTGCCCAGATGCGTGACCTCCCCCTCCGGCAGGCAGCGCAAGGCGATGACTTCTCCGGCCTTTGCCCCGGACGCCGCACCGATGCGCTCGTCCTCGCCAGTCGGCAGGCGGAAGCGGACGCCCTCGGCCAATAGCCAGCCGTCCTGCAACCGCTCCACCGCCTGCGACGGAGCCAGCGCCCCGAGCAGATCCCCCAGATCGAAATCGAAGGAAAACCGCGCCGCGCAGGCCTCGCAGGTGCGGTCCCCGGCGATCCGCGACCCGAACTCCGCCAGATGCAGCGACGCCATCAGCCGGTCGCGATCCGCCACCGCAAGCCGTGCCGCCTCCCCCGGTTTCAACACCGAACCCGGGCGGTCCAGCAGGAGCGCATCCACCAGCGCAATCGCATCGAACGGCGAAGTACCCGCCACCGCCAGTTCGACCCGCGCGGTGAGGTCGCCAAGATACAGGGGCCCCGGCCCCGGAAAGTGAAGCAGATCGTGTCGCATGGCTATTCCTGCCCCCGAATTTCAGGGGCCACCCCGTCAGGTTTCGGCTTTTTCCGGGATCGCCTGCCGCGATGCGCCCTCGTTCTGGATCACCAGCCTTTCGATGGCGTACCCGGCGGAATTGGCGTCAAGCTCCGGAAGCATCTCGTATTCGGACACCCAGCAATTGTGGATGTTGTAGGCCCGGACCACCTCGCCCGCGAGGTTGTTCAACTCGATGGTCATCGGCTTGCGGAACCCCTTCAGCGACAGGATGCCGAGCTCGCCCGGCTCGAACACCTTGCGCGCCCAGGCCTCGAACTCGTTGTCCCAGGTGATGCCGCGCTCCAGCGTGATCGCCTCGGCCGAGACCAACCCCGGGCCGATGTGCTGGATGTTGGGATCGCCTCCCTGACGGTGGGTGATGGTCTCCACCGTCTGCTTGATCGCGGAAACCTTGGAGACCCCGGCGACGTATTTGCCATCCCACATCACCCGGAACCGGAACGTCTTGTAGGGCTCGAAGCGGTGGGAGTTCATCGGAAATTCAGTGCTCATGACAAGTCTCCCCCTCAGGTATCCGCCTGGCCAGCGATCTGCTGGAGCGTCAGGACCACGAATTCCGCCGGCTTGAGCGGAGCAAAGCCGACATTGACGTTGACCACGCCGATGTCGATATCCGCCTGCGTGGTGGTTTCGGCGTTGCAATGGACGAAATAGGCCTCCGCCTTCGTCGTGCCCTTGAAGGCCCCGTCGCGGAACATGCGGTTCATGAAGGCGTCGACGTTGAAGGTGATCTGACCCCAGAGCGTCTCGCCGTTCGGCTCGAAGACGGTCCATTGCAGACCCTGGTACAGGCTCTCCTCGATGTAGAGCGCGGTGCGGCGCACGTTGACGTAGTTCCACTCGCTGGCGAGTTCATTCGCCCCAGCCAGGGTCCGCACCCCCCAGGGCCGGATGCCGGACGAGGCCTGCGTGATGCAGTTGACGCCGCGCGGATTCAGGATGCCGACATGGCCATCGGACAGTTGCCGCGCCACGCCCGTGATTCCGAGGATGGGCAGATCCTGGCCTGCCGGTCCTTTCCAGATGCCCCGGGTCTGGTCGGTCCGTGCATAAACGCCGGCCATCGCCCCGGCGGGACCGATGGACACCTGCCGGCCCGCCTCGCTGATGAGGATGTTGGGGTAGTAGACCGCCGCATGGTCGATGGCGACACCCACGCGCAGGGCGTCGGCAGCGGTCGCCATGGCCTGTGGATCGAGGCCGGTCTCCGGTGGATCGACAATCAGGAAACCGCGCTGCTGACGACAGAAGGCGGAGGCTGCCGCCACGAAGGGCTGCATGTCCTGCACCGTGGTGTTGTCGCGCGGCAGAACCATGATGTTCCAGTCGCGCACCGCCTCGTCGATTGTGGCGAAGGCGTTGGTATAATCCACCAGCTGCGCCGGGTTGCCGTCTCCGGCGGGCAGGGCGGTGGGCACCTGAAGCCCGGCGATGCCGCCCGCGCCGACGGTGTATCGCGGCACGTTCAGCACCCGCGTGCCGCCCGCGAAATCGTTCGGCTGGGCCGCGAAGGTCGGCATGGTGGTGTCGCCCGCCGTTGCCGAAGTCACGGTCAGCCGCAGCCCGCTGGTCGTCGCGGTCCAGGGTGACAGACGCGGGTTTGCCGTACGGAAGGCGTTGATCGCGTCGCGCAACTGGTTCAGCCGCTGGCGCACACCGTCGTTGTGGCCGTTGGCGCTTGTCGCGTAGGTGTCGGTCACATGCAACGCGTTGCCCAGGGCATCGGGCCGGACGCTGGCGATGTTCACCGTCGCCGGATTGCCCGCCGCGTCCAGCCCCGGCAGGTCGACCTGCACGATGGACTGGTTCTGCCGCTCGGAAAAGGCCCGCAACGCCGCTGCGTCGGCAAAGCGGATGCTGATCCCGGTGGGTGCAGGACGCCGCGCCGCGTGGGCGCCGATTTCCAGTCCGCCGTTCGCCGGACCCATCATCAGCGTCGCGGAGATGTCCTTGCCGCCGGTGGCCGGACGCAGGCGGATGTCACCCTGGTTGTCCGAGCGGATCGTGATGTAACGATGGCCCGTGCCGCCGATGGTCGGCCCCACCAGCCGCCCCACGGTCACTGAAACACCGGGAGTTCCGATGTCCTGGTAGGCCTGCGTGATCGCCTGTCCGAGGGTCGGGATCAAAGCGTTGTCGATGGTCGTGTTGGCGCTCGCCGCCGCATCGGCCACCACCGCCGCCTCCGTCCCGGTCAGGTCGACCTCGACGAACGGCAGGCCGTCGACGGAAATCGCGAAATGCGTGCCACCGGGAGCGCCCGGCGCCCCGTCGACCGCGGCGGCAAAGGCGGTCCGGAACGCGTCCCCATCGTTCGCCGGCAGCGGCCGGCCGAGGATCGCGATGCCGTTCACCCCCGCCGGGCCGGTATCCACCGCATCCACAAGCGCGCTGTTCTGCGTCACGTAGCTCTGGGCATAAAGCGGATCGTTCGGGTTCATCGTCAGGTTGACGAAGATCTCCGCCTCGCTTTCGACGTTTACACCCGCCGCATTCGGTCCCCACCGGAACACCTCCAGCGTGAACCGGCCTTCCGGTTCCTCGCCGCCATAGCGCACCCGTGCCCGGATCGTCTCGCCCGACGCGCCATGCGCCTTGGCCCGCAGGGTCAGCACGCTGGCCGTGTCCGCCTCGTTACGCAGCTGCACCTGCGCTTGTTGCGCACCGTTGGCGATGCGCAGGACGTAGAGATCGGACCCGCCGTTCATGAAGAACAGCTTGACGTACCGCGCCATGTCGCTGACCGCCCCGCCATCATCGCCGAAAGTGCGGAGGAATTCCGTCAGGTTGGTGAGCCGCACGGGCCGTCCGATCGGACCTTTCTGCGCGCGTCCGACAAACATGCCGATGGAAGTGGAAGCCCCTGCGATGGGTCGCGCCCCGCTGGCCTTTTCGACCACGTATACGCCGGGATAGGTAAGACTGACCAAGGTACATCTCCCCGAATGGATTTTGGCAATGAAAACAGGACTACAATTAGAGGTAGAGTAGGAGCGACGCGCGATTCCGTCAACCCAGTGTTGTGCCCTTGACCCAAAATCACCCTATGAGTGCCAAGCCCTTGATTCCCGGTCCTGTTCCCCCTCCCGTCGCGTCCAGCGGGCGGATTTCCGCGCGGGTTGTCCGGCGGCGGCACCAAACCGACCCGAAAGCGCGGAAGGGACTCCGCGTCCGGGGACGAACATGGACAATTAAACCAAATTTTAAGCATTCCTGCGCCACCATGGCCGCAATCCGCCGGTGGGGGCCGGACCAGGCACCGCGTCACGTCATCCGCCCGCCCCGGGAACCGACAAGGCGTCCGCCATGATCCGTTTCGTCATCCTTCGCATGCTGGCCGCGCTCGGCCTCGTCATGCCCTGCGTCCCGCTCTCGGCGCAGACGGTGCTGAGCGGAAACTACAGCGTCGACGGCCGCCTTTGCGCCGGGCCGGAATGCTGGAACAACGAGGATTTCACCGACACCACCGTGAAGATCAAGCACTCGGAGGTCAGGCTCGTCTTCGAGGACACTTCGACCGGCGGTTTCCCCTCTGTGGACTGGAAGCTGGAGGCGAACGGCATCACCGGGGCGGGAAACAACTACTTCGCCATCCTCAACAAGGACGCGGCCAAGCCGATCCTCACCCTGCACGCCGACGCGCCGAGCAATGCCCTGTACCTCGCCGGGAACGGGCGCCTCGGACTCGGCACGAGTATCCCGCAGGCCAGCCTGCACATCGTCGACGGCAGCGATCCCGGCATCGCCTTCGAGACCACCGGCGCCAGCCAGACCTGGCAGTTGCACGGCAATGGCGGCGGCTTCTTCGTAAGGGATGCGGGCAGCGGTGCCTTGCCGTTCGAGATCCGCACCGGCGCACCCGACCTCGGGTTCTACATGAACGCCGCCGGCCGGATCGGGCTGGGCACCGATGCACCTTCCGCGTCCCTGCACATCCGCCGCGCCGACGGCACCGCGAGCCTTCGGGTGGAGAACACCGCCCCCGCCCCCGGCGCGGTACGCGAAATGTTCAACATGACCAACAATGGCGGCAGCTACTTCACCCTCGCCAACTCCAGCACCGGGCGGGCGTGGTACTACGTGCACGAGAACAACGCGCAAGGCCGGTTCATGATCAACCACTCGGACGGCGGCATCCAGCTGGCCCTGACCCGGCAGGGCGACCTGACCGTCATGGGCAAGTTCATTTCCGGCAACACCCAGCTGAACGTTCCCGATTACGTCTTTGCCGAGGACTACGCGCTCAGGCCGCTTGCTGAGGTGCAGGCTTTCATCGACGCCCACAGCCACCTGCCGGACGTGCCTTCCGCCGCACAGATCGCGCGGGAGGGACTGGACATGACGGAGATGCAGCTGACGCTCCTGCGGAAGGTCGAGGAACTGACGCTCTACACGCTCCAGCAGGAGGCCGTGATCGCCGAACAGCGTGCCGCTCTGGCCGATCAGCAGGCGGAAACGGAGACGCGGATGCAGGCGCTACTTGCCCGCATCGAACAACTGGAAGGAAAGCGGTAGCCCTGCCTTCCCTTTGGTAAGGTTTTCCGCCATTTCCGGTCAAACCACTGATTTCCGCACACAGGGTCGGAGAATCTGCTATACTCGTGCGCGAGCGTCCGTGTTTTTGGCGCAATCGATTGTCTTTCCATTGTTGCGACGAGGAGAATTCTCATGGGGACCACCATCACCACATCCACGTTCACCACCGCCGTGGTCGCCTGCCTGTTGGCGGGCGCCGCCAGCGCGCAGAACGTGATCAATTCGAATACCACGATCTACAATAGCCTTTGCGTAGGCTTCGACTGCGCCAATTCCGAAACCTATGGGGCCGATACGATCCGCCTCAAGGAAAACAACCTGCGCATCCATTTCGACGATACCTCGACAGCCGGCGGTTTCGCGAACCAGGACTGGCGGCTCGAGGCGAACTCGAACGTTAACGGCGGCGGCGAGTATTTCCGCATCATGGATGCGACGGCCAACCGGGCGCTGTTCACCGTCGAGGCCAACGGCCCGAGTAATGCGCTCTACGTCGACAATGGCGGACGGCTCGGGCTGGGCACCGCGAATCCCTCTGTCGAAGTGCATGTCACCGATGGCGACACACCGACGCTGCGGCTTGACCAGACCACCGCCAGCGGCTTTGCCGCGCAGCGCTGGGACCTGGCCGGGAACGAAACCAGCTTCTTCGTCCGCGACGCTACCAACGGCTCCACCCTGCCCTTCCGCATCCGGCCCGGCGCGGCGAGCAACTCGCTGGTGATCGACAACGACAACGATGTCGGCATCGGCACATTGACCGCCGAAGCGGCGCTGCACGTCCAGCGCACCAGCTCGGGCGTCAAGCAGATGATCCTGCTGCGCAACAACGGCGGCTCCTTCATCACCCTCGAGAACACCGCGACCTCCGAGTCCTGGTTCTTCACGCATGAGAACAATGCGCCCAACCGATTCCTGATCTCCCATTCGGACGGCGGCGTGCAGATGGCGCTCGACCGGGACGGCAACATGGTGCTCAGCGGCGACCTGACCACCACCGGCGCGGTCTGCGGCTCGGGCTGTGACCGGGTGTTCGACGCGGATTACCCGCTGCCGACGATTGCCGAGCAGGCCGAAATGATGTTCGCCTCCCGGCATCTGCCCAACGTCGGCCCGACCGACGAGGACGGTCCGTTCAACGTGACGCAGAAGGTCGCGGGCATGCTGAACGAACTGGAGAAGGCGCATATCTACATCGCCCAGCTCGAAGAGCGCCTTGCCTCGGTCGAAAGCCGTCTGGCCGCAGCCGAGTAACCCCGCCACGGTCCGCGAAGGCCCCGCCCCACGCGGGGCCTTTTGCTTGTCCGCCCGCCATGGCATCAGGGGCGCATGAAAACACTCTACCTGCACATCGGCCGCGGCAAGACCGGCACAACCGCCCAGCAACGCGCCCTCGCCGCGCATCGCGACGCGCTGCTGGCGCAGGGAATCGACTACATTCTGGCCGGAGACGAAGGCAAGGGCGGCGGGCATCAGGACTTCGCCAAGAGCTTCATCGCAAGCCGCCCTGCCTACATGGTTCCACCGAAAGACCCGGAGGCGCTGCGCATCGAGACCGCGCGGCAGATCGCCGAGAGCCCGGCCCCGGCGGTTCTGCTCAGTTCGGAGAACTTTCCGCTGGTCGACATCGCCGCGCTCAGGGCATGGATCGAAGCCTTGCCGACCCGGATTGCCGTCAAGGTCATCCTGTTTGCCCGGTCGCAGGACGACCTCGCGGAATCCGAATACAACCAGATGGTCAAGCTGACCTTCGAGACCCGCAGCCCCGCCGAATACGCCGCCGCCCTCGAAGGCGCGGATTTCTTCGCCGAAGCGGAGGCCTGGGCGGCGCATTTCGGGCGGGACGCCGTCATCGCGCGGCTCTATGACGGGGCGGGACAGGACGCCGTGGCGCAGCTTGGAGGGTGCCTGCCCGGTGCCCCGGACCTGCCGCGCGCGCCGAATGCCGCCAGCCGCCAGGGGGCGAACCGCTCGCTCGGTGCACGGGCGCTGACCGTCGCGCGGCTGCTGAACGGGGCGGAAGTCACCGACCGCCACCTGCGGCACACGATCTTCAACGCCTTCGACGGCAAGGACCTGCCTGCCGTCCTGTTCAGCGCCGACGAAGCCCGCGCCATCCGCGCCCGCTTCGCCGACAGCAACCGCCGCTTTGCCGAGACGTATCTTGGCCGCACCATCGACGGTGACCTCGGCGGACGGCGTTACACCGACGCCGAGCGCGATCGCCTCTTTGCCGCGGCCCAGGCGCTTCACGACGCTCCGGAAGCGCGTTAGGGTCGCCCATGATGCAGGATCAGATGAAACACCCGCCGACGCTCGAATACCGCATCCCGATCAGTCCGACGGACAAGATGATGCGGATGGTCCGCTACTTCCTTGAATCGGTTCAGGAATTCGGTGGTCCGATAGGCCGCTCGGCACATTGCGCGCTGGTCGTGGGCGACCATGAAGCCCCTGTCGACCTGCAAGGCAGATACCCCTGGATGGCGGAGCACGACATCTCCGTACATTGGGTCGACCCCGAGAATTTCGCGAAATGGGAATACGACGCCACCGGCTTCGAACGCTTCTGGGTCAAATCCGATGCCGACATCGTGGCGATGATCGACGCCGACCTGCTGGTCGCGGGCGACTTCGATGACGTCATCCTGCGGTCGCACCGCGACCAGACCATCCTCGGAGTCATGGCCCATGTCTCGCCCTTCGGGCGCACCAATTCCGACGGCCGGCCCAGCGCGGCGTGGTGGAAGGAAATCTTCGACGCCGCCGGCGTGCCCATGCCCCCGCTCGACTTCGAGTATTCCGCCTGGGGCATCGACTTTCGCACCATTCCCGGCTTCGAGCGCACCAACATCATTTTCGGTGACCCCGATCACCGCTACGGTCCCGCCTATCTGAATGCCGGTGTGATCGTCGGCCCGCGGGCGCAGTTCGACCTGATGGGAACCACCTTCGTCGAGGACATGACCCTCGTCCACACCTTCCAGAAGACGCATTTCGCCTACCAGATTGCCCATCCGGTCTGCTGCGCCCGGCACGGGCTGCGGTGCGAGACCATGCCGGTGGACTACAACTTCGCGCTGAACCTTCCGACCGACATATACCGCGCGCTGAACCCCGATCCGCGCGGCGCGACCACGCATGAGGACACGAAAATCTTTCACTACATCGGCGGCGGCGCGTATTTCGGCGATCCGGCGGCAATGCAGGACCTGCTCGACAAGGACGATCGGGACGGGGCCTGGCCAGTCTTCCGCGACCGCCTGTGCCGCGTGCGAAACCGCATCGGAGAGTGACGCGCTTGGACTGGAAAGCCTACTATGATGCCCGCGTGGCCAGCCTCGCCCCCGACGACCATCTGGCCCAGGTCGGACACACGGTGCAGGGCAAACCCATTCCGGACACGCATTTCCGCGCGTTGCTGGCGCAGATCGCGACCGAACTCGACATCGGGCCAAAGGACCGGCTGCTCGACCTTTGCTGTGGCAACGGCGTGTTTACGCGACCGCTGGCAGACCCCGCCGGGGCGGCGCTCGGCGTCGACATTTCCAGCGCGATGATCGCCACCGCCCGCCGGGACTTCGCCGCGCCGAACCTGGTCTTCGAGGAACGCGACGTTGCCGACATCCGCACCCTCGCCAGCCGCCCGGAAGCGCCCTTTACCCGCGTGATGATGTACGGCGCGTGGCAGCATTTCAGCCCCGAAACCGGCCTCACCATCCTGCGCGATGTACTGGAGATCACCACGCCGGAGGTGCGGATCTTCCTCGGGTTCGTGCCGGATGACGCGCTGAAGGACAACTTCTTCGACACCCCCGAACGCCGCGCCGCCCATGCCGCCCATGTCGCCGCCGGGACCGACGCCTTCGGCACGTGGTGGCGGCGCGACGATCTGGCGGAGATGGCCGGACGCCTCGGCCTGACCTGCCATTTCACCGATCTGCCGCCAGAGGTGCATGCCGCCTCCTACCGCTTCAATGCCACGCTCACCCGAGCCTGAAGGCCGCGCCATTGGCGGGGTCTTTCCGGCGATCACGCCGGGAGAGCCAGTGTCGGACAGCCTTTGGCAACATTGGACAGAGGGCGCGGCGCAGGTCTTGACCTTCGCCAACGCCCGCTCCGCCTTTGCCCACGTCATCGACAGCCTTGCGCCAAGGCGCGTCTGGCTGCCGGTATGGCTCTGCGCGGACATGGCGGAGGCCGTCCATGCCCCCATGCTCTACGGCTTGGACGAGACCCTGACTCCGGACATCCAAGCCCTTGAAAAGGCGTTGCAACCCGGTGATCTCCTGCTTGGCGTCAACTATTTCGGCAGGCCCAATGCAGCCCTCCGGCAGTTGGCCGCCGCCCGCCCCGACGTGACCTTCGTCCAAGACATGGCGCAGGCCACCGACACCGTTGCTCCGCCTTGGGGCCAGTTTCAGATCTACAGCCCGCGCAAACTGCTCGGCGTCGCAGACGGGGGCATCCTGATCGACCTCGAAGGCCCCCTGCCACTCCCGGGTCAACGCCCCGCCGCCACGGCGGCCCTGCGCCGCGCTGGGCTGATGCGCGCCCGCGATCCGCAGGACCTGAACAACGCGGCGTGGTTCGCGGCGTTCCAATCCGCCGAGGCATGCATGACGGTGACCGACCACGCCATGAGCCACCGCACCCGCCAGATCCTGCAATCCACGCCGGTCACAGTCCTCACCGCGCCGCGCCGCGCCAATTACGCGAGGCTGCACGCGCATTTGCCCGACCTTGCATTCTGGCCCGATCCAAGCCCCGACTGGACTCCGCTCGGCTTCCCGATCCGGGTGCCGGATGCCAAGGCCCTCGGCGCCGCGCTGGCGAAACAGCGTATCTTTGCCCCGCGGCATTGGCTGCATCTCGTCACCGACACTCCACCGGAGCCGGAAAGAACCCTTCAACGGCAACTTCTTACCTTGCCCTGTGACCAGCGTTACGGGCCGGAAGACATGGACCGCATCGCCCGTGCCGTGCGGGCGGCGCTGGCATGACGCATCCGTATAACACGCGCGCCTACGCGCGAACCTTGCCCGGCGGCGACCCGGTCCACATGAGCGAAACGCTTGGCGTGCCGCTGCGTCTGCGCGCCATTCCCGGCACAGACCGGATCGACGCCTGCGGCACTTACCCGATCTCACCGGGTCTGCGCCGGTCCGATCCGGGGGCGATCCGCGCCGAACTCGCCGCTCTGGGCGTTGTCAGCCTCGTGCTCGTCACGGACCCTTTCGACGCGCCGTTGGACGGTTTCGACCTGACGCGCCCTTACAAACCGCATCACATCATCAATCCGGCGGACGGGCCGGCCAGGTTCAGCAAGCATCACCGCGCCGAGATCCGCCGCGCCCTGCGCCAGTGCTCCGCGCGACAAATCATGCTAAGCGACCACCTGCCCGCGTTCCTTGCGCTCTACGATACGCTCGCCGAACGCCACGGTTTCGGCCCGCAGCACCGCTTCGGCGTCAACCATTTCAGGCATCTGGCGGACCATCCGCAGGACTTTCCCACTTTCGGTGCGTTCCAGAGCGAGACCCTCGTCTCCGCCCACATCTGGACCCGGTACGAAAACCGCCTCTACAGCCACCTCGCCGCCTCCAGCGCCGAGGGCTACGCGATGAGCGCCGCCTACGCGGTCTACGACGCCTCCATCGCCGGATTCGCCGGTCACCGGATCACCCTGGGCGGCGTTCCCGACAGCGCCGGCGGCCAGCCCAATCCCGGCCTCGACCGTTTCAAACGCGGCTTTGCCAACGGCGTGGCAAGCCCGTCCCTCTGCGGGCTGATCGTCGACGAGAGCGCCTACACGTCCCTGTCCAGCCGGGCAAACACCTCTGAAAAGACAGGATTTTTCCCAGCATACCGCGCATAGATAGCGGTCATGCCGCGGATTTGGGCGCAAGATGTGGTTTTTCCGGCACGTCGCCGCGCCAACCGAAGCCCAGGGAGCCCCGCCTCTTTATCCCGGACGCCGAACACGGCACAAAAGACCGCAGGGTCCGCTAGCGGGCCCAGGCTGTCGCGGGGTGACCGGCTGCTTACGGGTCAGGCCGCGATTTGGGTGGGGTTGGAGAGGGCGCTTGCGCTATCGGATCAGTCTGTTCCTGGCAACATCGGCCTGCGCCCTCGTCGCGGGCACTGATGCCATGCCGCAAACGGACCCCTGGGCGCGCCCGAGCCTGTCCTTCACCGGCGTGCCGGGCCTCGTCGACATGCCCACCGCGCACCAGATGCAGGACGCCGACCTTTCCGCCACCGTCGGTGTGATCGACGGCACCGCCCGCACGACGTTCCATTTCCAGATCACGCCGCGCCTCTCCGGCGTGTTTCGCTATACCGCCTTCGGCGAGTTCTGGAACCCCGGGGTCAACTACTACGACCGCAGCTTCGACCTGCGTTACCAGCTGCTCGATGAAGGCCGTTACCATCCCGCCGTGACTGTCGGCCTGCAGGATTTCGGCGGCACCGGCGTGTTCGCCAGCGAATATGTCGTCGCGACCAAGACGTTCGGCAACCTGCGGGCCACCGGGGGCATCGGCTGGGGACGGCTGGGCAGCTACAATGGCTTCACCAACCCGATCGGCCTCTTCGCCCCGTCCTTCAAGGCCCGCAAGAAAGGCGCGACCGGCGTCGAACAGACCGGACGGCTCGACTCCAGCCAGTGGTTCCGGGGCGATGCCGCGCTGTTCGGCGGACTGGCGTACGCCGTCAATGACCGCTTCCGGCTGGCGCTGGAATACTCCTCCGACGATTACGCGCTGGAGCAGCGGCAGGCCGGGTTCGACCGCGCCTCGCCGTTCAACTTCGGCCTGAACTACCGCTTCCGGAACGCCGTCGACATGCGCGCCGCCTACCTCTACGGCAGCACCGTCGCGGTACAGTTCAGCTACACGCTCAACGCCAAGTCCCCGACCCGCCGCGCTCCGGCGCTGGAAAGCGCGCCGCCGCCGTTGCAGGTGCGCGCGCCCGGGGCCGCCGCCGACCTCGGCTGGACCGTCAACGCCGCCCTGCCCCCGGCGCTGCGCGATGGCGTGGCGCAGGTGCTCGCCGCCGACGGGCTGACGCTGGACGGGTTCACGGTGGAAGGCCGCCGCGCCGTGGTCCGCTTCCGCAACCCTTCGGACATGAACACCGCACAGTCGGTGGGCCGCATCGCCCGCACGCTGTCCCTGCTGCTCCCGCCCTCGGTCGAGCAGTTCGAGATCGTGCCGGTCTCAGGCAACGGCACACCGATCTCGCGGATCACCCTGATGCGCAGCGACCTCGAAGAGCTGGAATACGCCCCGGACGGCGCCTGGCAGACCTTCGCCCGCGCAAGGATAGAGGATGCCACCCTCGCGGGCCTCGGCACCGACTTCACCGGCCCGGCGACGCCGTCCTTCACCTGGGGGATCGGACCGTATCTGCAGGCGACCTACTTCGACCCCGACAGCCCCGTGCGCGTCGACGTTGGTGTCGAGGGCCGCTTCCGGTATGAACCCGTCGGCGGCCTCGTTATCAGCGGCGCGGTGCGGCAGCGGCTGACCGGCAACCGGGGCGAAACGCGCCCGTCCGACTCCGTGTTGCCGCATGTGCGCTCGGACGTGGGCCTCTATGCCAAGGAGGGCGAAACCGCCCTCACCAACCTGACGGTCGCGCATTACTTCCGCCCCGGCAAGGATCTCTATGGCCGCGTCACGGCGGGCTATCTCGAACCGATGTACGCCGGGGTGTCCGGCGAGGTCCTGTGGAAGCCGGTCAACAGCCGGCTCGCCCTGGGCGCGGAACTCAACTACGTGCGCAAACGCGCCTTCGACCAGGGCTTCGGTCTGCAGGACTACGACGTCGTGACTGGCCATGTCTCCGCCTACTACAAGGCGCAGAACGACTTCCATTACCAGCTGGACGTGGGCCGCTACCTCGCCGGGGACTGGGGCGCGACGCTCTCCGTGGACCGCGAGTTCGCCAACGGCATCAGGATCGGAGCCTTCGCCACCCTGACCGACGTGCCCTTCGACACCTTCGGTGAAGGCTCCTTCGACAAGGGCATCCGCTTCGAGATTCCCGTTTCCGCCATCACCGGGCGCAAATCCACGCAAAGCGTAAGCCGCACCATCCGCCCGGTTCTGCGCGACGGCGGTGCGCGTCTCAATGTCGGCGGGCGGCTCTACAACGACGTGCGCGACTACCATCAGGACGGGCTTCAGGATCAGTGGGGGCGGTTCTGGCGATGAAACGGCTGGTGGCGTTCCTCTGTCTTCTGACCCTCGCCGCCTGCGGCAACGACGGCGCCGGGACTGGCGGTCTCAAGGGCGTGTTCTCCGGCGCTTTCGGCAATCGCGCCGCGCCGCCGGATCTGAGCCGGTCGCTGACCCCGCAGGCCATCGCCCGCTTCAACGGCCCGCTGATCTACGTGGCGGTGCTTGGCAATGGTGTGCAGGCGGGCCTGACCCCGGGCCCCCGCAACGGCGCAGTGCAGCAGTGGAACACCGTGGACGGCGCGAGCCTGAGCTTCCGGGACGGCGTGCTGACCGCCAGCCGCGGCCTTGGCGGAGACCTGATCGCGGCGGATGTCACGGATGTCGTCGCGGCGCTGCGGCAGGGTCACGACACCGCCGAGCGGGTACACCGCTACCTGAACCACGAGAACGCGCTCGAAATCCACGCCTTCAAGTGTGAATACACCCGGCCAGGCCGGGAGCCGGTGCAGACCCTCGCCGGAGCCTACACCGCGCAGCGCATCGACGAGACCTGCTTCGACAGCAAGGGGACTCGAATCGAGAATGCCTACTGGATCGACGGCGCGGGTGTCGTGCGACGATCGACGCAATGGCTCGGTCCCTACGCCGGTTATCTGGACATCCAGCGGCTGAAAGACCGATAATCCGGCATTGTCGGCCTTGTGGCCGCCATAATCAACGAATCCTTAACCAGTTGCGTTGCGCGGTTACGTCCGATGGTGTACCTCCGGAACCAGAATGATTTTCGGAGTGCAAATCATGAAACGCAAAATCCTTACGTCTTTCGTGCTGATGGCGGCCATGATCGGCGCGTCCTCTGTTTCGGCACAACAGCAGCAAGACTGCGACAGCAACCAGTCGACGCCGCAAACCGATGACGACTGCACCATCCTGGGTGGCCTCTGGGGCGCCGGAGACGGTGTCGGCATCGCCATCGCAACCGGCGCGGCCGTCGGCATCATCGCGGCAGCCGGTGGCGGCGGTGGCGGTGGCGGCGGCGAGACCCCGAACACCTTCGTCGCCGGACAGTAATCCGGGCGCAAGACCCGGTCGGATTGAGGCGAACCTGCATCGGGTTCGCCTTTTTTCTTGGCAAGCGCTCTGCAAACTGGCCCCGCCGCACCGGGCGGGGTAAAAATCGGACACGTCACGGACCGAAGGAAACTTGGATGCTCAGGCCCTTTTTCGCGATTCTCGCCCTCACCGGATTGATCGGATGCGACGTGGTGTACCAGTCGCCGAGCGTCAATCCCCTGCGCGACGATGACACCAAGGTCCGCGTGGTCTCGATGACGCCGGAAACCGTGCTGGCCGCCAACCGCTCCACCTACCGGCCCAAGGAATTGCCGGGCGTGTTCTTCGCCGCTGCCGGAGCAGGCTCGCAGCCGCGGGGCGTCGGGGCGCTGCCGCGTCCGTTCGACGATCCGGGCCGGGGCGGTTTCCTCGAAACCCGCGTGCCGCCGCAGGTGGCGGACAGCCCCTATCGCATCGGCGTCGGTGATGTGCTGCTGCTGGCCACACCGCAGGGCGGCAACACCGTCGAGCAGCTGACCGGCCTTCTCGCCGCGTCCAACTCCCGGCAGGGCTATACCGTGCAGGACGATGGCGCGATTGCCATTCCCAACGTCGGGCGGGTGCAGGTGCGCGGCCTGACCATCGACCAGGCCGAGGCGGAGCTGTTCCAGCGGCTGGTCGAGAACCAGATCGACCCGACCTTCAGCCTCGAAATCGCCGAGTTCAACTCGCGCCGGGTCTCCATCGGCGGCGCCGTCGCCAACCCCACGGTGGCCTCCATCGGCCTCACGCCGCTCTACCTCGATGAGGCGCTCGCCGCGGCGGGCGGGGTCAATGCCGGTGACCTCGACCAGGCCTCCGTCCGCATCTACCGGGACGGCACCCTCTATCAGATCCCGCTGACCGAGCTCTACTCCAACCGTGGCCTGCAACGCACCCGCCTGCAGGAAGGCGACAGCGTCTTCGTCGACACGCAGCTGCAACTGAACGAGGCGCAAGCCTATTTCGAGCAGGAAATCCGCACCGCGCAGTTCAAGCAGTCCGCCCGCATCAACGCGCTGAACGAGTTGCAGGCGGAGGTGGCGATCCGCCGCAACGCCATGCAGGACACCCGGCAAAACTACCTGACCCGGCTGGAACTCGACTCGGTCGAGCGCGATTATGTCTACCTGACCGGCGAAGTGACCGAACAAAGCCGCTACCCGCTTCCCTTCGGCAAGACCGCGAGTCTGGCCGATGCGCTTTATTCCAACGGCGGCATCCCGACCGAAACCGGCAACGTGCGCGAGATCTACGTGCTTCGCGGCTCCGAGGATGCCCGCGAGTTCGGCGCGGTGACCGCCTGGCAACTGGATGGGCGCAACGCGGCGAACTTCATGCTGGCGACGCGGTTCCAGCTGCGGCCCAACGACGTGATCTTCGTCTCGGAACAGCCGGTCACCCGCTGGGGCCGCGTGATCCGCCAGATCACCCCGTCGATCATCACCACGACCGTGGCCGCCGCCGCGAAGTGAGGGGTTCGCCGCGTTCTGCGCGGCGACCGAGGTATCTGAAAACCAGAGAAGACAAAGGCCGCGCTTTCGAAAACGCGGCCTTTTCCTTGTGTTATGTGACGCTCCCCCGGAGCGTTTGCCGGGCCAAGAGCCCGGTCCGGGGTTTCACCCCCGAGCGTAGACATCCTCGTAGCGCACGATGTCATCCTCGCCGAGGTAGGTCCCGGTCTGCACCTCGATCAGCACCATCGGCACCTTGCCGGGGTTTTCCATCCGGTGCACCGCACCAAGCGGAATGTAGACCGACTGGTTCTCCGTCAGCAGCCGCACGTCGTCGTCCACCGTCACCTTCGCCGTGCCTTCGACGACGATCCAGTGCTCGGAGCGGTGGAAATGGCTCTGCAGGGACAGCGACGCGCCCGGATGCACCAGAATGCGCTTCACCTGGAAACGCTGGCCGATCACCAGGCTCTCGAACCAGCCCCAGGGGCGGTGGTCCTTGGGGAACTGCCCGGCCTGCAATGCGCCCTTTTTCTTGAGCACCGAGACCGCCTTGCGTACGTCCTGCGCCCGGCTCATGTCCGCCACCAGAACCGCGTCGTTCATCGCCACGGCCATGATGTTGTCGAGCCCGATGCCGACGATTTCGAGGTTCGGGTCCTCGGACCGCAGCAGCGTGTCGCGGCAGTCGATCGCCGTGGCGTTGTTCTCGGCCACGACGCCCGAGTCATCCGGTTCGCTCACGCGCCAGACCGCGTCCCAGCCGCCAAGATCGGACCAGCCGCCCGCGAAAGGGACAACCGCGAGATTGTCGGCTTTCTCCATGACCGCGTAGTCGATGGAGATGTCCGCAGCCCCGCTCCACGGCTCCGGCGCCAGCCGCAGGAAGCCGAGGTCCGTCTTCGCGTCCTCGACCGCCGCCTTGACCGGGGCGCAGAGATCGCCGGCGTGGGTCTCGAAAGCGGCGATGATGTCCGCGGCGCGGAACAGGAAGATCCCGGCGTTCCACAGGTAGTTACCCGCCTGCACCATCTCCGCCGCCCGCGCCTCGTCGGGCTTCTCGACAAAGCGGCTGAGCGCGACGGCGCGGCCATCGGCGCTCGGGGTGGCGGAGAGTTCCAGGTAGCCATAGGCGGTTTCGGCATGGGTCGGCGTGATGCCGAAGGTGACGAGCTTGCCGTCCTCGATGGCCTCCAGCCCCTTGGACACCGCCGCATGGAAGGCCGCAACGTCCTGAACGACGTGATCCGACGGCGCCACCAAAAGCACGGCATCGGGGTTGGTCTTCGAAGCAAACAACGCGGCGGCCAGCACCGCCGGCGCGGTGTTGCGCCCTTCCGGCTCGATCAGAACCGCACCCGGGTCGATCCCCACTTCGGCCAGTTGCTCGGTCACGATGAAGCGGAAATCGGCATTCGTCAGCACCATCGGCTTGTCGAACTGCAGTGCGTCCGTGCCACCGGACATGCGCCGCGAGGAGGCCTGGAACAGGGTCTCCTCGCCCATAAGCTTGGCAAACTGCTTGGGATAGCTCTTGCGGGACAAGGGCCAGAGCCGTGTGCCCGACCCTCCGCAAAGAATGACCGGAATGATCGTGGTGATTGCCATGGGAATACCTGTCCTGAACGTCTTGGGCCTTGCTTACCAAATGATCCTTGCCGCGCCAATCCGTGTTCTGCAATGCAGAAAGTCTCTGACCGGGGTATGGTTTCCCTGCGCTTGTCGTGACCGGCGCGGAGGCCCTATGCTGCACGGATGACCCGCTATTGCGCCCTCCTGCGCGCCGTCAATGTCGGCGGCACCGGCAAGCTGCCGATGGCGGAGCTTCGGGCGTTGTGCGCGGATGCGGGGTTTGCCGATGTGTCGACCTATATCGCCAGCGGCAATGCGCTGTTTGCCACCGATGCCAGCGAAGATGCCGTCCGTGCGGCCCTGGAAGAGCGGCTGGCCGCCCATGCGGGCAAGCCGGTGGGTGTCCTGATCCGCAGCGCTGCCCGGATGCGACAGGCGCTGCAGTCCAACCCTTTCCCGGAAGCTGACCCGCGTCGGCTCGGTGTGCTGTTCCTGCCGTCCGAGCCGGAGCCTGCGGCGTTGGAACCGAAAGGGCAGGCGGGCGAGGCGATCGTCGCCGCCGGGCGCGAGGTGTACATCCATTACCCGGACGGCATGGGCCGGTCGAAACTGCGTTTCAAGGCGATGGACGTCGGCACGATGCGCAATCTCAATACGGTGGCCAAACTGGCCGACCTTCTGGACGACACGGGTGATTGACCCTCTTTTTGCTTGCGCAACGGGGTTTGACAGGCGCGGGCGAGTCGCGATGGGGCAATCTGTACGAAACTCGGCCAGAATCGTACCAAACGCGGTAGCAATGCACCCACCCGAAGGCGGCGCATCCAAGGTGGGTTGTGGACTGCAAGAAGGGCACCACAAGATATAGACCGGATTTCACCAGGCCCGGCACAGTCCGCCGCCTTAACCCCGGCGTGCGCCGCGTTAATCCGTGTCCCGCTGGCTATCGCCCGATGCGTTTGCCACCTTCTGGCGGATCACCCGCGCCGGAATGCCCGCCACAGTCGCACCGGCAGGCACATCCCGCGTGACCACCGCATTCGCCCCGATCACCGCATGATCACCCACGGTCAGCGGCCCGATCAGCTTTGCGCCCGCGCCGACATCCACATGCCCGCCAAGAACCACCGGACCGGCCAGCGTCACCTGGTGAAAAATCATGCAATTGACGCCGATTTTCGCGTCCGGATGCACGATGATGCCGGTCGGATGCGTGAGCCTGAGCCCTCCGCCGACCTCCGTGTTCAGATGCAGTTCCGTCTGGCAGATCGTAGACCAGAACAGGTGGTTCAGTGCCCAGTACTTCCTTGAAATCGCGGCAAGAACTCCGCCCCGCGCTTGTGCGGCCTGATACCGGCGCAAGGCCCTGAGCAGCTTCTGTCCCGGATCCCAGAACCGGCGCACGTCCTCTCGACTCCAGTCGGGCACCTGGGCGGAGACCTGTTCGTCCGTCACAAAATCCGCTCCCGTGCCACACTGCGCCCAATTCCCGCCAAGATTTGAGGTATAGTTAACCCTAAAGCAATACCAACACGTCACGCCGTTTGCATCGCGCATGACGTGCTAACCCTTGTCCGCACATCCGGGTCGCTCCCGGAGCCGCGGACCGACGTGACCCGGTGACCCGGAAGGAGCAGTGATGAGCCAGTCCTCGACACAGAGGCCCCCCGCGTGAGCGCACCGCTCGGTCAGACTCTGCCCTACAGGGGCGACATCGACGGTCTCCGGGCCGTCGCCGTGCTGTCCGTCGTGCTCTACCATTTCGGCTTTCCGCTGCAGGGCGGGTTTGTCGGCGTGGACGTCTTCTTCGTCATCTCCGGCTTCCTGATCGGCGGAATCCTCTGGCGCGAATACGACCAGACCGGGCGTATCTGGCTGAAAAACTTCTATATCCGCCGCTTCCGCCGCCTTGCTCCGGCGTTTTTCACCATGGCGCTGGTCACGACACTCGTCGGCTGGGCGCTGCTTTTGCCCTTCGAATTCCGCGAATACGGCAAGAGCCTGATCGCTGCGACGGTGTATCTCTCCAACGTCTTCTTCTTTCGCGGCGCCGGCTATTTCGATGCGGCCTCCGAGGACAAGCCGCTCCTGCACACCTGGTCCCTCGCGGTGGAGGAGCAGTTCTACATCCTGCTGCCGCTGCTGATCATTTTTCTTGCCCGCTGGCGCTGGGGCCTGCTGGGCGTGCTCGTGGCCGTCTGGGCGGCCTCGCTTGCGGGCAGCATCCTGCTCACCCCGCATTTCCAGACCGCCACCTTCTACCTCTTCCCCTTCCGCGCGTGGGAGTTGCTCAGCGGCGTTCTGCTGGCGATCTGGGGCTATGAGACGGGACGCACCTGGCGCGGCTGGGCGGTTCTCTCATGGCTCGGCATGACGCTCATCCTCGCCTCCATCGTGCTCATCCCCTCGGGCCCGCTGTTCCCCGGTCTCCTGTCCGTGCCGCCGGTCCTCGGCACCGTGCTCGTCATTGCCAACGGGCTGAACCGAAACCCGGTCAACCGCATGCTCTGCCACCGGCACGCGGTGTTCGTCGGGGCCATCTCCTACTCGCTTTATCTCTGGCACTGGCCGGTGTTCACCCTCTCGACCTACCTGCGCGACGGATACGCCAACCTGCTGGAATCCCTTGTCTGGATGGCGGTCTCCTTCGGCCTCGCCTGGCTCTCATGGCGCTTCGTCGAAACGCCGGTGCGGCGGGCGCGCAGCCTGCCGGGCGGGTTCGTCTTTGGCGGCACCGCGCTGGCCTCCGCGCTCCTGCTTGGCCTCGGCGGCTGGCTCTACACGCAGAACGGCCTGCCTGCCCGCTTCGGCCCGGAGGCCCGCACCCATATCGCCGCCAGTGGCGATTTCCTGCAGGACTGGAGCCGCTGCTACACGGCGGACACCCTGCCGCTCGACGGGCTGGAGGTCTGCCCCATCGGTCCCGACGGCCCGCCGCGCATCCTCGTCTGGGGAGACAGCCATGTCCGCGCCTTCAAGGAAGGCCTCGACCTTGCCGCGCATGAGGCGGAGGTGCCCGGCATGATCCTTTGGCGGGCCGGATGCCCGCCGATCTTCGGGGTGCGCAAGGTGGAGAACAGCGCAACGGCGGCGCAGGACGTGGCCTGCACGCAGGCGAACAAGCAGATCGAACAGGCGCTTGGCCGGCTGGATACAGTGGAAACGGTGTTGCTGATCGGGCGCTGGAGTTACTACGCCACCGGCACCGGCGTCGGTCTCGACGAGGCGAACCGCATCGCGCTGCACCCGACGGACGTGCCGGAGCATATCGGCACCGGGCAGGCACGGCTGCTGGCCTCCGGAGCGAAGCACACGGTACAAAAGCTCTCGGCCTGGTTCCCGACTGTCTACGTGCTCCGCCAGCCGCCCGAGATCCCGTTCTACGACAGCCGCAGGGCCGCCCGCGAGGCCGCGCACGGCACCTGGCCGCTGGCCCCGGCGCCGCAGACCACGCCAACGGTCAACCGCGCCACGCTCGCGGTGCGATCCGCGCTGGCCGACGCGCCCTGGCTGCCCTTGGCGGAAGAAGGCCGCATCCGGTTCCTCGACCCCTGGCCGTTCTTCTGCGACGCGGACAGCTGCTCGGCGGTCCACGACGGGACCGGGCAATACTTCGACAACAACCACATCACCAATTCCGCGGCGCTCCGGGTACGTGACGTCTTCGCCCCCGTCTTTTCCGGGGTCAGCCAGCAGACCGCCCTCACCGAGCAATGACCCACCCGGCCAGCGATACGCCCTGGGACGCCATCGTCATCGGCACCGGCATGGGTGGAGGCACGATCGGCCAGGCGCTGGCGGAGGCCGGGCAAAAGGTACTCTTCCTGGAGAAAGGCCCCGCCGGCTTCCGCAGCGAGGTCAATGGTCTGAGCGATGTATTCGTGCCGGAGGCACGGCTGACCCGCGGCCTCTGGCCCGAGCCTTTGCATGTCACGCTGAACGGGCGCGACGCAGCATTTCATGCGCCGCTGGGGGCCGGGGTGGGCGGCTCCTCGGTGTTCTATGCCGCAACGCTGGAACGGCCCGAACGGCATGATCTGGAGGAGACGGATGGCAGGCCGCACCCGACAGGCGGCTGGCCGGTGGGCTTTGAAGCGATGGAGCCGTATTACGCCCGCGCCGCACGGCAGTTCCGCGTCTATGGCAGCCCCGATCCGCTCTCGCCCGAAGCTCCGATACCCTTGCGCGCCGCGCCGCAGTTGAACGCAACCGAACAGGCCTTGATGGACAGCCTGTCCGCCGGCGGCCTGCATCCCTACCACGCGCACACGGCGCTGGAGCGGGTACCGGATTGCCTCAGATGCCTGGGCACAAAATGTCCGAAACGCTGCAAGATGGATGGCCGCTCCGCTGGCGTGGACCCGGCGCTGGCCACCGGCAACGCCACGCTGATCGACCGTGCCGATGTCACCCGTCTGGCAACAGAGGGCAACGCCATCACCCACGTCGAGACCCGCATCGACGGCAGGACGCAGATATTCCGGGCAAAGCGCTACATTCTCGCCGGGGGGGCACTTGGCTCGGCGCATTTGCTGCTGAAATCCGCGTCCGAAGCGCATCCGACCGGCCTCGCCAACACGTCCGGTCTCGTCGGGCGCAACCTGATGTTCCATCTCAACGAGATATTCGCCCTCTGGCCAAAAGGCGGCGAGCTGGAAGATGGCGCGACAAAAGCCATTTCCCTGCGCGATCTTTACCACTCCGGGGCCCGGTTCGGCACGGTGCAGGCCATGGGCATCCGCGCCGCCTACGGCGAGATCGTGTTCTACCTGAACCAGATGCTCGCCCGCAGCCGGTTTGCCGGGGTCCCCGGTGCCCGGCATCTCACCCGCCTGCCCGCCGCCATCGCCGCCAGGCTGTTCGGCCAGGCGCAGCTGTTCGTCGGGCTTATGGAAGACCTGCCCTACCCGGAGAACCGCGTGACTTTCGATCCGGCACACCCGGAGCGCCTGCAGGTGATCTATACCTTCGCCGACGAACTCCTGCACCGCCGCCGCGCCTTCCGCCGGGCGATCCGGCAGGCGTTCCGGGGGCACAGGCGGATGTTCCTCGGTATCGCGCCGGAACTGAACTACGGCCACCCCTGCGGCACCTTGCGGTTTGGACACGATCCGAAGACTTCGGTCCTGCGGCCGGACTGCCGTAGCCATGACATCGCGAACCTCTGGGTCACCGATGCGTCGTTCATGCCGACCTCCATGGGCGTGAACCCCTCGCTGACCATCGCCGCCAATGCCCTGCGCGTGGCGGACATCCTGCTTCAGGAGCCACTGCCATGACCACGCTGACACCAAAGGACGGCTTTGCCATCGTGACCGGCGCAGGCTCCGGCCTCGGGCGGGCGCTGGCGGTCGATCTGACGCGGCGCGGATTTACCGTTGTCGGCACCGGGCGTCGGCTTGCGGCGCTGACCGAGACCGGAACGCTCTGCGAAAGCGGGCTTTTCCACGCCGAACCGCTGGACGTGTCAGACGCGGGCCGGGTGGCCGCAACCTTCGCGCGGCTGACACAGACCCACGGCCCGCTGGCCCTGCTCATCAACAATGCGGCGGTCTACCCGCACCGGGATTTCCTCGACACGGCCCCGCAGGACTTCATGCAGGTGGTGCAGACCAACCTCGGCGGGATCGTTGCCTGCACCCACGCGGCCCTGCTGGACATGGCTCCGCGCGGCACCGGGCGGATTCTGAACGTCGCCACCTTCGCGGACCTCAACCCGCTGCCGACTGCGGGCGCTTACTCCGTCTCGAAGGGGGCCGCGCGCATCCTCACCCGCAGTCTGATCGCGGATCTCGGGGATCGCTTTCCGAACATCGTCATCTCGGACTGGATGCCCGGAATGCTGCGAACGGACATGGGGATTCCGGACGGGCTCGACCCGGCCGTGGCCGCGAAATGGGGGGTCACTCTGGCAGTGCAGACCGACCCTTCCTTCACCGGCACCACCTTCGAGATGGACCGCGAGATCCTGCCGCCACGCGGGCTGAAGGGGAAAATCAAGGATCTGGTCCTGCGACGAACGCGCAAGCCGCGCCGCCTCTGACGTCAGAGTTCCTTGCGCACCCGAAGTGCCAGCGCTTGCAGCACCTGCCGGGGCAAAATCAGGAAGCACTTGAGATATCGCACAGTCAGGCGGCGCGGATTGTTCACCATGCGCCACAGCCACTCCATGGCAAGGCTGCGGGCCCACTCCGGCGCCCGCTTCTGCGATCCGCCGAAGAAATCAAGTCCCGCCCCGATGGAGGCAAACCCGACCGACGGCGCGATCTCCCGGCCAAAGGCGGACAGGATTTCCTGCTTCGGCGCCCCGAAGGCGACAAAGCACAGCCCGGCGCCGCTGGCTTCGACCTGGCGCAAGACGGCCTCCGCCTCCGCGCCGAGCGGATCGAATCCCATTGGCGGCGAGAGGCACAGTGCCACATTCAGGCCGGGAACCACCGTCTCCAGGAAGGCTTTCGCGGCTTGGAGCGACTCATCCGTCGACCCGACGAAGGCAACGGGCACCTGGTGCCGCGCCGCGATTCTCGACAGCGGCAGAATGGCATCGGAACCCGGGATCAACTGCACCGGCTTGCCCGCCAGTCGCGACATCCAGACAATCGGATTGCCGTCGGCAACCACGAAATCCTGCCGCAGGTAAGCATCCCGGAAGTTCTTGTTTGTATTTAATTTTACGAGATGATCGAGGTTGATCGTCGCCAGCGCGAAGCCCTTTCGATCCACCAGACATGCCTCGACCCGGGCTTCGAGCCCGGCCCAGGTCGGCACGTTGACCGAGATTGTCTGACCCTTGATCGTAAACTGCATTCCGGCCTCTCTGACGGCGGTACATTAACTCTGAACTGCTTCCGTATTCAGTGGGAAAAAACCACAGGCTGGTGCCAAAAAAGTGGCAAAAGCGCGGTATCTCCGGGATTGTGCAAAATCCGGTAACGTGTCGAATTCTGGCCATCTTTTGCATATAGGCAAGCAATGGTTGACGGCGGGTAGTGCAGGGATGCCCGGGATCAGGTCAAATAGGGCCTGCCATTCCGGGCCGGGGCGATGCGAGCATGAACAAGGTTCTGATACTGGGATGCGGCTTTGTCGCAGACCTCTACATGCGCTCCCTGGCGGTCATGGAGGGCATCGAGGTGGCGGGTGTCTATGACATCGACGCAGGCAGGCTTGCGCAGTTCTGCCGCTTCTGGTCCGTCCCCGCGCAGCCGTCCTTCGAGGCCCTTCTCGATGCCGCGCCGGGGGCGCTTGTGTTGAACCTGACCAACCCTGACGCGCATTTCGAGACCAGCCGGGCCTGCCTCGACGCAGGCCATCCGGTGTACTCGGAAAAACCCCTCGCCATGCGGGTCGACGACGCGAAAGCCCTGCATGCCTTGGCGCGCGCGAAAGGCCTGACCCTTGCCTCTGCACCCTGCTCGGCGCTGGGCGAGGCGGCGCAGACCTTGGGCCACGCGCTGCGAACCGGCCTCGCGGGAACGCCGCGTGCAATCTATGCGGAACTCGACGACGGGTTCATTCCGCAGGCGGCATATGACAAATGGACCTCGGAAGGCGGCGCTCCCTGGCCCGCCGAAGACGAGTTCCGCGTCGGCTGCACGCTCGAACATGCCGGCTACTATCTCGGCTGGCTGATCGGCTGGTTCGGCTCGGTCCGCACCGTGGTCGCCGCCAGTGCCGAGACCTACCCCGACAAGCCCGGGCAAGGCCCCTTCGCGCCGGACCTTTCGGTCGCTACACTTTTTTTTGAAAACGGGCCTGTCACACGCCTGACCTGCAGCATCATCGCGCCCCACAACCATGCGATCCGAATCACCGGGGACAAGGGGCTGCTGGCCTGTGATGCCGCCTGGGACAATGCCGCCCGCGTGCGCTTTGCCCGGCGCATGACGATCCGGCGGCGGCTGATCGAGTCGCCCTGGCCAAGGCGGGTCCGGCTGCCGGGGCCGACGCATCCGAAGGTGATACGCTGGGGCGCGGCGGCGATGAACTTCATGCTGGGTCCGGCGGAGGTGCTGGATGCGATCCGGGAAAACCGGGAGAGCCGCCTTGGCGGTGATTTCGCCCTGCACATGACTGAGGTCACCCTCGCGATCCAGAATGCAGGCGAGCACGCCGGTTCGCAGGCCATGACCACGGGCTGCGCCCCGATGGAGCCGATGCCATGGGCACGGTGAACACGGTCCTGATCACCGGGGCCTCCGGTTTTGTCGGCGGCGCGGCCGTGCGAGAGGCCCGACGGCGCGGGCTGGCGGTCATCGCGCAATACCGCAGCCTGCCGCACGCGGCATGGGAGGCCGACCCGGGCATAACCCCGGTAAAGCTCGACCTCGCCGCGCCGAACGCCCGGCACCTGCTGGCCGATCTCATGCCGCAGGTGGACGCCATCGTGCACGCCGCCGCCCATCTCGGCGACGATCCCCTGCAGCATGAGCGACTGACCCTCGGCGGCACGCGCGCCCTGCTGGCCGCGATACAGGGGCACGGCCCGCGTTTCGTGCTGGTCTCCTCCATCGCCCTCTACGACACCATGGCGCTTGAGCCGGGAGACACGCTGGACGAACAAAGCCCGATAGAGAGGCCGGAGACAGCCCGGGACTCCTATTCCCGCGCGAAGCTGGACCAGGAGGCCCTTGTCCGCGAAGCGCTGCACGCCGCCTGGCTGATCCGCCCCGGCGCAGTCTGGGGTCCGGGGCGGACATGGCACGCCCTGCTTGGCTTCTGGGCCTCGAAACTCTTCGTCCGGATCGGCGGCGAGGAGGGAGAACTGCCCCTCATCCACGTCGACTCGCTGGCCCGGATCCTGCTCAACGCCGTCCAGACGGTCCCGATGGGACTGGCCACCGTCAATGCGCTTGACGACGACCGCCCGAGCCGCGCCCGCTTCGTCGCCGCGCACCGGGCGGCAACCGGATGGCCGCGGTTTGTCCTGCCGGTCTCCTATGCCCAATGGCTCAGGGTGGTGCGCCTCGTCCGGCCCCTGTCCGCCGCGCTGCCCGGCCTGTTCCGTGAACCCGTCGCCCGGGCCCGGCTGATGCCATTGACCTACCCGAACACCGTCCTGCGCGGCGTGTTGGGGGGCGAGGACCGCGCGCCGTTCGAGGACCTGCTGAGCCGCAGCGTGGAGGGCCGCCCGTGACCCTGTTGAAACTCGCCTACCTGACCGGCGAATACCCCCGCGCCTCCGATACCTTCATCCAACGCGAGGTCGCCGCGCTGCGCGATCTCGGTCACGACGTGCTGACCTGTTCCATTCGCACCACCGGGGCCGAGCATCTCGTCGGGCCGGAGCAACGGGACGAGCATGCCCGCACGTTCAAGGTGCTGGACGCCTGCAAGTCTCCCCTGCGCCTGCTGAAGGCGCACCTGCGCTGGATGGCGTCTCCCGGGCGCTATCTGAACGCACTGAAACTGGCATGGCGAACCGCGCCGAAAGGGCTGAAGGGCCGCGTCTACAACCTGATCTATTTCGCCGAGGCTGGCGTGCTGGCCGATGAACTGGCCGCGCAGGGTGTCCAGCATCTCCACAACCACATCGCCAAGGCATCCTGCACCGTCGCCATGCTCGCCTCCGCGCTCTCAGGCATCCCCTACAGCTTCACCATCCACGGCCCCGACATCTTCTTCGAGCCCCACCACTGGCGCATCGACGAGAAGGCCGCGCGGGCGTCTTTCGTGGCCTGCATCAGCGATTTCTGTCGGTCGCAGCTGATGTGTTTCGCCGATCAGGCGCATTGGGACCGCTTCCATATCGTGCACTGCGGCGTGGAGCCGGGCCGATATGAAACGGCCCTGCATCAGGGGCGAAAGCTGCTCTTCGTCGGGCGGCTAGCGGCGGTGAAGGGGCTGCCGGTGCTGCTTGATGCATTGAAAGGTCTGGACGGCGACTGGCACCTGACCGTGATCGGCGACGGCCCGGACCGCGCGGCGCTGGAGCGGCAGGCGCAGGGGCTGCCGGTGGACTTCCTCGGCTATCGCAGCCAATCGGACGTGGCCGACGCGTTGCAAAAGACCGACATCTTCGCCCTGCCGAGTTTCGCCGAAGGGGTGCCCGTGGTGCTGATGGAGGCGCTGGCCTCCGGGGTTCCCGTTGTTACAACCCGGATCGCAGGCGTGCCGGAACTGGTGGAGAACGGGGTCAACGGACATCTCGTGCCACCGGGCGATGCGGATGCCCTGCGCAACGCCCTGCAAACCCTCCTGCAAGATCCGGACACGCGGCGCAGGATGGGTGCCTCCGGACAAGCAAAGGTGCGGGCCGATTTCGACATCCGCATGGAGGCGCGCCGCCTCTCCGCCCTGTTCACAGGCTACGCCCAGGGTACGCCGCCGAAAGGGAAACGCCCATGACGCCGGTTGACGTGGTGCTGATCGGGCGGAACGAAGGGGCGCGGCTGGTGGCCGGTCTCGACTCTGTCAAAGGGCAGGCGCGGCAGGTGGTCTATGTCGATTCAGGCTCGACCGACACCAGCGTCGCCGAGGCCGAAGCCCGCGGCGCAACGGTGGTGCGCCTCGACATGACCCAGCCCTTCACCGCCGCGCGCGCCCGCAACGCCGGGTTCGAAGCGCTGGAGAACCCGCAGATCGTCCAGTTCATCGACGGCGACTGTTCCCTCGTTCCCGGTTATCTCGACGCCGCGCGGGCACATCTGGAGGCCAACCCGCAGCTTGGCCTTGTCACCGGCTGGCGCTCGGAGATCCACCGCGATGCCAGCCTCTACAACCAACTCTGTGATTGGGAATGGCGCAGACCCGCCGGGATCATCGACGCCTGTGGCGGTGACATGATGGTCCGGGCAGAGGCGTGGGCCGGAGTGGGTGGCATGAACCCCGAGGTGATCGCTGCCGAGGACGACGAGGTCTGCACGCGGCTGCGCAAGGCTGGCTGGCTGCTCGAACGCATCCCGCACGAGATGACCCGCCACGACGCCAACATGCTGACCTTCCGGCAATGGTGGCGGCGGGCGGAACGCACGGGGCACGGCTTTGCGCAGGTCGGCCATCTGCACCCCGAATACTTCAAACGCGAACGCAGGCGCACCTGGATCTACGCCGCGCTGATCCCGGCTCTTATGCTGCTGAGCCTGACCATATCGTGGTGGCTGCCGCTGCTGATCCTGACGGTCTACGAACTGAACTACCTGCGCACGGCGCAGGGACTGATCCGGGACGGCCTGCCCTCGGACGAAGCCTTCCGGCACGCCTTCCTGCTCACCCTGTCCAAATTTCCAAATCTCATTGGTATGCTGCGCTTCCACTTCCGTCGCCTGACGGGCCGTGCCATGCGCATCATCGAATACAAGTAAAAGGTGCCAAAGATGTCCACCGAAACCCGCGTTGGCCTGATCGGGGCCGGATATATCGCCACATGGCACGCCGATGCCCTGCGCGCCACGCCGGGCGTGCGCATCACGGCGGTCTGCGACCTCGATGAGACAGCCGCAAACGGGCTTGCCTCCTCTACGGGGGGAAAGGCCTTCTACGCTGTGGACGATCTGATTGACGCAAGGGTATGCGACGCCGTGCACATCCTCACGCCACCGCATTTGCATAAGCAAATCGCGATTCAGTGCCTCCGGGGCGGTCTGGATGTGCTTGTGGAAAAACCTGTGGCAGAAAGTGCGGCAGAAACGCGCGAAATCGCTGAAATCGCAAAGGAAACGGGCAAATGCTTTCGCGCCGGGCATAATTTCCTCGGCCTTCCCGCCTATCAGCGCATGAAAGCGGAGATGCAAAAGGGCACGTATGGCCGGATTTCGGGCTGCGAGATCACCTGGGCGCTGCCGCTTGCGCCGCTGCGCTCCGGTCCGTTCACCCTGTGGCTGCTGCGACAGCCGCAAAATCTGCTGCTCGAACTCGGCCCCCATCTTTTTGCCTTTGCTCATGATCTGTTTGGCACCGTCGAGGTGCTGCACGCCCAGGCCGCCCGCCCCATCGCGCTGCCCGGTGACGACATGCGCCCGCAGGCCTTCCGCATTCTCGCCCGCGCCGGGGGGGTGGAGATCACCTTTACCCTGTCCATGGTCGAGACCGTGGACGACCGAAGCGTGACCCTGCGCGGGTCCTCCGCCCGCGCGCGGCTCGATTATGCGCAGGACGTGCTGGTGGTGGAGAGGGAGAACGCCTCCGACCTTGTGGTGAACCCGCTGCGGCGGCAGCTCGACCTGTCGCGGCAACACCTCTGGCAGGGGATGAAGAACGCTGCGGTTCAGTTGAAATCGCTGAATACGAAGAACCCCTATGGCCGCAGCTTCCGGGGCATGAATGCGGCGCTCTACGGCCCGACCGGCACCGCCACACCTTTCGATGGCGACAAGGCCGTGCAAGTGATGCAGGCCATTGACGATGCCATCGCGCTCCTTCCCGAGGCGGTGCTCAAGGTCGCCGCGCCCGCCGTGCAGACCCGCAAGCCCAGGCCCACGGCCATGGTCATCGGCGGCACCGGCTTCATCGGGCGGGCGCTAACGCGGCGGCTGGTGGCCGATGGGCGGGATGTCCGGGTGCTTTCCCGTGGCCGCAGCGGCCCCTTCCCGGACCTGCCGGACAATGTGGAGACCGTCGCGGCCTCCTTGCATGACCTCGACGGGCTGACGGAAGCGATGAAGGGCATCGACGTCGTCTTCAACCTCGCCAAGGCGCTGGAGACCAGTTGGGCCGATTGCCTCGTCAACGATGTCGGCGTTGCCACCCGCGTCGGCATGGCCTGTGAGCAGGCGGGGGTGAAGCGGCTGATCTACACCGGCACCATCGCCAGCTACGACATGTCTGACCCTGCGGTGAAGATCACCGAAGACACCGGCTTTGCCGAAGACATGACCGACCGCAACCTCTATGCCCGCTCCAAGGCGGAGTGCGAGAAACAGCTGATGAAGCTGCACCGCGACCGTGGCCTGCCGCTGGTCATCGCCCGCCCCGGCATCGTCGTCGGCGAGGGGGGCCCGCTGCAACACTGGGGCATCGGGCGCTGGCATGGCGCGGGGGCGGTTCGGATCTGGGGCCATGGCCGGAATATCCTGCCGTTTGTGTTGAACGATGACATCGCCGACGGGCTGGTGCGCATGATCGACGCGCCGGTGGAGGGACAGAGCTTCAACCTGATCGGCGAGCCGATGCTCTCCGCGCGCGACTATTTCGACGCCATTCACACCGAACTCGGGGCCCGTATCCGCGTGTCTTCCGGCAATCTGCACGCCTTCTACGCCTCCGACGCGCTGAAATACGGGTTGAAGAAATACGCGCTGCGCCGCCCCGGTGTGATCCGCCCGAGCCTCGCCGACTGGAAGAGCCGCGCGCATTTCTCGCCCTTCGTTAACGAGAAGCCAAAGCGCCTCTTGGGGTGGAAACCGGAGGCCGACCGCACCACATTCATCGAAAGGGCCATCACCAAGGCCAACCTCTTCGGCTTCTGAAGGCCTTGATTGTGGAAACAATCCCCCCGGAAACGTCTTATTCTGGACAGATTCCTTTGGTGTAAACGGTTCGAGGCAAAGTGTGTGCCGCAGTGCGGCCCCACACCGGAGTTGAGCAGAGTATGACGGCGAAACCAGTTCTGAGGCGTTCGAACGTGCGCGGCCCCGCGGCCGCCGGCTTGGTGAATCTGGTTTCGGGGGTCGGAGAGCGATGAACATGATGGACCGCCCCAAATTCCGCCGCAAGTTCCGCCGTTCCGCCGGTCAGGACGAGAGCGCCGCCTATGACGAGGGCGTCACGCCGATCGAGCCGTTGGAAAGCCGCGAGGACCGCCTCGCCCGGCGTCAGGCGGAGGAGCAGTCCGCCGCCGAGGTCCGGGAAAAGGCCCGCAAGGCGCGGGAAGAGGCGGAACGACTCGAAGCGGAGGCGCTTGCCGCGGCAGAACGCGAGGCCCGGGAGGCCGAGGCCGAAGCCCGCCGCGAAGCCGAACTTGAGCGGCAGCGCAAAGCCTACGAGGAACGGCAGGCCGCCGAGGCCAGGGAACGCGAGAAACGCCGGAAAGAAGAGGAACTGGCCGCACGCCGGGCAAAGGCCGAAGCCGAGGCACGCCGAAAGGCTGAGGAACAGGAGCGTCTGCAAGCCCAACGCCGCGCTCGTCTGGATGCCATCCGGAAGGCCAAGGCCGACGCGATCCGCAAGGCCGCCGAAGAAGAGGCCGCGCGGGAGGCAGAGGAAGCAGCACGCCGCGAAGCTGAGGAACGTGCCCGGCAGGAAGCGGAAGAGGCCGCACGCCGCGAGGCGGAAGCACGCGCACGCAAGGAAACCGAGGAAGCCGCACGCCGCGAGGCCGAAGACCGCGCCCGCAAGGACGCCGAGGAGGCCACGCGTCGAGAGGCGGAAGAGCGTGCCCGCAAAGAAGCGGAGGAAGCCGCACGACGCGAGGCGGAAAACCGCGCCCGCAAGGAAGCCGAGGAAGCCGCACGCCGGGAGGCCGAAGACCGCGCCCGCAGGGACGCCGAGGAAACCGCACGTCGCGAGGCCGCCGAATCCGAGCGCAAGGCGCGTTATGCCGCGCGGCGGCGGGAAGCTTCGCGGCGGGAAGAGGCTGAACGGGAGGCCGAAGCACAGGCCGCAAGGCGCACGGCCTCCCCTGCCCCGCTGGAACTGACCGATCCGGTCGCCCCGGTTCACTCCACTCAAGGGATCCATCCGTGGGAACAGGTGGCCACCTTTGACGTCAACGAAAACCATCTCGCTGCCAACCGGATCATCACCGCAACGCGTGAAGACCCGGCCTATACCGCCTTCGACGTGCTGCGCACACGGCTTCTGCAGGCGCTGTCCGAAAACGGCTGGAAGCGCGTCGCGATCACCTCCCCGACAAAGGATTGCGGCAAAACCTTCACCGCCGCCAATCTCGCCATCTCCCTGTCGCGGCAGGAGAATTGTCGCACGTTGCTGCTCGATTGCGACATGCGCCGTCCGACGCTGCAAAAGGTCATGGGCCGCACGCATCCGGGGTCCATGGGCGACATGCTGCGCGGCAAGATTGACCCGCAGGACCACCTGCTCCGGCTTGGCAAGAACAGCATCAACGCAGGGCGCAACATCGCCTTCGGCTTCAACGAGGTGATCGAACCCTACGCCTCCGAGTTGTTGCAGGACCCGCGCACGGCGGCCACGCTGACGCGCATCGAAACCGAGATGAAGCCGGACGTGATGCTCTTCGACCTGCCACCGGCCCTCTACTACGACGACGTGATCGCCTTCCGTCCGCTGTTCGACGGCGTTTTGCTCGTGGTCGGTGGCGGCATCACCACCGAGAAGGAGATCAAGGAGGTCGAGCGCCGCCTCGGCGAGGAGACCCCGCTGCTCGGCATGGTGCTCAACAAGGCCGAGAACACGGAGATCAGCAAGTACCAGTACTGACCTTCCGGCCCCTACAGCGTTTCTGGTTTGACCTGAAACATCGAGCGGCACGCATGTCCCGGGAATACAAAGTATGGCACGGTATGCGTGCCTCGAGTTCAACCGGAAACGCTATAGGAAAAAGCCCCCGATACCAACCGGCATCGGGGGCTTTCCCTTTTTGGCGATCCGGAGCCTTTGTCCACCCCCGGCCTGATCAGTCAGGCTCGGGCCCGGCCCGGATCACCCTGCGCTGTAGCTGCGCGTCTCGAAATTGTCGGTCAGCTGCGGGCCAGCCGGGGCAGGAAGCGGCCCATCAACTCGCCCCAGCCGATGGAATTGCCGATCAGGCGGGCGGCGGCGTAGAGCATCGCGATCAGGCCAAGGACCCAGCCGAAGACGCTCAGACCACGGCGGGTGCGGTCATGGCGGGTCGTGACGGTCGGGATGGCGACCACCGGCTGGATTCCGAGCATCCGCTCCATCTGGGCCGCGCTGCGGATCGCCGGGTTCATCAGCTCGGCCACGAAGGCGGCGGCGATGCCGACGATCAGGCTGGCGACGGCGCCCATGATGGCGGTCTTCTTGCGGCTGCGGGTGACAGAATGCTCGGGCACCAGTGCGGTTTCCAGAACCTCGAAGCGGTCCATCTGCTGACGGTCTTCCAGGGCCTGCCCCATCTCGGCCTCGGCCTTGCGGCGGGTGATGACGCTGTACTGGTCCTGCAGGCGGGTCAGTTCGCGCTCCATGCCGCTCAGGGCCCGCTCGACTTCCGGCGCACCGGCAATCTGCGCCTGGATCTGGGTGATGCGTTCGGTTACGAGCAGCTTCTGCTCCTGCAACAGCTGGATGTTCGCGGCCTTCACCCCTTCACGCTGACGATCGGATGTGGTCTCGATGGTGACGATCTGCTGGTCGAGATCGAGTGCGGCATCCCGCAGCGTGGCCAGTTGATCGCGCAGGTCGGCGACGCCAGCCGGCAGTTGGTCGGAGTTGGCCGACTTGAACGCGGCGAGTTGTTCTTCCATCGCCGCGATTTCGTTGCCCACGCGGTTTTCTTCGGCGATGAAGAAATCGAGGGTATCGCGGGCCCGGCTGACGGAGCGGTCGCGGGACTGGTCGATAACCGAGTACATCAGTTCGTTGGCGAGGTCGGCAGCCTTCTGCGGATCGTCAAGACGCACGGTGATCAGCAGGCCGGACGGGGAGTTGCCGCCAGCGGCGTAGATTTGCGACGGATCGACGATCTGCTCGATGGAGGCCGCTTCGCGCATGTGGAAGATGCGCTCGTTGACCGACATCTCCGGATCGTCGGCGAAGAGGTCATGCTTGTCCATGATGCGGATCAGGTTGTCGCGGGCCATCAGGCGCTGCTCGATCAGGCGCACGCGGCGGGCGGCATCCTCGGCGGCATTGGCACCGGCCAGCTGATCGGGGACGCGGGCATCCTCGATCTGGACCACGGCCGTTGCTTCGTAGGTCTTGATCTGGCTGATGGCGTAGTTGAGCGAGAGCACGCAGCCGACAAAGGTGATCAGCACGATCAGCCAGGCACGGCGCTTGAGGGCGGACTTGATTTCGTCGAACGACTGGAACTGGTTCATTGTCTTACTCCCGCAAAGTTGCCCCCAATGCGGAAGATGACTGCCCCGGGCGGGCCCGGTTGCGGCCATCTTCATGTCACAATCTAGCCAAGCCGCCTTATTTGCGCCACGATTATCCTTGGCATTTCGGGAAACAATGCGTTCTGAGAGCGTAAAACGTGAACACATTTTCGTCACAATTTCAAAGATTTGAGGTATATCAGGGGGTTTTGGCGGAAACCCCGCCACGCTTTTGCCATGATTGGGCAGGCCCTGCGGTTTTCGACTACCTGCGAGGCTCGAAATCAGCGCCCGAAAGCTGCCCCAATTGGGTCCAAATGAGGCCGGGACTGCCTTGGTCTGCCCGAATCTGGCAGGTCGCCGGGCAGCAAAGAGCCCGGGAGAGAGGCTCGCCCGGGCTTTGTGATTCTGATTTGAGAGAAATCAGGCGCTGCGCCGCGCTCGCATTTCCCGCCGCCGCGCCATGGCTTCGGTCCTGGCATCGGCGCGGGGATTTCCCGTCGGTTCCGGCGTGGTCTGCACCGGGACGGGCTTGGGTGCCTGCGCGGCAGTCGGCTCGGGCTGCGGCTTCGGTTGCACGACCGGCTTCGGCTTGACCGCCACCGGCGCGCTCTCCGTCATCTCCGCCACGCGCTTCGCCAGATCGGCAAGGACCGGAAAACGGAAGATGTCCGTGATCGACAGCTTCGCCGCACCAAGTTCCTCGCGGATCGCGCGATGGGACTGCACCGCCAGCAGAGAGTGCCCGCCAAGGTCGAAGAAGTTGTCGCGTCCGGTAATCCCCGCCACGCCGAGGAAGCGCGTCCAGATCTGGCCAATGGCCTGCTCGACCTCAGCCGTATTGGCCTTGGCCTGCGGCAGGACAGTCGCTGCGGCAACCGGCTTCGGCGCTGGCGTCGCCGCGGGCTTCGCCACCTGCGGCGCGTTCGGCGCGGGCAGCGCCTTGCGGTCGACCTTCTTGTTCGGCGTGAGCGGGAAGCTTTCGAGCCGCACAAACCGCCCCGGCACCATGAAGGCGGGCAGGTCCACCGCCATCTTCGCCTTCAGCACCGCCTCGTCCTGCACTTGGCCAGTGTAATACCCGACAAGCCGCAAATCGCCCGGCGTATCCTCCCGCGCCATCACGACCGCCTGCCGGATACCGTCCAGCCCTTCGAGAACAGCCTCGATCTCGCCAAGCTCGATGCGATAGCCGCGCAGCTTGACCTGATGGTCCACTCGCCCGACGAAGTCGATCGCGCCATCGGCGCGGCGGCGAACAAGGTCGCCGGTCCGGTACATGCGGCCCGCGTGGAAGGGGTTCGCCACGAACCTTTCGGCAGTCAGCTCAGGCCGCTCCCAGTAGCCACGAGTCACACCTTCGCCGCCGATCCAAAGCTCGCCCTCCTCGCCGATGCCCACCGGCTGCAACACCTCGTCCAAAACGTAAAGCTGTTGGTTGGCAAGCGGATAGCCGATGTTGACCACGGAAGCCGCGCTTTCGGCCACCTGCGTCGAGGACCAGATCGTCGTCTCCGTCGGCCCGTACATGTTCGTCACGCTGGCCTCGGTTATCTTGCCGAATTCCTCGACAAGCGCCCCCGGCAGCGGCTCGCCGCCAAAGTAGAGATGCTTCACGCCCTTCAGAGCTTGCCGCGCCTCGTCGTTCATCGCGAACATCCGCGCCATGGAGGGCGTGCATTGCAGATGCGTCACGTCATGGCGCAGCAGTTGCGCGGCGATGGAGAAGTCATCCGCCTCCGGCTCCGGCGCGCCCTTCGTCGCCTGCACCACCTGCGCCAGCGGCTTCAGCCCGTCGAGCACCGCGTCGCGGTCGATGCCGTAGTCGATCAGGCAGGCGATCTCATCGACGCCGATCCGCTTGACCTCCTCGGCCCGCGCCATGGCGTCTTCGACCGTTCCAAACAGACCGCTCTCGTTGAAATACCGCTCGAAGGCAAAAT
Source organism: Tropicibacter sp. S64 (assembly GCF_049803835.1). NCBI lineage: Bacteria > Pseudomonadati > Pseudomonadota > Alphaproteobacteria > Rhodobacterales > Roseobacteraceae > Tropicibacter > Tropicibacter sp. S64. The sequence goes on along the minus strand of NZ_JBNAGK010000001.1, from coordinate 350,686 downwards.
CGAGGATCGCGTTGAGTTCCTCCGCCTCCAGCCCGTCCAGTTGCAGATCGAAGGCGTTCGAGACCCCCTCCGGCCGCTTGAAGGCCGGGAAGGCCCAGGCGTATTGCTTGATGAGGCCGGCAGCGGAATTGAGGTAATCCTTCATCGGCTGCCGCGCGATCTCCCGCGCCTGCTCCCGCGTCTCCGCGAGGTAAGTGTGCAGCATAAGCGTGACGGTGAAGTCCTTCGGATCATACCCCGCCTCGCGCAGCGCCGCATGGTACAGCTTGATCTTGCCGCCGACCTCCTCGACCGACTGGCCCAGAAGATGCGTCAGCACATTGCAGCCAAGACGCCCTGCCTCTTTCCACGTCTCCGGATTGCCCGCGGTGGTCACCCAGACCGGAAGCTCCTTCGACACCGGGCGCGGCTGCGTCACCACCGCATGCGGCGTGCCGTCCTTGCGCGGGAACTCGACCGCCTCACCGCGCCAGAGCCGCCGGATCTGGTCGATGTTCTCGATCATCGCGGCCTTGTTGTTCGGCGGGGTGTTCTCAGGGCGCAGGACAAAATCGTCCGGCTGCCAACCGCTGGCAATCGCCAGCCCCGCGCGCCCATTGGTCAGGTTGTCGATGACAGACCACTCTTCCGCGATCCGCGCCGGATGGTGCAGCGGAGCAACCACGGAGCCGGAACGCACGCCGATCTGCTTCGTCACTGCTGCCACGGCAGCGCCGGTGACGCTCGGGTTCGGATAGGGTCCGCCAAAGGCGTGGAAATGCCGTTCGGGCGTCCAGACGGCCACGAAGTCATGCTCGTCCGCGAATTTCGCCCCTTCGAGCAGGAGTTTGTACTTGTCCCGGCCAACCCCGTCGTCATTGCCCCAGTAATAGAGCGAAAACTGCATTCCGGCCCCGGACACGCCAAGCGGCCCCTTCGAGATCGTCGCCCGGTCCTCGTCCCCGGTCAGCACCACCTTGAAACCGCGCGCCGTGGTGTAGAATAGCTCCAGCACGGAAATGTCGAAGGACAGCGAGGTGACGGCCAGCCAGGTGCCGCCATGATCCTGCACCACATCGTCCATGCCGCGATAGAAGTTGAGCACATTGCGATGCTCGATCATCACGCCCTTCGGCTTGCCGGTGCTGCCGCTGGTATAGATGAGATAGGCGAGGTCTTCCGGACCGGACGTGTCCGACAGGTTCTCGTTGGAGGCCGTATCAAGGCGCGGCTCGGCATCGAGCACAAGCAATTGCGCGTCATGTTTGGGCAGTTGCGCTTCCAGAGCGGCCTGCGTGACGATCACCTGCGCGTGGCTGTCTTCCACGAAATGCTGCAGCCTGTCAGCGGGATAGCTCGGGTCCATCGGCAGGTAGGCCCCGCCCGCCTTGAGGATCGCCAACGCTCCAGTCATCAGATCGACCGAACGTGTGCAGCACAGGCCAACCACTTGCCCGGGCGCGACGCCCATTTCGCGCAGCACATGCGCGGCGCGGTTCGCGCGGGCGTTGAGTTGCGCATAGGTGAGGCTCAAACCTTCAAAGACCAGCGCCGTGGCGGTCGGTGTTTTTGCCACCTGCGCTTCGAAGGCACGGTGCATGGTGAGGCTGCGGTCGTGGTCCACTTGCGTGTCGTTCCACTGCGTCAGCACAAGGCTGCGCTCCGCCTCCGGCAGGCTCTGCTCCGGCGCATGCACCAGCAGTTCGAGCCGCGCGATCAGCAGTTCCGCCGTCTGTCCGGCGATCTTGCCCGTGTCCCAGGTCAGCTTCGGCTGCGCGCCAAGCTCCACGGTCATCACCGTCCCCGGCACATGCCCCGCGCCGAGCGAGACGCCGATCTGCGGCACGTCTGGATAGGTCAGCTCCGGTGCACGGGCGAAGAGGTCGCGGGCGAAGCCGCCGTCTTTCGAAGCCTTCTCAAGGCTTTGCATCGTATCGCCCGAGACCCGCAGGGGAGACCAGCCGGAGACCAGCCCGGTCACTGCCAGCCCCGCAATCGCCTCGTCTGCAAAGGCGAGGTCGAAATTCGCGCTGCCACCGAGCCGCGCGGCCCATTTGGCCACCAGCGCAAGACCGTCCTCGCCAGACGGAAGGCTCAGCGCCTTCGTCTCGATGGTATCACTCCCATGGCAGGCCCCCGGCACCTTGACCGGATCGAAGCCACTGAAAATCTTCCGGAAAGACCCGTCCTTCTTCGCCACCTGCGCAGCGGCGGCGTCGATCCTGGCCCGTTCCTCGCCGCCGATCCCCGGCAGCACGTCGCCCACCCGCGAAACCTGCCGCGCATTGACCGGCATTCCGCAAATCCGCGTCAGCCCTTCAAGCTGCAAGGCGCCAGTGCCACAGGCGACCGTCATGTGGTCCGCCGTCACTTCGAGCACCGCTCCCGGCACGCCAGTGGCGTCGGCAACCCGCGCGTGGGTCACGAGCCAGAGCGCCCCTCCCGCCCGCAGCTTTGCCGCGCAAAGCGGGTTCCAGTAGCCGCCGTGATCCAGTGCCCGGACCTGCCGCTCGAGGTCTTCGGCGGGCAAGGACCAGTCCAGCAGGCCACAGCCGGACGGGCGGTCCGCCAGCGCGTGATAGCTGCGCTGCGCCAGATCCTGCGGCATCCGCCGCAACTCCCCGGACTCAAGCTGATCGAGCAGCGCCGGGAAACTCTCCATCGCCGCTTCATAAGCCTTTGCGTTCAGGGTGAAAGCCGTGTCCGCCTCGGTGATGGCAAAGCCTTGCGAGACCAAGACATCACCCTCGTCGACACCGCCTTCGATGAGATGCCAGCTGATCCCGTGCTGCGTTTCACCTTCGAGCAAAGCCCAGACCGGCGCGTTTAGCCCGGCGTGGCGCGGCAAAGGCCCGTCGTGGAAATTCACCGCGCCTTTCAGAGGCTTGGCCAAAACCTCGGCAGGGATCATCCGCAGATTTGCAATCGACAGGAGCCAGTCGAAGCTGCCCTGCACCGCCTTCGGGTCTTCCATGACCGGCAGGCCGCGCCCCTCTGCCCAGTCCCGGACATCCGCCGCCTGCGTCACCACCGCAACCACCCGGTTGCCGCGCTGCAAAAGCTGCTCCGCGCAGCCCACCAGCAACGATTCATTGCCCATCAGCACACAGGAAAACGTCATGTCGCTCACTCCACTCTTGCCTCTTCCCGGCTCACGTCCGGGGCACGCCGCGGCGGCAGAGGCCGGGCCAACGCCTTGAGGTCATGCAAAATCATGTCGCGCAGGAAATGCGGCGGGTCTGCCGGGGGCTTGCCTTGCAGGAGCATCCGAAGCCGCCATAGCAAGCCGCCCAATCCATGCATCCCCGTCGCCAGAACCGCCGCACCGCGGCCGTGGTTCTTCGAAAAATAGTGCCAGCGGCTGTCCAGCCAGTAGGCCGGAATACGGCTCCACCGCTTCATGCCGGTGGAGACGGAGCCGATATGCGCGACTTCGCTTGTCCGCACATAATGCGTCTCATACCCGGCCCGCGCCGCGCGAAGGCACAGATCGGTCTCCTCGAAGTAGAGGAAGAAGGTCTCGTCAAAGAGGCCGATCTCATCGAGCACCGATTGCCGCATCATCAACGACGCGCCCGCGAGCCAGTCGACCCGCTGAGTCGCTTCCGGCATCGGCAGCGGCACCGCCTTGCCTTTCAAGGCCCGCGAAATCGGCCCGAAGCGCGCCGCGCCTTCGAGCTCGGACCAGACGGAGGGGAAGCGGAAGGCGGTGATATGCGGATCGCCCGCCTCGCCATGGATGTAACTCCCGGCGAAACCCGCCTCGGGGTGGCTCTCCAGATGCTCCAGCAGCAGCCGCACCGCGTCCCGCGCCGGGAAGGCGTCGGAGTTCAGCAGATAGACGTAATCCGGCTTCGTCCCGTCCGACAGCCCCGCCCGGATACCGACATTGTTCCCCGCGCCGAAACCGCCGTTCCAGCCGGACTGGATCACCCGCACGCCGGGCCAGTCCCGCGCCGCGTCCTGCAGCCGCTCGAACGAGCCATCGCCGGAGGCATTGTCGACGATGACCAGCTCCGCCGCCATCCCCTCCAGCGCCAGCAGCGCCGCCTCCGCCGCGCGGATCGTCATCTCGGGCGTCCGGTAGTTCAGCAGCACAGTCAGCAACTTTGGCATCGGCTACTCCGCCGCCTGCGTCGGAAAGGCGACGATTTCGCCCCGGCCAGCCGCCTGCGCCTCGGCCTCCTCGATCACCTCGCGCATGAGGCCCGCGAGGACCCGCACGTTCGGTTCCAGAACCATGCTGTCATGATCGCCGGGCACCTCGAAAACCTCGATCTGCGGCAAGGTTTCGCCCCAGTCGTTGTCATCCAGAACATAGGTCCGTTCCGAGTTGACCAGCCTGCCACCGCTCACGGTCCACTTGCCTTTCAGCGGCGGCCGGTACAGCACGACGCGCCCGCCGCGCGGCCGGACGTCATATTGCGCGATCGCGCCGTAGAAGGCCGCCTCGATCTCGGCATTGTGGAAGGCATGGTCCGCGCCGGTCTCCGCGACCTGCCTGCGCTTCGCGAACTCCCAGGCAATGCGGTTCCTCGCCCAGATCAGCGGGTAGAGCGGCCCCATTTCCTTCGCCATCTGCCACTGGATCGACAGCCGGTCCGCGCGGCTCAGCGGCCTGCGGCGGGGCAGCGGTGTGTCGAGCATGACGACGAGCGAGACGGCCTCGCCCATCGCTTCGAGCTGATGCGCGATCTCGAAGGCCGTGATGCCGCCGCCGGAGAAACCGCCGAGCATGTAGGGGCCTTCGGGCTGCACCTGCCGCATTTCCGCGATGTAGTCCCGCGCGGCTTCCTCGATGGTGGCGTGCGGTGCCTCGCCGCCGAGCAAGCCTTTGGCCTGCAAGCCATAAAACGGCCTGTCCGCGCCGAGGAGATGCGCGAGGTGGCGCAGGTTCAGGACGTTGCCGAACATACCCGCGACGAGGAAGAACGGCTGGCGCGGCCCTCCGTCGCCGTCATGCATGGCGACGAGATGCTTGAACCGCTTCTGCGGCTTCGTCTCCTGCTCCGTTCCCGGCGTAGCCTCGACATGTCCGGTCTGTTCCGCAATCAGCGCGGCACAGGTCCGGATCGTCGGAGCCTCGAAAAGCACGGAGATCGGGAAATCGACCCGGAAGGCCTTCTTCACCATGGCAAAGAGCCGCACGGCGATCAGGCTGTGCCCGCCAAGGTCGAAGAAACTGTCCTCCGCGCCGACGTCCTTCACGCCCAGAAGGTTCTCCCAGAAGCCCGCCAGCGTCTCTTCGATCACGCCCTCGGGCTTCACATAATCGCTGTCCAGTTGCGGACGCTCGAAGCTCTGGCTCTCGCCGCTTTCCGCCATGCTCGACGCGGTCTGACGGGTCAGCGCGTCCAGATCCATGGAGGAGACAACCACCTGCGGCAGGCCGAGCGCCAATGCCGCATGGAAGGCTTTCACTCCTTCCTGCGGCAGGATGCCCTGCGAGAGGTTATGCGCAAGGCGCTCCTCGGCGGGCGAGAGCGGTTGCGCCGCGCCTTCCTCGACTTCCAACTCATTAGCTGTCAGCGACGGTGCGCTCTTTAGCACGTCCAGCGAGGCCAGCTTGCGGATGGTGAAGCCGGTAATCTCGACCAGCACCGCGCCGCTTTCATCGCACAAGGTCACGTCGAAGCTTGCGGTCTCGCCGCTCGCCTTGTTCTCCGCTGCATTGCGGACCCAGCTGACGATCCTGTCAGGCAAGGGCGCATGCACCCGCACCCGGCCATAGCGCACCGGCGCCCAGAGATGCGTCGGCTGCCAGCCGTCGATCAGCTCCATGGCCCAGCCGGTTGCAATGTCCATCAGCGCAGGGTGCAAGAGGCAGCCATCTTCCCGGGCAACCTTCGGCAGCGACAGCGTCGCAATCCCCTCGCCATCGCCAAGGGACCGCGAGTCCAGCACCTGCCAACGCGGGCCGAACTTCAGCAAGAGCGCCTGCGCGGCGGGGAGTTTGCCACCGCCCTGCGCGGCAACCACCGCGCCGCAGCGCCCGCGCACCGCCTTGAGGTCCACAGGCTCCGGTCTCGCCATCGGCAACAGCGAAATCGCCGCTTCGGCGGTCAGCGCAAAGCCTTGCCGTCCGTTCAGCGCCGCATCCGCCAGCACCGCGAAACCATAGCCGCGATCCGTCCGCGTCAGCCGCACCTTCACGTCCCGCGCGCCGCCATCGGCAATCCTGAGCGGTCGCAGGAAGTTCAGGTCACGCAGCTCGAACGCCCCGCTCTCGTGATGCGCCTTCAGCGCATGGGCCGCGAGGGTCAGGTAGCCCGTACCTGGCAGCAGGGCGTCCCCGGCCTTCGTGCGGTGCTCGTCGATGATCCAGTCCCTGGCCGAAAGCCGCGTGAGGAAAACCCGGTTGCCCTGCGCATCGAAGCTGGCCTCATCCAGAAGCGGCATGTCCACCGACTCCACCGGCGCCTGCGGCAGATCGCCGGTCCGTTCGGCCACGGCCTCCGCCGCCATCCCGACCTCGTTCCAGATGCCCCAGTTGATTGCGACAACCTTTGTCGCGCCACCCGCCCGTGCGCGGGCGAAGGCGTTGAGGAACTCGTTGGCCGCGACGTAATCCACCTGCCCCGCCGGGGCGGTGACGGTCGACGACGACGAGAACAGCGCGATCCACTCCACGGAACCATCCGGGAAGACCTGCCCGAGCACCTCCGTGCCGTGGATCTTCGGCGTAAAGACATCCTCGACAGTGCCCGGCGTCTTGGTCAGCAGCGGCGCATCCTTGATGACCCCCGCGCCATGGATGACGCCGGTGATCTTGCCAAACCGCGCCTCCGCCTGCGCCTTCACCCGGCCCATCTGCGTGGCGTTGCAGACATCGGCTGCCGCGACCATGACCTCTGCCCCGGCCTCTTCCAGCGCCTGAACCGCCCGGATGCGCCGGGCAAGCGTATCGGACGGCGCATGCCTGGCCAGGTAGCTGTCCCAATCCGACCGCGCCGGAAGGCCCTTGCGGGCCACCAAAACCAGCTTCGCGCCCTTGCGGGCAAAGTCCATCGCAAGCGTCAGCCCGATGCCGCCGAAACCACCCGTGATGAAATAGACGCCGCTCTCCGCGTCCGGCACCGTGTTCAGCGCCACCGGCTTCATCACGCACTCGAACCTCCGGTCGCCGCGCAAAGCGGCGATCACGCCCGCAGGTTCGCTCAAAAGCTCCTCGAGAACCCGTTCCGTCAGCGCCGCCATCGCCCCGCGATGCGCCGCCTCCGCCTTGCCCCGGCTCCAGAACGACACGTCCGGCAGCACCGGCATCTGCAGGTCCAAAGTCGAAACGGTCACCCCGGGCAACTCGCGGGGGATCACCCGGGCCGGACCGGCGATGGTCGTCTTGCCGGGATAGGGGAGCGCCTCGTCCCGCAGCGTCGCCGCGCCGTTGGTGAACACCGTGATATGCGGCTTGGCCGTGCCCTCCTCCGCCAGCGCCTGCGCGAGGAACATCAGGGAATAGAAGCCCTGCTCCTGTACGCGGTGAAAGAAGGAGGAGCCGGGGCGGTGCGTCTCGTCCGCCGTGACCATCCAGAGATGCGCGATGCGCGTCGGGATCACGCCGTTCTGCGCAAGGTCTTGAAGGAGAAGGTCATAGCCCTCGCGTCCGCGTTCGGGCGAGAGGATGTAAAGCGCTTCGGACAGCTTCTGGAAGGTGTCGCCGGTTCGCACTTCGACAACCTGCTGACCAGCTTCCCGCAGCCTTCTCACGGCCCCCGCCGCCAGCCCCGCCTCATCAGCAAAGACCAGCCAGGTCTGCGGCGCGGCGTCCTTCAGGTCCGCAAGGTCGATCTCGACGTCCGCCGCCCTTGGCCGCCAGACCGGCTTCCAGCCCCATTGCGAGAGGTCATCGCTGCGCATCAGGTATTGCGGCGCCGTCGCGGCCACCTTGCCCGGTTCGATGAAATAGGGCGCCCGCTGGAAGGCGTAGGTCGGCAGCACCACGCGGTTGCGCCGCGCACCGCCCCAGACCTGCTCCCAATCCACCTCCACGCCCAGCGCCCAGAGCCGCCCGAGCACTTCGAACAGGTGTTTGTCGTCGGCGATCCGGTCGTCCGGATGGCGCAGGCTGCTCAGCACCTGGTTGGCATCGACGGCGTCGTGCTGACGCGCGAGCGAGGACAGCGCCTTGCCCGGCCCGACTTCGAGGAAGACGCGATTAGGCTTCGCCAATGTCCCGACGCAGCGGGCGAAGAAGACCGTGCCGCGCAGGTGCTCCACCCAATAATCCGGCGAGGTCGCCTGTTCGGGCGTCATCATCTCGCCGGTGCGGTTCGAAGTGAGCGGGATCTGCGGGGCGTAGAGGTCGATGGAGTGCAGGTAGGCCCGGAAGTCGTCCAGGATCGGCTCCAGCATCCGGCTGTGCGCCGCAATGTCGATGCCGATGCGCTGGCAGTCGATGTCCTCAGCTTTCAGCCGCGCTTCAAGCGCATCCAGCGCGGCCTGCGGCCCGGAGGCGACACTCAGGTTCGGGGCATTCTCGGCGCCGAGATCGAGATCCGCGCCAAGGTAGGGCCGCAGCGCCTCCGCCGGGAGCGACACCGACAGCATGCCGCCAGCGGGCACCGTGTCGAACAGACGCCCGCGCAGATGCACGAGGCCGATGCAATCCTCGAACCCCATCACCCCTGCCACGCAAGCGGCGGTATTCTCGCCCATGGAATGCCCTGCGAGTACGGACGGTGTCACGCCCCAGGCCATCCACATCTGCGCCAGCGCGTATTCCACGATCATGATGAGCGGCAGCTGCAGACTCGGCTTCTGCAGGGCTTTGTCCGCCGCCGCCGTATCGCCCTCGGGCAGCCAGAGCGCCCGCATGTCCACATCGGTCAGGGTCGCGAGGCAGTCGAGGCCGCGATCCATCCATTCGGCAAAGACCGGCTCGGTCTCGTAGAGGTCCCGCGCCATCCCGGCATATTGCGCGCCGCCACCGGGGAAGAGGAAGGCGACGTCGGGCCGGTCCAGCGCCTTGTGCTGGAACACGCGGCGGGGATTGCCCTCCTCCAGCAGGTTCGCCGCCTCGGCATGGCTCTCCGCCACCACGACCATCCGCCGCTCGAAGGCTCTCCGCCCCTCTTTCAGGGTAAAGGCCACGTCCGCCAGCGGCTGCTCCGGATGCGCCCGCAGATGCGCCGCGAGCCGCTGCGCGTTGCCCTCCAGCGCCGCCTTGTTGCGGGCCGAGACCGTCAGGATCTGGAACGGGAAATCGCTCGTTTCGGAGGCCATCCGCTCCGGCGCTTCCTCCAGCACCACATGCGCGTTTGTCCCGCCGACGCCGAGCGAATTCACACCGGCGCGGCGCGGATGATCGCCCCGATGCCAGTCGGTCAGACGGTCATTCACCCGGAACGGCGAGTGCTCGAAATCAATCGCAGGATTGGGCTTCTCGAAACCCAGCGATGGCGGCATCTGCCGGTGATGCAGCGCAAGGCTCGTCTTGACGAGGCTCGCCACCCCGGCTGCCGTGTCGAGATGGCCGATGTTGGTTTTCACGCTGCCGATGCGGCAATGCCCCACACCCGAGCCGCTCTCGGCAAAGGCCTGGGTCAGCGCCGCCACCTCGATCGGATCGCCCAGGTAAGTGCCGGTGCCGTGGCACTCGACATAATCGACCGTATCGGAGGAGACGCCAGCAAAGGCCTGCGCCTCGGCAATCGCCCCGGCCTGCCCGTCGACAGAAGGCGCGAGATACCCGGCCTTCTGCGCGCCGTCGTTGTTGACCGCCGTGCCCTTGATCACCGCCCAGATGTGATCGCCATCGCGCACCGCATCCGCCATCCGCCGGAGGACCACCACCCCCGCACCGGAGCCGAAAACCGTGCCCTGCGCCCTGTGGTCAAACGCGTGACAGGCCCCGTCCGGCGACAGGATCTCGTTCTCCTTGTAGAGATACCCACGCCCCTGCGGCAGCTCGATGGTCACACCTCCCGCCAGCGCCATGTCGCACTCGCCATTCAGGAGCGCCTGCACCGCGTAGTGCGTCGCCACAAGCGACGTCGAACAGGCGGTTTGCAGGTTGATCGACGGGCCGTGCAGATCGAGGACGTGGCTGAGTCGCGTCGTCATGAAGTCCTTGTCGTTGCCCGTGTGGCGCAGCAGGAACATGCCGGTGTTTTCAACCAGATCGGGGTTCGAACAGACGTTGAAATAGAAATACGACCCCATCCCGCAACCGGCGAACACGCCGACCTGCCCGGGATAATTCTCCGGCACATGCCCGGCGGTTTCCAGCGCCTCCCAGGCACATTCGAGGAACTGCCGGTGCTGCGGGTCCATCACCATGGCTTCCTTGGGCGAAAACCCGAAGAACTCCGCGTCGAAATGCTCGAAATCGTCAAGGGGCGCGGCGAAGGGCACGTAGTCACGGTGACGCATCAGGCCCGGGTCCTCGCCCGCAGCCTTCAGCTCTTCCTCGGACAGCCGCCGGATCGAGGACACCCCGTCCCGCAGGTTCCGCCAGTACGCCGCAATATCCGCCGCCCCGGGAAGGTGCGCGGCCATCCCGACGATGGCGATGTCATTCTCGCCGTACTGCTGCTCGGACTGATCCGACATAAGCTCTCACCCCGCCACCATTTCCGCGTCACCACACAATCAGAGTGATGCGGGGAAATTGCGGCGTTTTTTAGGAATCGGCCCCCGGTTTTGCCCGATTTCGGCGGTCTTTCCGTGATACGCGGGCGACTCCGGAAACACTGGGGCAGTCTACCGCCTTTGTTTCCATTTGGGAAACGGGAGAGGTTAAGGCGTATTCCCCGCCAGAGTCACTATTGCGGGCCAGTTCAGCCACAGCGCCCCGGAGGTCAGCGCCACGGCAACCCCGGCGAAAATCGCATCGTGCAGCCCGTCCCAGGCTCCCATCCGCCGCGCCAACCAGACCACCACCGGGTAGGCGAGGACAAAAGCAACGCCTTGCCCGATGATCGCGCCCAGCAGCCCGTCCACCTCCAGCCCGACGATCAGGCAGGCGATCATCAGCGCAGCCCGCGCGGCGGCCAGCACGAAGAACCGCTTCGAATCCCCCGCCGCCAGCGCCGCCTGATCGTAGGTCATCACGATCAGCATCGGCATCTGCGCACAGGCCAGCAACACCACCACCGGGCCCGCCAGGGCATAGCGCGGGTCATACATCACCCCCACCAGCCAGACGCCCAGCGCGGCAAACACCGCCACCATGCCCATCAGCATCGCCGTGACCGCAAAGCGCATCTTGCGCAGCTTGGCAAAGTTCTCGGGCGATGCCGTCGGCGGTGCCTCACGGTAGATCGGGATCAGGATCTTCCGCGTCACCATCCCGCCGAGCAGCATGGGAAAGGCGGCAAGGAAATAGCCAATGTTGTAGACCCCGAAAGTGTCCAGCTCCAGGTACTTGCCGATCAGGATCTTGTCCGCCTGACTGAACAGGAACCCGGCGATGGTGGCGAGGAAGACCCATTTGCCGAAGTTGATGAGTTCCTCCGCCGCCGGTTTCTCCCAGCGGAAGCGGTTGCGCGCCCCGGGCAGGAACCGGCTGTTGACCACCACCTCCGCGATGCCGCCGACCACGCCGGAAATCACCAGCGCCCAGACCGAACCCGTGAGCCAGGCCAGCGTCACTGCCACCACGACGCCGATGACCTGCACGCCCATGTCGATCACCGTCACCCGGCCAAGCATCAGGTGCCGGTTGGCGGTGTCCATGCGCGTCGGTTTGAACCCCGAAATCAGCAAGGTCAGCGCCGCGACGGGCAGCAGATGCGTCAATTGCGGCTCCCCGTAGACCCAAGCCATCGGAAAGGCCGCCGCGCAGGCGACAAGCCACAGGCCGAAGCCGCGCATCACCTGAATGGTCCAGGCGGTATCGAGGAAATCGCGGTCATCGCCGCGCTTCGATTGCAGGATTGCCGGCGTCACGCCCACGTCGGAGAACTGGCCAAGCCCCATGAGGAACACCATAACCAGCGCCATCAGCCCGAATGCCTCCGGGAACAGCAGCCGCGTCAGGATCAGGTTGGAGGCGAGGCGGATCACCTGCGCCACGCCAAAGCCGCCCACCGTCAGCAGGGAGGACCGCATGATCCGCGCCGACAGCCCCTCGCCCCTCAATCGTCCAAGCACCGCATTCATCGCCCCCGGCTCCACTCGCTGCCTTGACCCTTGGTCAATTTGACCATCACCGCCACCCCCGAATAGACCGCAAAACCCAGCGGGTCGCGCAGGGCAAGCCCGAGTTTCCGGCCCGTGCCGAAGGCGGGCTTGTCGTCGTTGTCCAACAGGTCCGGATACAGGCGAGCGATCTCGTCGACCCCCACGTCCTGCCGCCTGCGTACCCTGACAAGCCGTTGAAACCCCTCGGCAATCGGCCATTCATAGGCGGCAGGCACCCCGACCCGCTCGCCCGGCGCGAAACTCAACCGGACGAAGGTATCGTCGCTGATGATATCCGGAAAAGCGCCCCAGCGCGCCCGACCCGCGGCGTTCACGGCGAACAGCCCGCATCCCGGGACGCAATCGGCCATGAAGGGCACCTTTGCCCAGACCCGCGCATAGGCGCGACTGACGGCACTCTTCGCGGTGATGGTCACGCGTCCACTGGCATACCGCGGCTCCGGTCCCTCCAACGCCGCTGCAATCTGCCCGAGCAACGCAGCCGACACCGTCACATCCGCATCGAGATACACCCGTATCCCGCCCGAGGCCGCGGCATCCCCGGCATTCAGCGCCTCGAGCTTGCCGCCCTCCGTCAGGTCCAGCACGACGAGATGCCAGCCCTTTGCCGCGAACCGCTCCGCAAAGCCCCGCGCCCGCGCCGCCGTATCGTCAGAACAGCCGTTCGCCACCACGATCACCTCGACGGCCGCAGGCACCGGGTCCGACGCCAGAAGCGCCGACAGGCAGCCGCCGATCAGCGCCGCCTCGTTGCTGGCCGGCACGATCACCGACACCGCCGTTTCCCCTGTCACCATACCCGCTACCATGGTCCCGTACCTTTGGGGCCACACCTTCGGAAAATACAAGACCCCAGCTTGCCCTCCTTGCCGGTTAACTATGGCCAAAGCATGGTCCCGGCTGGAATAGTCCGGGGCAACCGTCTCGAGGGGGAGGCTGGTTGGCTGCCAATCAACCAAGGCAAAGGCTAACGTGTCGCGAAAGCTGCGTATCGGGTATCTGGTGCCTCAATTTCCGGGGCAGACCCACATCTTCTTCTGGCGCGAGATTCTCGCGCTCGAAGCGATGGGGCACGATGTGCATGTGCTCTCGACCCGCAAACCGCCCTCCGGCCTGATCGCGCACGACTGGTCCGACGACGCCATCCTGCGCACGGATTACCTTGGCAACTTCGATCCGGTCGCCTCCGCCGTCGCCCTTGCCAGGCTGACCGCCGAGGGGCTGCCGCGCTGGATCGCCAGCGAGGGACCGGGCTTCGCCAAAGACGCGGCCGTTGCGCTCGGAGCCGCCCAGCACCTCCTGCGCCACGCCCGCGACCACGATCTCGACCACATCCACGCGCATTCCTGCGGCCGTGCCGCGCTGATCGCCGCCTTCGTGCGCAAACTCGGCGGCCCGGAATACTCGATCACCCTGCACGGACCGCTGTCGGACTACGGCCCCGGCCAGCGCTTCAAGTGGTCCGGCGCAAAGTTCGCCACGATCATCACCCACAAGCTGCTGCACGAAGTCGAGGAGGCCCTCGCCGGATCACTCCCGCCGCGGCTCGTGGTCCGGCCCATGGGCGTCGACACCCGCATGCTCTCGCGCGACACGCCCTACGAGACGCCCGAGAAATCCCGCCCGGTCCGGCTGTTCTCCTGTGGACGGCTGAACATCGTCAAGGGCCATCAGGACCTGATGACCGCCGTGCGCCAGCTGATCGACCTCGGCGTCGACGTCCGGCTCGAAATCGCGGGTGAGGACGACGCCGGCGGCACCGGCTACCGGCAGGAGCTCGAAGCGCATCTGAAAAAGCTGCGCCTGCAGGACCACGTCAAGCTGCTCGGCGCCATCGACGCGGGAGCGGTGCGCGAGAAACTGAAGGAGGCGCATATCTTCGTGCTCGCCTCCTGGCACGAACCGCTCGGCGTGGCCTACATGGAGGCCATGTCCATGGGCGTGCCGGTGATCGGCACCGATGCGGGCGGCGTGCCGGAACTGATCCGCGACGGCTCCAACGGCTACCTCGTGCCGCCGAAGAACCCGGGGGCGCTGGCCCGCACCATCCGTGCGCTCGCCACCGATCCGGACGCGCTCCTGCGGCTTTCGGCGGCGGGGCGGGCGCATGTGGAGGAACACTTCCGGGCGTCGCTTGGCGCGGAAACGCTGGTCGAGGAAATCCTGCGCTAAGCGGAACCCCCTCCCCCTTTGGGGAGGGCTAGGGTTCGCGAGCGCCCGGAAAACCGTCCGGCGGACGGTTTTCAGCGAGCGACGGGCGGAGCCCCGGGGGGTACGCGTCCAAACTCCCTCCCCTGTGGGGAGGGCTGGGGTGGGGGACCCGCCACCAAAAAGAAAAAGGGCCCGCTGTCGAGCGGGCCCAGTCGTCCGACCGACAGGGAGGACGGTCAGTGGATCAGCGAGCCACCGTTCACGTCAACTTCGGAGCCGGTGACGTAAGCCGCCAGATCGGAGGCGAGGAACAGGCAGCAGCCCGCCACGTCCGAGGCTTCCCCGGCGCGGCCCATGGGAATGCCCTCCAGAATACCCGCCATCATCTCCGGGGTCAGCTTGCCGCCGGTGATGTCCGTGGCGATGAAGCCCGGGCAAACGGCGTTGGAGCGGATGCCATCGGGCGCCAGTTCCCGCGCCATCGCCTTGGTCAGACCGAGGATGCCCGCCTTCGCCGCCGAGTAGTGCGGCCCGCCGAAGATGCCGCCGCCACGCTGGGCCGACACGGACGAGATGTTCACGAAGGCCCCGGTCTTGCGCCCCCGCATGTGCGGGATCACCGCCTGGCTCATGTAGAGCGTGCCGCGCAGGTTCACGTCCAGCACCGCGTCGTAATTCTCCGGCTCGATCGCCATCAGCTTCAGCGGCTGGGTGATTCCGGCGTTGTTCACCACGATGTCGATCTGGCCGAACGCGGCAATCACCGCATCCGCCGCCGTCTGGCAGGCAGCCTTGTCCGTCACGTTGCAGGCAAGCCCGATGTGGCCCTCACCCGGCAGGTCCGCCGCCGCGGCCGCCGCCTGCTCCGCGTTCAGGTCGAGGATCGCCACACGGGCACCGTGCTCGGCAAACAGTTTCGCCGTGGCCTTGCCGAGGCCACGCGGGCTGGCACCGCCGGTGATGATGGCGGTCTTGTCTTTCAGAAGCATCCGTTCAGTCTCCTTCGGGGGATTTCGTGCTGTAGCCTGTCAGCGCCTCGTAGGCGCGGATGACACAGGAATCGTCGAGCTTGCCGAAACCCATGGCACTCGCGGCCAGCATCATCTGATGCGCGGCGGCGCTGAGCGGCAGGGGCGTGGCGCAATCGCGCCCGGTCTGGAGCACAAGCCCCAGATCCTTGACGAAGATGTCGACCGTCGAGGTCGGCGCGGTCTCTCCGGCGAGGATACGCGGCACGCGGTCCTCGAACATCCAGCTCTGTCCCGCGCTGGTGCTGACGATCTCGAACAGCTTCTCCGGATCGCACCCGGCCCGTGCGCCCAGCGCCATGACCTCGGCAGCCGCCACGAGGTGCACCCCGGCGGCCAGTTGATGCACGACCTTGTAGGTCGCACCGAGGCCGGGGACGTCTCCCAGCCGGTGCACCTTGCCCGCGATGGCGTCCAGCACCGGCTGCGCCCTGCCATAGGCGGCCTCCGGACCGGAGGTCATCAACGTCAGCGTGCCCGCCTCCGCGCCCACCTGCCCGCCACTGACCGGCGCATCCAGCATGACGAGACCCGCCCCGTCGAGCTCCGCCGCCAGCGCCCGCGCGTCATCCGGCGCAACGGTGCTGCACAGCATGACCGTCGCCCCCGGCGCCAGCGCCTCTGCCACGCCACTGCCGAAGACAGCCGCCCGGGCCTGCTCGGCGTTGACCACCATCAGCACCAGCAGGTCGCAGCCCTCCGCCGCGTCCGCCGCGCTGTCAAAGCTGCGCCCGCCGGCCTCCGCAAAGCGCTCCCGCGCCTTGGGCGAGAGGTCGAAGCCGCGCAGGTCCATGCCCGCCTTGAGGATGTTCTTGGCCATCCCAAGGCCCATGGCCCCGAGGCCGATCAGACAGGTCTCAGCCATCGAGCCACTCCTTCACCTGCGCCACGATGCGCGGCACGCTGAGGCCATACTGCTCATGCAACGTCGGCAGCGCACCCGCGTCGAGGAATTCGTCCGGCAGCCCGATCTGCCGGAACCGCGCCTGCAC
This sequence comes from Tropicibacter sp. S64, assembly GCF_049803835.1. Lineage (NCBI taxonomy): Bacteria > Pseudomonadati > Pseudomonadota > Alphaproteobacteria > Rhodobacterales > Roseobacteraceae > Tropicibacter > Tropicibacter sp. S64. The sequence continues at coordinate 334,392 of NZ_JBNAGK010000001.1, read as the reverse complement.
GCCCGCCCGCATCAGGCTGGCGCCCACCGCTTCACCAAGCCCGCCGACCACCGTGTGGTTCTCCGCCGTCACGATCAGCCGGCCGGTCTTCGCCGCCTCGGCCTGGATCGTCGCCTCGTCCAGCGGCTTGATCGTCGGCACATGCACCACCGCGCAATCGACGCCATCGGCTTTCAATGCCTTCGCCGCATCAATCGTGCGCATGGTCATGAACCCTGAGGAGATGAAGAGCACGTCGGCGCCATCGTGGATCAGCTTCGCCTTGCCCAGCTCGAACTGGTAGCCGTATTCGCCGAGCACATCCGGCACCTTGCCGCGCAGCAGGCGCATGTAGGCCGGGCCGGGGGTGCTTGAGAGAGCGTGCGTCGCCTGCATCGTCTCCACCGCGTCGCAGGGATCGACGATTGTCAGGTTCGGCATGCCCCGGAAGATCGCGAGGTCTTCTGTCGCCTGATGGCTCGGACCATAGCCTGTGGTCAGCCCCGGCAGGGCGCAGGCGATCTTCACCGGCAGGTTCTCTTCGGCAATCGCCATGCAGATGAAGTCATAGGCCCGCCGCGAGGCAAACACCGCGTAGGTCGTCGCCCAGGGTGTGAAGCCTTCGCGGGCGAGACCGGCGGCGGCGGAGATCAGCACCTGTTCGGCCATGCCCATCTGGTAGAACCGCTCCGGGTATTTCGCGGCGAAGACATGCAGGTCGGTGTACTTCGACAGGTCCGCCGACAGCCCGACGATGTCGTCGCGGGATTCCGCCAGCTGGCACAGCGCCTCGCCAAACGGCGCGGCAATCGTCTCGCGGCCTTCCGCGTCCAGCGACGCGATCATCGCGCTGGTGGCCAGCTTCTGGTCCGGCACGACGCGGGCGGCGTATTTCGATTTGCGGCGGGAGTTGGGGCCGAAGGGAACGTCTCTCATGCCGGGACCTCTTGATCCAGATGTGCCAGCGCCTTCGCCCATTCCTCCGGCTCGACGCGGATGAAGTGGGTCTTCTCGCGGGTTTCGAGGAAGGGGATGCCCTTGCACATCTTCGTGTTGCAGATGACGACGCGCGGCTCCGGGCCATCATGGGCGCGGGCCGTGTCGAAGGCTTGGCGCACGGCGTCCAGATCATTGCCGTCGACCTCCTGCGCGTGCCAGCCAAAGGCCTGCCATTTCGGCGCCTCCGGCGTTGTGGCCAGCGCGTCGCGGCTCGGCCCATCGGCCTGCTGGTTGTTGAAATCGACGACGCAGATCAGGTTCGAGAGCTTGTGCTGGGCGGCGGACATCACCGCCTCCCAGGTGGACCCCTCGCCCAGCTCACCGTCCGACATCAGGTTATAGACAAACGCCGGATTGCCCTTGCGCTTCAGCCCCATCGCCGCACCCACGGCAATGCCGAGACCATGGCCGAGCGAGCCGCCGGTGATCTCCATGCCCGGGGTGTAGGACGCCATTCCGGACATCGGCATGCGGCTGTCGTCCATTCCGTAGGTCTCGATCTCGTCTTCCGGCAGGATGCCGGCCTCGATCATCGCGGCATAGAGCGCAATCGCGTAATGGCCGATGGAGAGATAGAAACGGTCCCGCCCCTCCCACTCCGGATCGTCCGGTCGGTAGCTGGTCGCGTGGAAATAGCTGACCGCCAGCACATCCGCCACGCCCAGTGCCTGCCCGATATACCCCTGTCCCTGCACCGCGCCCATACGCAGCGCATGACGGCGGATGGCCCAGGCACGGCGCGCGAGGCTGACGTTCGATCCCGCATGGGGGCTGTGATCGGGCATGGCTCTCCTCCCAGAGTGTTGCCCCGTTCTACTCCTGTGCCGTCCCCGAACAATTGAGTTTTGCTAACAGGTTTGTTTAGCTGCGCTCAGCGATGCATCCGCCGAAGCAGGATCGGCGTCAGGTACATCGGCAGTTGGTAGCAGCCGATGAAGGGCAAAAGCTGCGCCGTCGTCTCCGGCGGCAAGGCCACGAGAAACAAGGCGATATTGCGGTTTCCGGCAATGAAGGAGAGGGCCAGCGCCTCGTCTCTCGGCTTGCCCGACACAATCAGACGCATCGCCCCCTGCGCTCCGAAATTCGCGCCGAAGGCGATGGCGAGCCAGAAGGCCAGAAGGCCCCAGGACTCGCGAGAAATCTCCACCACGGCGGGCATCAGGGCGATGACCACGACGACGAGCGCAATCGCCGACGCCCCTTGCAAGCGTTCGAGCACAACCGGCCCAGGTTTCGGGAAGAACAGCCGCCGGGTGAGCATCGCGGCGGCGGAGGTCAGCAGGATCGTCAGGAGAAGGCTCAGCGCGGCGAGGATGACATCGCGCAGGCCGGAGAGCATCGGCGACAAGGCAAAGATCGGGATGACGGTCAGCGGCAGCAACAGCGTCCCGGCCACCATCAGGCGCAGGGCAGGCTCGGGGCTGGCGCCCATCATCATGACGACATTGGGACTGCCGACGATGGAGGGCGCGGCGCTGACGAGGAGAAGGGAGAGCGTGACGGAGCTGGCGAGGGTGCCTGTCAGGACGGCGACGGCGAGGATGACCAGCGGCACAGCCAGTTGCAGGGCAAGCACGGCAGGCACCATCCGGGGCACCTTTCGCACCGCTTCCAGCATCCCGGCCACGGACATGCGCAACAGGGAGACGTAAAGCAGGCCAATCACCAGCCACGGCAGATATGGCTTCAGCGACGATGCCGGGCCGGGCAGGAGCAGGCCAAGCACCAGCCCGAAGGCCAGCACCCATGGTCCATGCCGTGCAAGGAAACGAAGTGGATCGGTCAAGACGGCCTTTGCCTGATGTTCTCGGGCAGCCAAGTGGCCAGATCCGGGAAGGCAATCAACACGAAAACCATCACCACCATGATGAGGAACATCGGGATCGCCGCCTTCGCGATGAAGCCCATCTGATGCTCGGTCATGCCTTGCAACACGAAGAGGTTGAAGCCGATGGGCGGGGTGATCTGCGCCATCTCCACCACAACGACGATGAAGATGCCGAACCAGATCAGGTCGATGCCCGCCTCCCGGATCATCGGCTCGACCACGGCCATGGTCAGCACCACGGAGGAGATGCCGTCAAGGAAGCAACCGAGGACGATGTAGAACACGAGCAGCGCCATCAGGAGTTCGAACCGCGACAGCTCCCAGCTTGCGATCAGATCGGCGAGGCCCCGAGGCAGGCCGGTGAAGCCCATGGAGAGCGACAGGAACGCCGCCCCGGCGAGGATCAGCGCGATCATCGCGGAGGTGCGCACCGCGCCCATCAGGCTTTCTGTGAAGGTGGACCAGGTCAGCGAGCCCTGCGCGGCCGCGAGTACCATCGCGCCGATCACGCCGAAGGCCGCCGCCTCCGTCGCCGTGGCAAAGCCGAGATACATGGAGCCGATCACCACGATGATGAGCAGCATCACCGGGATCAGGAACCGCGAGTTCTTCACCTTTTCCATGAAGGTCATGGCCGGGTCCGGCGTCGGGTTCCACTTTTTCGAAACGAAGGAATAGACCGCCACATAGGCCATGAACATCAGCGCCAGCACGAGGCCGGGCAGGATGCCGGCGAAGAACAGCTTGGTGATGCTCTCGTTGATCGTCACGCCGTAGACGATCAACGTCAGCGAGGGCGGGATCATCAGCCCGAGCGTCGCCGCGCCCGCCAGCGTGCCGATGACCATGGTCTCGGGGTAGTTGCGCTTGCGCAGCTCGGGAATGGACATCTTGCCCACGGTGGTCAGCGTTGCGGCGCTCGACCCGGAGACAGCGGCGAAGACCGTGCAGCCGACGATGTTGGTATGCACGAGGCCCCCCGGCAGCCGCGCCATCCAGGGCGACAGACCCCGGAACATGTCTTCGGACAATCGCGTTCGGAACAGGATTTCCCCCATCCAGATGAACAGCGGCAGCGCGGTCAGCGTCCAGGACGAGGAGGACCGCCAGACCACTGTGATCATCGCATCGCCCGCCGGGCGTACGGTGAACAGCTCCATGCCGACCCAAGCCACGCCCATGAGCGCAAGCCCGACCCAGACGCCGCTGCCCAGCAGCGCGAAAAGCACGAAGAGGAAGATGAAGATCGGAGCGAGTTGTTCCATGGCCCTACTCCGCGTGGCTCTGGTCCACGAGGTCCTCGCGGATGTTGGTGGTGCCGGTGAACAGCAGGCGGATCAGGTTGTCCCAGAAGGCAATCGCCAGCAGGATCGCTCCGACCACCATGACGATCTGCGGAATCCACAGCGGCGTCGCGTCCTGTCCTTGGCTCACGTCCTTGAACTTGTAGCTCTGCATCATGTACTTCCACGCGTACCGCGCGACGAAAGTCGTCACCGCCGCGCCCACGGCAAAGCAGAAGGTCTCGCCCCAACGCCGGTACTTGCCCAAGGCCGTCAGGGCCAGCGTCACCCGGATGTGCGCCCCGTGGTTCAGCGCATAGGCGAAGGCAAAGAAACTCGCCCCGGCCATGCAGTACCCGGCATAATCGGCCGCGCCCGGAAAGGTCAGGCTGCTCCAGCGCGCCACCATCTGCGCGACGATGATCAGCAGGATCAACACGGTGAAGACGGCGGCAATCACGCCCCCGGCGAGGTATAGCGTATCGAGCACGCGGCGGATCGCGGTCATGTGGTCTGCCCTGCCTTGGTTTTGCATCACAAAGGCCCACCCCGAACGGGATGGGCCGACGGTGAGAAGAATTTCAGCCTGAAATTCTGCTCACCCTCACTGCATCGCCTTGTAGGCGTCGACGATGGCCTTGCCGTCGTCCCCGGCCTTTTCCAGCCACTCCGATGTCATGGTCTCGCCGATGGCCTTCAGCTCCTCGACCAGCCCGTCGCCGGCCCGGCCCACGGTCATGCCGCCCTCGCGCAGACCGTCCAGCGTCAGCTGGGTGTAGTCCTTCGACATCTGCAAGCCGCGCGCCTTGGCCTCCGCCGCGCAGTCGGTCATCGCCGCACGCTGCGCGTCGTCCAGAGCATCCCAGGCGTCCTTGTTGGCAAAGACCACGTTGCGCGGCAGCCAGGCGTCGACTTCGTAGAAATGCGTCAGGTGCTCCCAGACCTTCCGGTCATAACCCGTCGCGCCGGAGGAAATGAACGCCTCCGCTACGCCGGTCGCCAATGCCTGCGACAGTTCCGCGGCCTCGACTTGCACCGGCAGCATGCCGGTCAGCTCCGCCATCCGCGCGGTCGCCGTCGAATAGGACCGGAACTTCACACCGGCCATGTCAGCGACACTCTCCACCGGCTTCTTGAAGTACAGACCCTGCGGCGGCCACGGCACGGAGTAGAGATACACGAGGTTCTGATCCGCCAGAACCTCCGCGATCTTCGGCCCGGCCACCTCCCACAGCTTTTCATGCGCGTCGAAGGAGGTCGCGAGGAACGGCACCGAGTCGATCCCGAACAGCGGATTCTCGTTCTCATGCGCCGAGATCAGCCGCTCGCCGATGGGCGCCTGCCCGGTCTGCACCGCCCGCTTGATGTCATTGCCCGCGAAGAGCGAGCCGGAGGGGTGCGTCACCATTTCGATGGCCCCGCCGGTGGCGTCGGTCACGCATTGCGCAAACTGCGCCGCGTTCTCCGAATGGAAGTTGGTCGCCGCATAGGCCAGCGGCATATCCCACTTGTCCGCCAGCGCCGCCGTGGCGGAAACCGCCGTCAGCGCCGTCGCCGCGAGGAATTTCGTCAATGTCGTCATCATCTGTTTCCCTTGTTGGTGGTTGGTTGCGCCCCGGTTTGCCCGGGACTTGTTATGCCTGTTTCGCGAAGCGTGACGGAGAATAGGGCGTCACGTCAATGTTCGGACTGCGCCCGCCGATCATCTGCGCCAGCAGACGCCCGGTTTTCGGCCCGCCTGTCAGCCCCACATGATGATGGCCGAAGCCCAGATACGCTCCCGCCGCCCCCGGCACCTCGCCAATCAGCGGGATCGAATCCGCCGGCGCAGGGCGATGGCCCATCCATTCGACCTCCCGCGCCCATGTCAGCCCCGGCATCGCCTTGCGGATGTTGTCCCGGAGCAGGTCGAACGGCGGGCGCGACGGCTCCGCCTCCAGCCCGCCAAACTCCACGATCCCCGCCAGCCGGATGCGCCCGTCCATCGGTGTCGCCACGAACTTGCCGCTCGCCACCATGACCGCCGCCTTCGGCATCACCGACGGCTCCCACAATTCCAGATGATAGCCCCGCTCGCTTTCCAGCGGCACATCCAGTCCCAGCATATCCGACAGCCGTTTCGACCACGCGCCCATGGCCAGCACCACCGCATCCGCCGTCACTGTCCCGCCGCCCGCGCGCACGCCCGTCACCCGGCCATTCTCCCGCACCAGCTCCGTCACCTCGGCCCGGCGCACCTCTCCACCGGAGGCCTCCACATGCCGCGCCAGCGCCTTCACATACTGCCCGGGATCGGTGATCCGGCCATGGTCGTCGAACCGCGCCGCAAAGCGGAACTCATCCGAGAACTCCGGATCATAGGCCCGCCACGCATCGCCTTCCATCTCGTGCCAGCGGAACCCGTTCTCCCGCCGCACGCCCCAGCCAAAGGCATCGGCCTCATAGGCCGCGCGATCTTTGTAAAGATACACGTAATCCGACGGCACGACGTAATGCTCCGCCCCGGTGCCCGCGCTCAGCGCCTGATGATCAGCCAGACTGTCTCCGATGATCGCCGTCATCGCACGTGCGATCCGCGCCACGTCGGCGGCGTTCCCGTGCCGCAGGTACTTCACCAGCCAGGGCGCCAGCTTCGGCAGGTAGCCCCATTTCAGGAACAGCGGCTGCTTTGGATCGAACAGCATCCGCGGCGCCTTCCACAAGAGCCCCGGCACCGTCACCGGCACCACGGAGCAGCTCGCCAGAACCCCGCCATTGCCGTGGCTGGTGCCCTCGCCCGGGTCCAGCCGGTCGATCAGGATCACCCTGTGCCCGTCCCGCTGCAGCCAGATCGCCGTGGAAACCCCGACGATCCCCGCCCCGACGATGACGATGGTCTTGCTCATGATTGGAAACGCCCCCGCAGATGTCCCGCGAAGCCTGCCAAGCGCCTGCCATCATTTCAAATACGATTTATTGCACAAGTCATCACTCAAACTTATACTCTCGGGAATGTCCCTGCGATTCCGACAGCTTCAGGCGTTTCACGCCATCATCGAGACCGGCACGGTCACCGCCGCCGCCGCGCAATTGGGCATTTCCCAGCCGGGCCTGTCGAACCTTCTGTCGCAACTCGAACGCGAGGTCCGCTTTCGCCTGTTCCAGCGCCAGCGCGGCCGCCTTGTCCCGACACCCGAGGCGCAAATGCTTTACCGCGAGGTCGAAACCGTGGTGCGCGGCCTCGACCACGTGCAGCAGGCGGTCACGGACCTGCAGAACAAGCAGGCCGGTCAGCTCCAGATCGCCTCCCAGCATTCGATCAGCTTCACCTGGATGCCCCGCCTCATCGCCCGCTTCGCCGAGGGGCGCCCCGACACGGCGATCACCTTCCAGTCGCAGTATTCCTCGAAAATCCAGGAATGGGTCGCCTCAGGTCTGTTCGAAATCGGCATCTGCGAGCGTCCCGTCCACCTCGACGCCTTCCACCTCCACCCGTTCCACTTCGAAACCCGCATCGCCCTGCCGCTGGGCAGCCCGCTGACCGCGCATGACGTCCTGACCCCGGCCCTGCTGGACCAATACCCCTTCATCGTCATGGGCCCCGACCATATGACCCACCGCCGCCTCCGCGCCGCCTTTGCGGAGGCTGGGGCGACCCTGCGTCCGCGCGTGCACTCGCACCTCTTCCGCAACCTGCTCGGCTTCGTCCGCGAGGGCATGGGCGCCGCCCTGCTCGACCCTTTCGCCCTCGAAGAGGAGGCCTGGGGCGGCTTCACCTCGCGGCCCTTCGCGCCGCGCATCCTGATGGACATGGTGGTCATCACCTCCCGCGCCCGGCCGCTCTCCGCCGTCGGCAGTGCCTTTCTTGCGGTGCTGCTGGAAGAACTTGGCAAGATCGCCGTGACGCCCGCGCAGGACAGCCTCTGAATTGGGCCGCATCGCGCCCCGGGGACTGCGGCGTCCCGCTTTCTTCTCTTTCCAAATACTCAAGAAATTCGGGCGTTAACCACGAATCCGACCGCTGAGGACGGCAGATGGAATGGTATCGATACCATGAAATCAAATCTGTACGAAACTCGGGTAGAATCGTACCAAACTCGGGCCCGTGGCCCCGCGAGGCGGGTTAACGCCCGGATTGTCCGTGTGTGGCGTCGAGGAGAAACAACAAGATGTTGTGTGTCCAGACCAGCGAGCGGTCGCTTAACCCCGGCGCGCGATGCGTTAACCCAATGCAGCTCGGCGCACTTGGTTAACGCACCCCGGGGCTACGCCCGTAAAACCCCCAAACACTCCCCCGGAGTGTTTGCCGGACCCATTGGGCACGGTTCAGACACCCCCGGGGCTTCGCCCGTAAACTGACCAAACGCTCCCCCGGAGCGTTTGCCGGACCCATTGGGTCCGGTACGTCAGTTTACCCCATCCACCGCATCACAGGGGCAGCGCTTTCCTCAAGCGGTTGAGAAATAACATCAATCAGCGTCGGCCCGTCATGCGCGAGCGCCTCTTTCAGCACCCGGTCAAGGTCCTCCGGGTCTTCCACGGTCCACGACCGCACCCCGAACCCCTCCGCCACCTTCGCGTTATCCGTCCGGCCAAAGTCGACGTTGTAGTACCGCCCGCCCTTGTCATCCTTCTGACTGGCCTTGATCCAACCGTACCCGGCATTGCTCAGGACCACAAACGTCACCGGCACCTTGTACCGAGCTGCGGTCTCCAACTCCCCGCAACTAAAGCCAAAACTGCCGTCCCCCATCAGCGCGACCACCGTCGCCTGCGGCCTGCCGAACCACGCCCCGATGGACGCCCCGATGGCATATCCCAGCGCCCCATGCGCCCGGTTCGTGATAAACGTCCGCCCGGCTTTCGGCCTCAACCCGAAGGCGTTGTAATACGGGCAGGTCGTCCCCGGATCGCTGACCACGACGGACTCCTCGGGCAGCAGCCTGTTCAGCGTGTCGATGATCCGTTCCGGCCGGACCGGCTTCTCCAAACTCTGCGCAAGCGTCTGAAAACGCGCAAACTTCCGCGCCTTGATCTCCGCCACCCGCGCTGTGCCGCCGAATGTCGGAAGCGCTGAAATCCCGTCCAGAACCGCGTTGGCCATATCAAGCGACAGCCGCAGATCGCCTACGACGCCAACCTCCGTCGGGTAGTTCGCTCCGATCACCATCGGGTCATTGTCGAAATGCAGCACCCGCGTTCCCGGCTTCGGCGCACTCCAACGCGAGGTGGTTGTGGACCCGGCACGGCAGCCGAGAAACGCAACGAGATCAGCCTCTTGCATCATCTCCCATGTCTCCGGCGTACCGCCGTTGGACCCCACCACCCCAAGGCTCTGCGGGTGGTCATCGGACAGCGACCCCTTCCCGGAAATCGACGTCGCCACGGCAATATCCAGCCGCTCCGCCACCGCAGCCAACGCCTCGCAAGCCCCGGAAATGATCACCCCGCCGCCACAGACGATCAAGGGCCGCTCGGCAGAAAGCAAAGCCGCCACCGCCGCCTCGACCCGAGACGCCTCCGGTGCGCCCGGATGCGCGGGGTAGCTTGAAAAAGTCAAATCCCCCCAGACATCTACGGGATCGACCGCATCGTACTGGATGTCATACGGCAACCCCAGATGCGCCGCCCCGGACCGCCCGGATGTCATCGCCCGGAACGCCGCCCGCACCATGCGCGGGATATGCGCCGCCTGCTTGATGACCGTATTGTACTTGGTCAGGGGGCGCATCAGCGCGTCCTGATCGACCTCCGTCAGGGGATACTTGCCATAAGACCCCACGGAAATATCCGTGGTGATGGCCAGCACCGCGTAAGAACTCTCGTTCGCCTCGATCAGCCCGGGAAGGATGTACGTCGCCCCGCCCCCAGACGGCCCTTCACAGACGCCAACCCGGCCCGTGACGCGCGAGAAACCATCCGCCATGTAAGCGGCGCAGCGCTCGTCCCGGGTCAGGATATGGGTCATCGAATGATCCAGCCCCCGCATCGCGTCATAAAACGGCAGCGTGGTGTCCCCGCAGAGGCCGAAGATATGCGTAACCCCCTGCGCTTCCAGCATTCTCACCATCGCCTCGGCGCCGTTCATCTGGTTCGTTTCGGCCATCACATCCCCCTATGCAGCGCCTCGGTTCATCGGCACAGTGGATTGGAAACCGTTTCGATTGCAAGGGAGGGACACCGCGATGGACGACTCGTGGATCGCAAAGGGCGGCAAATCCATCTATGGCGCGTCGGTCGGCATCCTGATGCTCGATGCCGAATTTCCCCGTATTCCCGGGGACATGGGTAACGCGACGACCTGGGATTTTCCCGTGCTCTACCGCATCGTCCGCAACGCCTCGCCGGACAGAGTGGTGCGCGGCGGGGCGCAGGGGCTGCTCCCCGCCTTCATCGACGCAGCGAAAGACCTGGTGAAGGACGGCGTCGACGGGATCACCACGAATTGCGGGTTCCTGTCGCTGTTTCAGGACGATCTGGCACGGGCCCTGCCGGTTCCTGTACTGACCTCCTCCCTGATGCAGGTCGAGATGGTCAACCGCATCCTGCCCCACGGCAAACGCGCCGGAGTGCTGACGATTTCCGCCTCGACCCTCACGCAGGCCCACCTGCACGGCGCCCGCGTGCCCGAGGGCACGCCCATCGGAACCACCGAGGGCGGGCAGGAGTTCACCCGGGCGATTCTCGGAAACGAACGGCAGTTGAACGTCGATCTGGCACGGCGGGACAACGTGGAGGCAGCCTTGGCGCTGCAGGCGAGACATCCGGATCTTGGAGCCTTCGTGCTGGAATGCACCAACATGTGTCCCTACGCCGCCGACATCACCGAGGCCACCGGCCTGCCCTGCTACTCCATTGTCAGCCTCGTGTCCTGGCTCCAGTCCGGCCTGACCCCGCGCCGCTTCCCGCGATGAAAGAAACCCGGCGGGGCAGGGCCACGCCGGGAGTGCAGGGAAACAAGTCTGAAATCAGTGCCTTATGCGACGTGCTCCAACCGGACCTCCGGCGTCACGCCCAGCGCGAAGCAGACGTCGCGGGTCAGTTCCGGGCGGTTCAGCGTGTAGAAGTGCAGCTTGTCCACGCCGCCCTCGATCAACTCCGAGCACAGCTCGGTGCAGATCGCCGTGGCCAGCAGGTCCTCGCGACCATCGCGCTCGGCCTTCTCGAAGGCGTCGATGACCCAGGCGGGAATCTTCGTGCCGGTGGCCTCGGCAAAGCGGCGTGCGCCTTTCCAGTTCTCGATCGGCAGGATACCCGGCACGATCGGCGCGTCGATCCCGGCCTTCTCGCAGGCGTCGCGGAAGCGGAAGAAGGTCTCCGCCTCGAAGAAGAACTGGGTCAGCGCCTCGGAGGCACCGGCCTCGATCTTGTACTTGAGCCATTCGACGTCGGCCTGCAAGTTCGGCGCTTCTGGGTGCTGGTCCGGGTAGGCGCCGACGCGGATGGTGAACTTGCCGGTCTCGGCCAGCGCCTCGATCAGCTCGATGGAGGAGTTGAAGCCGCCCGGGTGCGGCTCGAAACCGTTGGAGCCTTTGGGCGGGTCACCGCGCAGTGCGACGATATCGGTCACACCGGCCTCGGCGAAATCATGCGCGATCTTCAGCGTCTCCTCGCGGGTCGCGTTGACGCAGGTGAGATGCGCCGCGGTGCGCAGGCCGGAGTGCTTGTGGATCGCGGCAACCGCGTCGCGGGTGATGTCACGCGTGGTGCCACCGGCGCCGTAAGTGACAGACACGAAACGCGGATCGAGCGGTGACAGGACCTGAACGGTGTCCCACAGGCGGAAGGTCGCCTCGATGTTGCGCGGCGGGAAGAATTCGAAGGAAACGTCGGGGCGGATCATTGTGGCTTACCTCTGTAGCGTTGTCCCCTTGTTGCACGGGCGGCATTGTGAGACAAACTCATAAATCTCAAGAAGGTTATGAGCGGCATATGCATATCGAGTTTCGCCACCTGCGCACGATCAAGGCCATCCACGAGTGCGGCGGCCTCGCGCGCGCGGCCGATCAGCTGAACATCACCCAAAGCGCCTTGTCCCACCAGATCAAGGGGTTGGAGGATCAGGCAGGGGTGGAGCTGTTCGTGCGGCGGTCCAAGCCGATGAAACTCTCCGCCGCCGGGATGCGGCTCCTGCGGTTGGCGGAGCAGGTGCTGCCGCAGGTCGAAGCGCTGCAAGATGAATTCATCGGGCTGCGCGACGGCAAATCCGGGCGGCTGCACATCGCCATCGAATGCCACGCCTGCTTCGAATGGCTGTTCCCGGTGCTCGAAGCCTTCCGCAAGAGCTGGCCGGATGTGGACGTGGACATCCGCCCCGGCCTCGCCTTCGACGCCCTGCCCGCCTTGATGAAAGAGGACGTTGACGTGGTGATCTCCTCCGACCCGGAGGACCTGCCCGGCGTGACCTTCTCACCGTTGTTCGACTACAATCCCGTCTTCGTCGCCGCGGCCGCGCATCCGCTGGCGCAGAAACCGTATATCGAGGCGGAGGACTTCCGGGGCCAGACCCTGATCACCTACCCGGTGGACCGCGCCCGGCTCGATATCTTCAACCAGCTGCTGACCCCGGCGAAGGTGGAGCCGGGTGCGATCCGGCAGGTCGAGCTGACAGCGGTGATCCTTCTGCTCGTGGCATCCAACCGGGGCGTGTCCGTACTGCCGGACTGGGTGGTGCGCGAGGTCAAGTACAACTCGGATTACGTGACCCGGCCCCTGACCGCTCAGGGCATCACGCGGCGGCTCTACGCCGCGACGCGGACAGAGGACCTGGAGAAAGGCTACATGACGGACCTGATCCGTCTGGCCGGAATCGAGGCGAAGAAGTTGCAGAGCGTCTGAACCGGGTCCCGGTTACTCCCGCACTTCATCCGCGTCCACACCCCAGAGCGCGGTTTTCGGCGCCCAGCCCTCGAACCCGCCCGCGCTGAGTTCGCACAGCGACGCGGTGCACTCGCCGAGCTCGGCCACGACGCCATTTTCCAGCATCGCGGTGACCGGGCTGCCGAGGTCGGCACGGGCGTGCAGTTGCAGCATGTCCTCCTCGACCAATACCGTGCGTACCCCGGACAACAGCGAGTAATGCACCCAGCCGCCCAGACCGTCGCGGTCCTGAACCCGCCGCCAGTGGCCGTACTCGGCGGTCACCTCCAGCGGCATGCCCTTGCGGGTGTAGACCCAGTCGATGCGGTGGGTCAGCGAGGGGCCGCGCCGGACGTTGCCTTCGGAGGCTTTCATGGAGACGAAGCGGGGCAACGGCAAGTTGGTCACCGACCCCTTGGTTTCAGACGCCGCGGCCACACCGGCACACAGCAGACACGACAGGGCAACGCCCCCGATTTTCAAGACCATACCGCTCATCCGCCCGAACTATAATTGAGGTGGGGTTCTTGCGCCCCTGATGCCTTTGCAGCACTGTGCCACAGGGTCCATGCCCGAGGAAGCAACAGGAGAGCCGGAATGCCATCAAAACGTCTGAGTGTTGTCGTGACGCGACGCCTGCCCGAAGTGGTCGAGACGCGGCTGACCGAACTCTTCGACGTCAAGTTGCGCGACGATGACACGCCGATGACGCGCGGTGCGCTGATCGACGCGATCCAGACCGCGGATGTGCTGATCCCCACGGTGACCGACGTGATCGACGCCGGGCTGATCGGACAGGCGGGGGAGAACCTCAAGCTGATCGCCAACTATGGCGCAGGGTTCGACCACATCGACGTGGCGACGGCGCGGCAGCGCGGCATCCTTGTGTCCAACACCCCCGGCGTGGTCACCGAGGACACCGCTGACATGGTTCTGGCATTGATGCTCGGCGTCACCCGCCGGATCCAGGAAGGCATGGCGGTGATGCAGTCCGGCGAATGGCAGGGTTACGCCCCGACGGCGCTTCTTGGCACCCGGCTTGGCGGCAAACGGCTCGGCATTCTCGGCATGGGCCGGATCGGCCAGGCGGTGGCGCGGCGCGCGGCGGCCTTCGGAATGCAGATCCACTATCACAACCGGCGCAGGCTGCGTGGCGAGATCGAGGAGAATCTCGGTGCGACCTATTGGGAGAGCCTCGACCAGATGGCCGCCCGCATGGACATTCTCAGCGTCAACTGCCCGCATACGCCAAGCACCTACCACCTGCTGAACGCCCGGCGTCTGAAGCTGCTGAAACCTTCCGCGATCATCATCAACACCTCGCGCGGCGAGGTGATCGACGAGAACGCCCTGACGCGGATGCTCAAAGCGGGGGAACTCGGCGGGGCGGGACTCGACGTTTACGAGCATGGCATCAAGGGCAACCCGGAACTGTCGGGGATGCCCAACGTCGTGATGCTGCCGCACATGGGGTCGGCCACGCTGGAGGGTCGCATGGAGATGGGCGAGAAGGTCATCATCAACGTGAAGACCTTCGCAGACGGGCACCGTCCGCCGGACCAGGTTGTCCCGGCGATGCTCTGACCGGATTCCGGGATGCAGATGATCCGGGTGATCCTCGTCCTGCTGGGCTTCCAGCTGGCGGGCGAAACCCTGTCGCGGGGGTTGGGCCTGTCGATCCCCGGCCCGGTCTTCGGTCTGGCAGGGCTGTTTATCGCCCTTGTCCTGTTTCCACGGATGGCGGAGTACATGCGCGCGACCGTCACGGGGCTGCTCGGACATCTGTCCCTGCTTTTCGTACCGGCCGGGGTCGGCGTGGTGGCGCATCTCGACACCTTCGGTCGGGACGGGCCCGCGTTGCTGTTGGCCCTGATCGGCAGCACGACACTGGCGATTCTCGCCGGGGTCGGGGCGTTCCTGCTGGTGGCGAAGCTGACGGGAGCGCAGGATGGATGAGGCCGTTGCCCTCTGGAGCTACCTGGCCCGCGAGCCGCTGCTCTGGCTCACGCTGACCCTTGCCGCCTACGTGATCGCGGACCGACTGTCGGAGGCCTTCGGACGGCGTGCCATCGCCAATCCGGTCCTGATGGCCGTGATCCTGCTGGCCGTGATCCTCAAGGTCTCGGCCACGCCCTATGCCACTTATTTCCGGGGCGCGCAGTTCGTGCACTTCATGCTTGGCCCCGCCACCGTGGCGCTGGCCCTGCCGCTCTATTTCAATCTCGCCCGGGTGAAACAGAGCCTGCTGCCGATGGCGGCGGCGCTGCTTGCCGGGTCGCTCGTCGCCATTATCTCGGCCCTCGGCATCGCCTGGGTGCTTGGCGTGCGCGGACCGACGCTACTCTCGCTCGCCCCGAAATCGGCCACCGCGCCCGTTGCGCTCGGCGTGTCGGAAGCGATCGGCGGACAGCCTTCGCTGACGGCTGTGCTCGTCATCCTGACCGGCATCACCGGCGCGATCGTCTCGACCCCCATGCTGAACCTCCTCGGCGTGACGGACTGGCGGGCGCGCGGATTTGCCGTCGGGGTCGCGGCGCATGGCATTGGCACCGCCCACGCCTTCCGCGTCCACGAGACCGCAGGTGCCTTTTCCGGTATCGGCATGGGGCTGAACGCCTTGTTGACGGCGGTGCTGGCGCCGCTGGTTGTCGGGTTTCTTTTCTGAGCGGAAGGCGAGGCGCGATTGGACGCATGGACATTGCTCCGGACTTGACGCCATAGGGGCACAAATCGAGACCGGAGAGACCGCCATGACCACATGCGCCCTGTGCAAGGCCGACGACGCCAGCCCTTTTGCTGTTGCCCCGAAGGACGAGACCGTTCTCCTGTGTCAGACCTGCGCAGCCGGGATATCCGGCACGGTCGAGGACGCGCCGCACTGGCAATGCCTCAATGAGGCGATCTGGAGCACCGAAGCCGCGGAGCAGGTTCTGGCCTGGCGGCTTCTGAACAAGCTGGACGCGGCCTGGGCGAATGACCTTCTGGAGTTGGCCTATCTCGAACCGGAGGTTCTGGAGTGGGCGCAGGCCGGCGTGCCGACGGGCAGCGAGATCGTGCACCGCGACGTGAACGGCACCGTCCTGCAAAACGGCGATACGGTGACGCTGATCAAGGCCCTGCCGGTCAAGGGCGCGGGCTTCACCGCCAAGCAGGGCACGGCGGTGCGGAAGATATCGCTGGAACCGGACAACGCCGAGCACATCTCTGGCCGCGTCGAGGGGCAGCGGATCGTGATCCTGACGAAATTCGTGAAGAAGAGCTGACAGGGACCACCCCCGCTCCCGAAAACTCTTGTCAGATGGAACCCCGCAGCCCTACGCTGGACCGCATTGCGGCGTTTCCTTCCGCCGAGCCTGTTTCGGGAGACATTTCATGCGCCGTTTTCTTGTTTTCCTCACTGCCTTGACACTGCTTGGCACAACCGCCTCCGCAGCGACGCTTAATTTCAACAACTGGACTGTCGAGGGCGCTCCGGCCGACGGGAGCTGGGAAATCAACAACCTGTTGCCGCTCGATCCCACGAACCCGTCGGGTCCCAAAGCCGCCACGCGGGCAAAGCAGCTCGCACAGGGCGGGCCGTCGGTGCTGCTCAACAATATCACCGGGATCGCGGGGGATTTTTCCTTTGTGACCTCGGTGACCACCACTTCCGATGACGATTTCCTCGGCTTCGTGATCGGCTTCCGGCCCGGTGACCTGTCCAACCCCTATGCCGACTATCTTCTCGTCGACTGGAAGAAAGGCTCTCAAGCCGGGGCATTCGCCGGGCTTACCCTGTCGCATGTCACCGGCGCCCCCGGCTTCAATGACTTCTTCACCCACGATCCGAACGGCGCAACGGGTCAGGTGACCGAACTGGCGCGGGGCGCGGTGCGGGGTTCCCTGGGCTGGGCGAGTAACGCGTCTTACCTCTTTGACTTCAGCTACACGCCGGATCCGCTCGGGCTGAACGCGCCGACGCTGGGATTGAGGGTCTGCGCATCGGATGCGCTGGGCACGACCCTCAGCCAATGTGTACAGGAATTCAACGTGCAGCTGGCAAAGGGACAGACCGGGAATATCGGTCTTTTTACGCTGAGCCAGCAGCAGGTTCAGTTTACGAATGCGATCGGCGGGGCGCTGCAATCCTACACGCCCATTCCCTCTACCATCCCTCTGCCCGCCAGTGTCTGGCTACTCGGCGCAGGGCTGGCTGGTCTCGGGGTGGTACGGCGGGCCCGGAGGCCCGCCGCGGCACTCACATCTCCTTGTAGCTGATCTCGCGCTTGTCGGCGCCGGGACCGACCTTGGAGCGGCGGACGATCAGGCGGTTGAGGGCCTGAATGTAGGCCCTGACAGAGGCAACCACGGTGTCGGTGTCCGCCGACTGGCCCGTGGCGATGATGCCGTCTTCCTCGAGCCGCACGGAAACCGTCGCTTGCGCGTCGGTGCCGGCGGTCACGGCGTTCACCTGATAAAGCTGCAGCCGCGCCTTGTTCGGGTGCAATTCGCGGACCGCCTTGAACGAGGCGTCGACCGGACCGTCGCCTTCGGAGACCCCGGTCAGGTCCTTGCCGTCGATTTCCAGTTCGATCTCCGCCTTTGCCGGGCCGCCAGTGCCACAGCTGACCGAGAGGTTCACGAGCGTGATCGCCTCGGCGCCTTCGGTGGTGGCAGAGACCAGCGCGAGGATGTCGTCGTCAAAGACCTCCTTCTTGCGGTCAGCCAGATCCTTGAAGCGGACGAAGATGTCCTTGAGCTGGTTGTCTCCAACCTCCGTGCCGAGTTCCTTGAGCTTGGCCCGGAGCGCGGCGCGACCGGAGTGCTTGCCCAAGGGGAGCGAGGTCCCGGCGAGGCCCACGTCCTCGGGGCGCATGATTTCGAACGTTTCCGCGTTCTTCAGCATGCCATCCTGGTGGATGCCGCTTTCATGGGCGAAGGCGTTCTTGCCGACGATGGCCTTGTTCGGCTGCACCTGAAAACCCGACACGGTCGCGACACGGCGCGAGATATGCATGATCTTCTTCGTGTCGATATGGGTCTGGAACGGCATGATGTCGTTACGCACGCGCATGGCCATGACCACCTCTTCGAGCGCGGTGTTGCCTGCCCGCTCGCCAAGGCCGTTGATCGTGCATTCGATCTGCCGCGCACCGGCCTCGACGGCGGCGAGGCTGTTCGCCGTCGCCATGCCGAGGTCGTTGTGACAATGGGTGGCAAAGACCACCTCGTCGGCACCCGGCACCGTCTCGATCAGCCGCCGGATGAGATCGGCGCTCTCGCGCGGAGCCGTGTAGCCGACGGTATCGGGAATGTTGATCGTGGTTGCACCCGCCTTGATGGCGATCTCGATCACGCGGCAGAGGTAGTCCCACTCGGTCCGCGTCGCGTCCATCGGCGACCACTGCACGTTGTCGCAGAGATTGCGGGCGTGGGTCACGGTCTCGTGGATGCGGTCGGCCATCTCGTCCATGGTGAGGTTCGGAATGGCGCGGTGCAGCGGCGAGGTGCCGATGAAGGTGTGGATGCGCGGACGCGCGGCATGCTTGACCGCTTCAAAGCAGCGGTCGATGTCCGGCAGTTGGGCGCGGGCGAGGCCGCAGATCACCGCGTTCTTCGAGCGCTGCGCGATCTCGGACACGGCGCGGAAGTCGCCTTCGGAAGCAATCGGGAAGCCAGCTTCGATGATGTCGACGCCCATGTCGTCGAGCAACTCGGCAATCTCGAGCTTTTCGTCATGGGTCATGGTCGCGCCGGGGCTCTGCTCGCCGTCGCGGAGCGTGGTGTCGAAGATGAGCACGTGGGGCTGGTCGGTCTTGGTCATGGTCTTGGTCCTGGAACGGGTCTTCGAATGGGTCGGGGTCAGCGCGGCTCCCATTGCGGGGCACGGGGGAGGCGGATCATTCGGATCTCGGGGTATCCCAACTCTGACGGGTGATCAAACGGCGCGAAGGATGCCTCCTCTGAGCACGCGCGCCGCAGAGGACCGCGCTCAGAGGCGGATTAGCAGCAGGACCAGCCCAAGCGCCAACGGCGCCGAAGGGCGCGCGGAAGGGGCGATATGGAACGTGGTGCTCATGCCCGGCAATATACGCGCCGAATCTTAAAAGAAAACCCGCAATTTTCAGCCTGCCGCAGCGCGGGGGCTTTGACCGGACGCGATGCTGCGCCATACTCCGGAACAGCAGGAAAATCTGGAAAATCAGGGCACAGGCATGGGTTTGAGGATCGTGGTCGCCGTCTTACTGGCGCTATTGCCGTTTCAGGCTTTGTCGCAGGAGCGAACGGGGGCGGAAACGGCGCGGCTCTACGTGTTCGGCAATTCGCTGGTGAATTACCTCAGCGAGTCCTTCGACAACACCAACGTGCCGCATTGGCTGAACGCCATGGCGAAGGCGGACGGGCGCGGGTTCGCGGTGGATGGGCAATGGGGGTTCCTGCGCAACTTCGCGGGCAACCTGCCGCCGACGGCGAACTGGTCCTTCCCGGGCGTTCCGGGCGCATGGTCGCCCGACACGCCCTTCGCTTCGGGCCGGTTCGATGCGGTGATGATCACCCCGGCGAACTTCATCCAGTACCAGGCGCCCGACGTGCCCTACGACGGCGAC
Source organism: Tropicibacter sp. S64 (assembly GCF_049803835.1). Lineage (NCBI taxonomy): Bacteria > Pseudomonadati > Pseudomonadota > Alphaproteobacteria > Rhodobacterales > Roseobacteraceae > Tropicibacter > Tropicibacter sp. S64. Next base: position 314,878 of record NZ_JBNAGK010000001.1, on the reverse strand, counting down.
AACCCCACCGGAGAAAGCCCGCTGGACGCGATGCTGACGCTGATCGACTGGGTGCAACGGGAAAGCCCGCAAAGCCGGGTGCTGATCTACGAAGGCTGGGCCGAGATGACCGGGATCACCGGAGCCTTCCCGCCGACCGACGAGGCATTCGGCCGTTATAACGCCACCAACCGGGACGCGACGCATCAATGGTATCTCGGGCTGATGGACGAGATTACCAAAGCGAGGCCCGATGCGGATGTGACGCTGGTGCCGGTGGCCTCGGTCGTCGCCGCGTTGATGGGCGAAGGCGGCCTGCTCAACGGGCTGCCCGCGGAGGCGTTCTATGTCGACGGCGAACCGCACGGAACGCGGACGATGTACCTGCTGGCCGCGATGGTCACCTATGTTTCGCTCTACGAGGCGCCGCCGCCGGACGGCTGGACGCCGCCGATCACGCTGCATCCGGACGTGGTGGACCGCTATCCGCAAATCGCGCAGGCGATCTGGACCGGCGTGACCACCTCCGCCACCCGGCGGGCTGCCGCACCCTCCGCGCCGTCACCGGAGCCCGTCGCGGCGGCGGACCTGCCGGAACGCCAGCCGGTTGCCCTGCCCCCGCGCGGCGTCCGTCCGGACGGCATTCCCGCCCTTGGTATGGGACTCAACGGCATCGCCGACTGGTCGACGCAGCATCCCTTCGTCGATCTGATGAAAACCGCGCGGGACTGGGTCGGCCATGCCGGGGGCACCTGGGGCGCGTGGTCCTCGGACGCTCTGCGGGCGGAAGGCTACATCGGTCCGGACGGTTACCCCACCGCCTTGCCCGAAGGCGTCGACGCGCTGGAATCCGTCCTGCTCACCGATCAGCCGCCCGAGGCCGAGGACCTGCGCGGCGACTATGTGCTGTTCTACAAGGGCAAGGGCGAGATCGAACTCACCGGCCGCGCCAAGCGGGTGTTCTACGAAGACGGCAGGATCAGTTTCGCCTACGAGCCGGGCGAGGGGCTGGTCGGCGTATCCCTGACAGCCATCGACAAGGACGACCCGATCCGCGACATCCACATCGTCAAGCAGGACAACCTGCCGCTCTTCGAGGCGGGAGTCCTGTTCAATCCCGACTGGATCGCCCGGGTCGAGGACCTGCGTGTGATACGGTTCATGGACTGGATGATGACCAACGGCTCGCCGATCACCTCTTGGGAGGACCGCCCGCGCATGGAGGACGCCACCTGGAGCGTCTGGGGCGTTCCGGCGGAGGTGATGATCCAGCTGGCCAACCAGATCGGGGCAGACCCGTGGTTCAACATGCCGCATCTCGCCGACGACGCGTATGTCAGGCAATTCGCGGCGCTGGTGAAGCGCGATCTCGACCCGCGGCTGAAAGCCTATGTCGAATTCTCCAACGAGGTCTGGAATTTCATCTTCCCGCAGGCGCAATGGGCCTCCGCCGAGGCGCGGGTGCTCTGGGGCGAGTCCGAGACCGGATGGATGCAATATTACGGGCTACGCGCGGCGCAGGTCATGGACATCTGGTCGGAGGTCTATGGCAAGGAAGCCGGAGACCGACTGATCCGCGTCGTCGCGACGCACACCGGATGGCCGGGTCTCGAAGAGAGCATCCTGATGGCGCCCCTTGCCTTCCTCAAGCTGGGCCGCGCGCCGAAGGACAGTTTCGACGCCTACGCCGTGACCGGCTATTTCGGGTACGAACTCGGTGGCGAGGAGATGGCGCAACAGCTGAAAGGCTGGCTGGACGCGGCGGAGGCGCTGGCGACGAAGGCAGGTAAGGCGCAGGGTCTGCAACGGGTCGCCTTGCGGGAGTTCGTCAAGGACGCGCGGTTCGAGGGCGCCATCGCGCCGGTGACATTGGCGCTTGAAGAGGGCTCGCTCCGGGAACTGACCGAAGAGGTCTTTCCCTACCACGCGGGCGCGGCGAGCCGGGCTGGCCTGCGTCTGGTCATGTACGAGGGTGGCAGCCATGTCACCGCGCATGGCGAGGCGGTGAATGACGAACGGATCACCGACTTCTTCGAGATGTACAACTACACGCCCGAGATGGCGAAGCTCTACGAATTGCTCCTCGCCGGGTGGGAGCGGGCGGGTGGCACGCTGTTCAACGCGTTCGTCGATGTCGCCCCGGCGACGAAATGGGGCAGCTGGGGCGCGCTGCGCTCGCTCAGCGACGCCAATCCTCGCTGGGACATGCTTATGGCCTACAATGCGTCCGGTCGGAACGACTGGGAGCCGCGCGACGAACGCGCCTTCCGAAATGGCATCACCCGCATTGCCGGAGAGGGCAACCAGCGCCTTCAGGGAACGAGTTTCGATGACATCCTGATCGGCGGGCCGGGGGACGATTCGCTGATCGCCTCGGGCGGAGCGGATGTGCTTGGTGGCGGTCCCGGCAAGGATCGGGCGGTGCTGCCGGGGTCGCGGGAGGACTACAGGTTCAGCCGGGATGGCAGCCTGCTGCTGGCCTCAGGGCCGGACGGGGTGCTGCGACTGAGCGGTATCGAAACGGTGGTGTTCGAGGAAAACGCGAGCGTGGGGATACCGGAGAAAGAGTTCTGACGACCGGGTCTTGAACTTGGGGTGACGCTGGAGCCGGACTCTTTCAAAGAGTCCGGACCGATTTCTTTTCAAGAAATCGGGGCCTTGACCCGACCGTCTGCTCAATTCCCTCCGCCGAAGATATCCCTCAACACCTGATCGAGCAGCGTATCGCCCACCCTGGCGCCACCGTTCCTCGGTTGCTGCGGCGCCGGTTGCGGGACCGGATCCGGTTGCGGCGGCGGTTCTGGCGCCACCGGCGCGATCATCGGCAGGGGCTTCACCGGAACACCCTCGTTCACCCGCACCATCACCTCGTTCCACAATTCCGCTGGCAGGCCGCCGCCCGTCACGCCGGTCAAGGGCGTGTTGTCATCGTAGCCCATCCAGACGCCGGTCACGTAGTCGGCGGTGAAACCAATGAACCACGCGTCGCGCGCCTCCTGGCTGGTGCCGGTCTTGCCCGCCGCCTCGCGATCGGGCAGCCGGGCCCGTGCGCCGGACCCTTCGGTCACGACCTTCTCCATCATCCACGTCAGCTGCCGCGCGGCGGATTCCTGGATCACCCGCTCGCCCATGCCGCCGCCGGTCCCCATCAGCGGCTCGTCATCGCCCTTGATCCGCAGTTGACGCAGGCCATAGGGCTTCACCGAGGAGCCACCGTTGAGAATGCCGGCATAGGCTCCGGTCATCTCGATCAGGGTCGCTTCCGACGTGCCAAGCGCCATCGCCGGTGTATCATGCAGATCCCGCACGATTCCGAAGTCATGCGCCACGCGGATCACGAGATCACGCCCGACGCTCTCTGACACCTTCACCGCCGGAACGTTCAGGGATCGCTTGAGCGCTTCGGTCAACGTCACGCGGCCATAGTGCTTGCGCGTGTAGTTGTCCGGGCACCACTCGCCCGAGCCGGGAATGTTCAGGCAATAGGGCTCGTCCACCACGGTATCCAGCGGCGAATAGCCCAACTCCAGCGCCGTGGCATAGACGAACGGCTTGAACGCCGAGCCGGTTTGGCGCACCGCCTGCGACGCGCGGTTGAACAGGCCGGAGGCATCCGTATCACGCCCGCCAACCATCGCCCGCACCGCGCCGTCGGCATCCATGACGACCACAGCCACCTGCGCCTTGGACCCTTCCTTGATCTTTTCGCGGAACAGCTTGTTCACGGCGTCGGCGGTGGCCTGCTGGATGCGCTGATCCAGCGTCGTCTCGATCACCACATCCTCGGTCGTGTCCTTGGTGAAGAACTCCGGCCCGGACTGCATGACCCAATCGGCGAAATAGCCGCCACCGAGGTTCTGCGCCTCATCCGACAGGACCGCCGGATGCTCCTGGTAGTAGGCGGTGTCCTCGTCGCTCAGATAGCCCTGGTCGTTCATCAGCCGCAGCACCGTTGCCGCGCGGTCCTGGCTGCGCTTCAGGTTCGACGTGGGGGCAAGCGTCGAAGGCGCCGTCAGCAAACCCGCCAGCATGGCCGCCTCCGCCGGGTTCAGCGCCGAGGCCGGTTTGGAGAAATACCGCTGCGCCGCAGCTTCCGCGCCATAGGCCCCGCCACCCATGTAGGCGCGGTTCATGTAGATCGAGAGGATCTCGTCCTTGGAATACTTGACCTCCATGGCGATGGCATAGAGCGCCTCCTTGGCCTTCCGCGCCAGCGAGGAGCGGCGGCAGTCGTCGATATATTCCGCCTCGTTCTTCCACTCGGTCGGATCGTAGGGCACGCCAATGCAGAGCAGCTTGGCGGTCTGCTGGGTGATCGTCGAGCCACCGTGACCGGAGAGGGGCGAGCGCCCCTCGGACATGTTGATCCGGATCGCGCCGGCGATACCACGCGGGCTGACCCCGAAGTGACGGTAGAACCGCTTGTCCTCGGTGGCGACGACCGCGTTCTTGAGATGCACCGACACGCTGTCAGCCGTCACAACCCCGCCGAACTGATCGCCGCGCAGGGCAAAGATATCGCCGCGATTGTCGAGCAGCGTGACCGAGCCCTTCGCCCGCCCGTCGACCATCTGCTCGAACGGCGGCATGTCGGATTGCATCACAAGGACGATGCCGCCGACAATCAGGCAGGCGACGAGCGTGGCGAAGACGACGGTGCGGACGATCATCCTGAGCAACGTGTCGAAAATCCCGAGTACGAAGCCGACGATCCCCTTGCGCGGCCGGGCGGGCTTCTTCGCTGCGGGCTTCTTCTTGCGGGGCGCGGGCTTGGCGGCAGCCTTTCCGGCCCCGCCGTCCTTGGCCGGATAACGCCTGTCCGCCACCAGACGGCTCGGTCTGCGTCGTGAATCACTCATGAAATCTGCCCGGTTTCTTTTCGGTTGTTGTGACAAACCTACGCTGCTTGTGCAGCAATGTTGACAACATTTCGGCGGGAAATCGCTTCTTATTTTGCCTATTTTATGTGCGTTCATTTATAGATGCACATTTTTTAGACATTTCTGCCGGTATTTGCCGCTGAAATACGCGCGCTCACCTTCCCTCGCAAGCGCCTACCCGCCTTTCTGCAAGGGCCAATAGCAGGCCGGGCCTGCAAAAGCGAAAGGGACCAAGGTGAAACTGATCATTGCAACGATCAAGCCGTTCAAGCTCGAGGAGGTGCGCGAGGCGCTCACCGGGATCGGCGTACGCGGCATGATGGTGACGGAAATCAAGGGCTTCGGCTCGCAGTCCGGCCATACCGAAATCTACCGCGGCGCGGAATACGCCGTGAACTTCGTACCGAAGATCAAGCTCGAGATCGTCGTGGGTGCCGCGATGGCCGACCAGGTGGTCGAGACCATCAAGAACACCGCCCAGACCGGCAAGATCGGCGACGGCAAGATCTTCGTGCTCGACGTGCAGCAGGCCGTGCGGGTCCGCACCGGCGAAACCGACGCAGACGCGCTCTGACGCGGACCCAACAGGACATAGAGGACATCCGAACAATGAACCTTCTGAAAACTCTGGCGCCCGCTGCGCTGCTCGTGGCCCTGCCCACGCTGGGCCTTGCCCAGGACGCGGACGTGACGCCGCCGAACGAAGAAATCGGCTATATCTTCACGACCTTCATGTTCCTCGTCACCGGCTTCCTGGTGATGTGGATGGGTGCGGGCTTCTCGATGCTGGAATGCGGTCTCGTCCGCTCCAAGAACGTCGCCATGCAGGCGCTCAAGAACATCTCGCTCTTCGCGATCGCGGCAATCATGTACTACGTGATCGGCTACAACCTGATGTACCCGGGCGACGGCTGGACGATCACCAACGTGCTCGGCGCCTTCTCCATGGCGTCCATGGACCCGGTCGGCCTCGCGGACACCACGCCGGACCTGACCTATGCCTCCGTCGGTTCGGACTTCTTCTTCCAGCTGATGTTCTGCGCCACCACCGCGTCGATCGTCTCCGGCACCCTGGCCGAGCGTATCAAGCTCTGGCCGTTCCTGATCTTCACCGTGTTCCTGACCGGCTTCATCTACCCGATCCAGGCCTCCTGGAAGTGGGGCGGCGGTTTCCTCGACGCGGACTACGGCTTCCTCGACTTCGCCGGGTCCACCGTCGTGCACTCCGTGGGTGGCTGGGCCGCTCTCGCCGGTGCCCTCATCCTCGGGCCGCGTATCGGCAAGTACAAGGATGGCCGCACCGTTCCGATGCCGGGTTCCAACCTGACCCTTGCGACCCTCGGCACGTTCATCCTGTGGCTTGGCTGGTTCGGCTTCAACGGCGGCTCGCAGCTCTACATGGATACGGCCGCCAACGTGGCTGACATCTCCCGCATCTTCGCCAACACCAACACGGCAGCCGCCGGTGGCGCCATCGCCGCCCTGATCCTGACCCAGGTGATGTACAAGAAGCCGGACCTGACCATGGTGCTCAACGGTGCCCTCGCCGGCCTCGTCTCGATCACCGCGGAACCGCTGACCCCGAGCCTCGGCGCAGCAACCCTGATCGGCGCCATCGGCGGCATCCTCGTGGTCCTCGTCGTGCCGATGCTCGACAAGATGAAGATCGACGACGTTGTCGGCGCCATCCCGGTTCACCTCGTCTGCGGCATCTGGGGCACCATCGCGGTTGTCCTGACCAACGGCGATGCGACCCTCGGCGGCCAGCTGATCTCCATCGTCATCGTCGGTGTCTTCACCTTCGTGGTCTCGGCGGTGATCTGGTTCATCCTGAAGATGACCATCGGCATCCGGGTTTCCGAAGAAGACGAGATCAACGGTCTCGACATGGCGGAACTCGGCATGGAAGCCTACCCCGAATTCTCCAAGGGCTGACTTCTCCTTCCTATCAGTCCAAGGAAAACCTGCCCGGGCGTTCGCGCCCGGGTTTTTTCTTGCCTTTCGGACGCTGGAAACGACGCAGACCCCGACGTGATCCGGGACCTCATGGCGTCAGATCCCGGGTCAGGCCCGGGATCACGGAGCGCCGGTCACGCCACGTCGTGCAGCAGGATAGCCGCCTCGGATTTCGACAGGTTGCGCCGGGCGTAGCTGCCATAGAGATGCGGGTTCTCGCGCAAGCGCGGCTCCAGCCGCAGCAGCCGTGCCCGGTCCGCGTCGGACAGCGTCGTCAGCGCCGTGTTCGCCGGGTGAAAGCTCTCGGTCTCGACGCCATTGGCAAAGACGATCTCGTGCCGGGGCAGCATCAGGTGGACATAGGTCACGTCCTTCACCGCCGTGTCGACAACCACGCTGGACCCGTTCACCAGATCACGCGCACTGACCAACACTTCCGGCGTATTGAACAAGGCACGCGCCACCGCGCCCTTGACCACCATCCGGTGCTCCGGCGAGACGAGGAATTCCGCGTCCGGGCGGTCGATCCCGAAGGCGCCGGCCCGGATGCGGATCGGGCGCAGTTTCGGCATGGCAAACAGCCGTGCGCCAGTCATGTGCCGGCTGCCGATCCATTCCACAGGCTGCGGGCCGCTGTCCTTTGTCTGGACTAGATCGCCCTCGCGCAGGTCCTCGATGCGGATCTTGCCGCGTGGCGTCGCGATCCAGGTGCCCGGCGTGAAACAGATCACCCCGCCGGCTTGCTCGCCCGACGCGGGATCGCGCATGAGTTCCATGGAATGATGCACGACCCACAGGTCGCGCCCGCAGGGTGGCATGTCATCAAGGAACATCAGGAGCGGCTGTGCGCCGGTGTTCACCTCGATCACGGTCACGGTGTAGCTCTGGCGGCCATCGGTCACCACGAAACTGCTGTCGGTCATCGGGTGATCCACCTCGACCGTGTCCGGATTGTCCGTATGTGTGATGGCCGCGCCGACCAGCCGCCGCACCATGCGTGCGGCGCGTTTGCGCAGATGCGCCTCGCCTGTCGCCTGGTCGAGTTGCAGAATCGACGACGGACCGTCGACCCGCACAGCTTCCCCCTGCCAGGACCACATCGCCCCGACAGTCAGAGAGGACGGAGGCGCGGCCTTCAGGCCGTCTATATCCGTCTGTGACCAGGAGATGACGAACGTGCCCCGATAGCCCGTTCCCATGCCTGTATGCCTGCTCTTTTATTGTTATGGTCTTTTTTCGACAGATTAAGCCAAGACACTGGCCCGTGAAATATTCTTGCAGGCCCGCCCTCATGGAAGGCGCGATCCTCCCCGGTGTCGTTGCAGATGCGACACAAACTCTTCGCTCAAAACGTGTATTCTTGTTCCCGGCCCGGCAAATTGCGCCTGTCCGGCGTCAGACTCCGCGCCGTTTCTGCTCAAGCGCGTCATGCAGCAGACCTGTCGTTGTCCGCCCCCAGGCGTCCCAGTTGAGGCTTTCCTCATACTCCGTATGGGCTGCGACGGTCAGCGCGATGTAGTCCTGGGGTGCCATGACGTAGTCCATGATCTTGTCCGCGAACTCCTTCGGACCGGAGCCCACCGGCAAGGCAAAGCCGTTCACGCCATTGCGGATCGGCACACCGCCGACCCGCAGGCAGAGCGAGGGCAGGCCGAACCCCGACGCCTCGCAGTAGGCGAAGCCATAGCTCTCGTAGCTCGGCTGCACGAGGAAATGCGCCCGCGTCAGCTCCGCGTTGAAATGCGCGAGGTCCTCCGGCACCGCCTTGTCAAGTTGCGGATGCACGGTGACCCATTCGTTGACGTGGAAATCCGGCGGCACGCAGCCGATGACCGTCAGCCGAGCGTCTATGCCCCGGGTGCGCAGCTCCTTCATGGTGTCGAAGGCGACAGGCCCTCCCTTGGCAAACCAGTCGCGCCCGATCAGCAGCAGCCGCACCGGCTCGGTCCGGTGGATTTCGGTGCGGGCAAACGGCGGTGGCGGTGTGTCGAGATTGGCCCCCCAGGGCACCAGCCTCGACTGTGCCTCGCTCAGCCCGTAGCGCTGATCCGCAAGATCCTTTTGCCATTTCGATGGCCAGAGCAGCAGGTCCGTGTCGTGGAACGTCGCGTATTCGCAGCGCTCCACCCATCCGTCGAGCCTGCGTCCGATGCCCAGCCACGACTTGTAGTGATTGCCGATTTCCGACAGCCGGTACGTCGTCTGCGTGGCGTCGGAGGTGTAGGCGGTCACCATGGTCTTCGGCGTCGTCACATTGCAGAGTGACTGGAAGGAATACGCGCAGAAGAGAACGTCGTAAGGCTTTTTCGACAGCTCTTTCTCCACGCCCCGCGCAATATACCGCGACAAGGCCAGGTGCATCCGCCAGCGCAACCGCAGGTTCACCGCATCGGGAGTCTTGTGGATCAGCTGCCGGACCGGCTCCAGCGCATGCCAGCTTCGCGACAGGATCGTCACCTCACCCGCATGCTTGCGCAGCGAGTCGTAGATCCGGGCGTTGCCACCCGAATAGAGGTTCCGGTTCAGCGGAGACATATCGCACAGATACGCAATCCGCAGCCTGTCCTTGCTCATCACGCCCCCGTGAGTCGTAAAGACCTCATCTTGCCGCCAATTGAGGCGAAACTGGGGCAGACCCCTGATGCGCCGGATCAAACCGTACGAGTGTGGCCGGTTTGTTTCCAATTCCATGCTTTCGGCCCAATGTGGACGCGACATTGCCCCAGCCCGACTCTACAGTGCCTGTCGTCCGGCCCAGCCGCCGCCCATTGACCGAAGGCAGACATGCCCAATCCGATCGCCTTTCTCGCGTTGGCCATCTGGCCCATCGTGACCATGATCCTGTTCCTGCGGCTGCCGCGGGATCGGGCGCTGATCTGGTCGCTGATGCTGGGCTACCTGTTCCTGCCGGAGCCGCCTGCGGCCTTCGACCTGCCGCTGATTCCGCCTCTGAACAAACACAACATTCCGGCGCTGGCATCCTTCCTGATCCTGCTCTGGCGCGACGGCCAGAAGGTGCCGATCCTGCCGGAGTCCTGGGTCGGGCGCACCCTCGTGCTGACCTTCGTCCTGTCGCCGGTGATGACCGTTCTGACCAACGAGGAGCCGGTGTTTTTCGGACAGGTCGGCCTGCCGGGGCTGACGATCAAGGACGCGCTCGCCCTGATCGTGCAGCAATCCCTGCTGATCCTGCCCTTCCTTCTGGCAAGGCAACACCTCGCCAGCGGCGGCGCGCAGCGTGACCTCATGGTGGCGCTGATGGTGGGCGGGCTGCTCTATTCGGTGCCCATGCTGATCGAGATGCGCCTGTCGCCACAGCTGAACCTCTGGGTCTACGGCTATTATCAGCACCTCTTCGGGCAGAGCATCCGCGCCGGGGGCTATCGCCCGGTGGTGTTCCTCTATCATGGCCTCTGGGTCGCCTTCTTCATGACAACCGCCGTGGTCTCCGCCTGGGCGCTGTGGCGGCTGGACACGCAGGTAACCCGGTTCAAGCGGCTACTCGCGGCGCTTTACCTGTTCGCCATCCTCGTCCTCGCAAAATCCTTCGGCGCCCTGCTGTTCGCGCTGCTCCTGGTTCCGGCCGTCCTGCTGCTCAGCCGATTGATGCAGATCCGCATGGCCATCGTGATCGCCCTGCTGGCAGTCAGCTATCCTGTGATGAAAGGTGTCGACCTGATCCCCGAGGAACGGCTTCTCGACGCCATCGCCAGCATCGAGCCGGAGCGTGCCCGCTCCCTCGAATTCCGCTTCGACAATGAGCAGACCTTGCTCGACCGTGCCTATATCAAGCCGGTGTTCGGCTGGGGCAGCTGGGGGCGCAACCATATCCTTGATCCGGTTTCCGGCAACATCCTGACGGTGACAGACGGCCGCTGGATCATCCTGATCGGCACCTACGGCTGGGTCGGTTTCCTCGCCGAATTCGGCCTGCTGCTCTGGCCGCTCATCCTGCTCTGGCGCGAGGCCATCCCCAGCCGCAGGGATGCCATCTCCCCGATGATCGCGCCCCTGTCGCTGATCCTCGCCATCAACCTGGCGGATATGCTGCCGAACGCGACGCTGACACCGCTGACCTGGCTGATCGCCGGGGCGCTGACCGGATATGCGGAGCAATTGCGGGCGGAACGGCTGCGATTGCAGAAGTATACGTCCAAACTCAGCTGGCAATCGGTGATGTAACGTGGTCCGGGTCCTTGCCATCGCCGAGGCGGCGAACCCGGAATGGGTGAGCGTGCCGCTCGTGGGCTGGTCCCTCGCCTCCGCCCTGCGGCAAGTGGCCGATGTGCATATCGTCACGCAGGTGCGCAACCGCGACGCTTTCCTGCGAGCCGGGATGGTCGAGGGCGAGGACTTCACCGCCATCGACTCGGAGGCGCTGTCCCGGCCGATGTGGAAACTGGCCGAAAAGCTGCGTATGGGGGAGGGCAAGGGCTGGACGATGGTTCAGGCTTTGAACGCCCTGAGCTACCCGCATTTCGAGCGGCTGGTCTGGAAGCGCTTTGGCGATGAGATCGAGAGCGGCCAGTGGGACATCGTCCACCGCATCACGCCGTTGTCACCGACGATTTCCTCCTCGCTGGCGGGGCGCTGTGCGAAGGCGGGCGTGCCCTTCGTCCTCGGCCCGCTGAACGGGGGTGTACCCTGGCCGAAGGGCTTCGAAGCCGAGCGTCGGGCAGAAAAGGAATGGCTGAGCTATATCCGCTCCGCCTACAAGCTGCTGCCCGGGCGCGGCACGACCCTGCGCCATGCCGCCGCGATCCTTGCCGGCTCATACCATACCGCCTCGGAAATCCCGGCGGAGCATCAGGGCAAGACACTCTACATCCCCGAAAACGGCATCGACCCGGTGCGATTCAACCGCATTGCCGCGCCCTCTGGCGTGCTGCGCGGCGCGTTTGTCGGGCGGCTGGTGCCTTACAAGGGTTGCGACATGCTGCTGAGCGCGGCGGAGCCGCTCTTGCAGTCAGGGAAGCTGGAGTTGGAAATCATTGGCGACGGCCCGATGCGACCGGCGTTGGAAGCGCAGGCGAAGGGGCTGCCCGGTGTCACCTTCCACGGCTGGAAGGCGCATGAGGAGGTGCAGGAGACGCTCGCCCGCTGTCACCTCCTGACCTTCCCGAGCATCCGCGAGTTTGGCGGCGGCGTGGTGCTCGAAGCCATGGCCCTCGGCGTCGTTCCCCTGATCGTGGACTACGCAGGACCGGGAGAACTTGTCCATCCGGATTGGGGCGTCAAGGTGCCCTGCGGCAGCCGCCAGGAGATCGTCCGGGATTTTCGCGCGGCTTTGCAAGACCTTGCAGGCGATCCGGCGGCTTTGGAGCAGATGGCCGAAGCCGCCCGCGCCCGCGTCCAGTCGCATTTCCTCTGGTCGCGCAAGGCGGAGCAGGTGCGACACGTCTACGACTGGGTGCTCGGGGGCAAGGCCGCCCCCAAGCCTGATTTCTTCGATTAACGCTTCTTCATCGCGTCGAGCAGCGCCGCACCGAGCGCGCCGGTGCCACCCGAAGCGCCCTTCGGCGGTTGACCCTTCGGCCCGGCGTGACGTGGGCCGCCCCGCGGTGCGTCGCGGCGATCCTTCGGCTCCGGCCGTGCACCGCCCCGCCCGCCATCCTTGCGCATCGACAAGGCGATCCGCTTGCGCAGCACGTCCACTTCCGTGACCGTGACCTTCACCACGTCCCCGGCCTTCACCACCTCATGCGGATCCTTCACGAAGCGATCCGCAAGCTGGCTGATGTGCACCAGCCCGTCCTGATGCACGCCGATGTCGACGAAAGCGCCGAAGGCCGCGACGTTCGTCACCGTCCCTTCGAGCCGCATCCCCGGCTTGAGGTCCTTGATGTCCTCGACCCCGTCGGCAAAGCTCGCGGTCTTGAAGTCCGGGCGCGGGTCGCGGCCCGGCTTTTCCAGTTCCGAGAGAATATCCCGCACGGTCGGCAGGCCAAAGGTCTCGTCGACGAATTGCTCGGCGCGAAGCCCCTTGAGCGCCTGCCCGTCTCCCATGATCGCGCGAATGTCCCGCCCGCAGGCCTTCACGATCTTCCGCGCGACGCCATAGGCTTCGGGGTGCACGGAGGAGGCATCCAGCGGCTCTTCACCGCCGCGAATGCGCAGGAATCCGGCGCATTGCTCGAAAGTCTTCGCCCCCAACCCCGGCACCTTCATCAGCGCCTTGCGCGAGGGGAAGGCGCCGTTGGCATCCCGGTAATCCACAACCGCTTGTGCGATGTTCGACGACAGCCCCGCGATATAGGCCAGCAGCGGCGCAGAGGCCATGTTCAGATCGACACCCACGGCGTTCACCGCATCCTCGACCACGCCTTGCAGCGCCTGTGCGAGGCGGCGCTGGTCGACGTCGTGCTGATACTGGCCAACGCCGATGCTCTTCGGCTCGATCTTCACCAGTTCCGCCAGCGGGTCTTGCAAACGGCGAGCGATGGAGACCGCCCCCCTGAGAGAAACGTCCAGATCCGGGAATTCCTTTGCCGCCAGTTCGGAGGCGGAATAGACGGACGCCCCAGCCTCGGAGACGACCACCTTCGTCGGCATCTTCACGGTCTTCGGCAAGTGCTTCAAAGTCTCGCCCACAAGCCGCTCCGTCTCGCGGCTGGCGGTGCCGTTGCCGATGGCGATCAGCTCGACGCCATGCTTCGCCACCATCGCCAAAATCGCCGCTTCCGCGCCGCGCACGTCCATCTTCGGCTGGAAGGGGTAGAGCGTCGCGGTCTCGACGAGCTTGCCCGTGGCATCGACCACCGCCGCCTTCACCCCGGTCCGGATGCCCGGGTCGAGACCCAGCGTTGCCTTCGCGCCCGCCGGCGCGGCCAGGAGCAAGTCCTTGAGATTGCGGGAGAACACGTCGATGGCCGCCTCATGCGCCCGCTTGCGAAGCTCGGAGAGCAGGTCGACGTACATCGACAGGCTCAGCTTGATCCGCCAGGTCCACGCCGCAGCCTCGCGCAGCCACAGATCGCCCGGCTGCTCGCCCTTTGTGCCCAGAACACCCGCGACCATGCCAACGGCACGCGGCACGCCGGTCTCCGCGTCGGGGGCAATCTCGATGGTGACGATCTCTTCCTTGGCGGCCCTGAGAATGGCCAAGGCCCGGTGCGAGGGAATGTCCGCCCATTTCTCCGAATGGTCGAAGTAGTCGGAGAATTTCGCCCCTTCCTGCTCCTTTCCCGGCTGCACCTTCGCGCTGATCCGGGCCTCCTCCATCATGAAGGTCCGCAGCTTGCCCAGAAGCTCCGCATTCTCGGAAAGCTCTTCCGCGAGAATATCTCTCGCCCCTTCCAGCGCCTTCTTCACGTCCGGCACCTCGGCGTTGAGGAAACCTTCTGCCAGCTTCACCGGGTCCTTGCTCCGATCCTCCACGATGCCGCGCAACAGCGGCTCCAGCCCGTTCTCCCGCGCGATCATCGCCCGCGTGCGCCGCTTCGGCTTGTAGGGCAGGTAGATGTCTTCCAGCGCCGCTTTCGTATCCGCCTGCGCGATCTGGCGGGCGAGAAGGTCCGTCAGCTTGCCTTGCTCCTTGATGGACGACAGGATCGTTGCCCGCCGCGCTTCCATCTCGCGCAGGTAGGCGAGCCGGTCGTTCAGCGTGCGCAGTTGCGTGTCGTCGAGACCGCCCGTCACCTCCTTGCGATAGCGCGCCACGAAAGGCACCGTCGCCCCGCCGTCGAGCAGCTCGACAGCCGCCGTGACCTGTTTCGGCGTGGCGTTGATCTCGGTGGCAATGACGCGGCTGATGCGCTCTGCGGTGTCGGACATGGGGGTCTCCTTCACTTCGGGAAGACCGTGATAGCCCCGCCCGGACCCCCTCGCAAGCAGCCAAATCGGTTGCCTTTACCCTGTCCCTTCGGCATCAACGGCTTATCGAAAAGGGAGAGCGGAATGGCGCCGAAATTCGGAACATCCGGCCTGCGCGGGCTGGTCACGGAACTGACCGAGGAGCTGGTCACCGATTACACCACCGCCTTCCTTCTGGCCTGCCCGACCGGCGGCGCGGTGCATGTCGGGCGCGATTTGCGACCCTCCTCGCCGCAGATTGCCGAATGGGTGCTGCGGACGGTCGAGGGCTGCGGCGTGCAGGCGATCGACTGCGGCGTGCTGCCGACCCCCGCGCTGGCCTTGTCGTCCCTCGAAGCAGGGCAAGCGGCGATCATGGTCACGGGAAGCCATATCCCGGCAGACCGCAACGGCCTCAAGTTCTACGTCCCGACGGGGGAAATCACCAAGCCGGACGAGGAAGCGATCACCGCGAACCGGGGCAAGTCCCTGTCCATGGGAGCCGCGTCCGAGCGGCAGACCCGCGACGCGGTGACGGCCTACGTCCAGCGCTATGCACTCGGTTTCGGAGAGGCGCTGCGCGGCCTGCGCGTCGGTGTCTACCAGCACAGCTCTGTCGCCCGCGACGTCATGGTCGACGTCCTGAAAGCGCTGGGAGCGGAGCCGGTGGCCCTCGCCCGCTCGGACGTCTTCATCCCGGTGGATACCGAGGCGCTGGACCCCGAAACACGCGGGATGCTGGCGGGCTGGTGCAGCGAGCACGCGCTGGACGCGGTGATCTCGACGGACGGCGACGCGGACCGCCCGATGGTCGCGGATGCCTCCGGGCGGGTGATCCTCGGCGACGTGCTCGGCGCACTGACAGCCCGGGCGCTCGGGGCGAAGGTGCTCTGCACGCCAGTGAGTTCGAACACGATGGTGGCGCAGATGCCCGAGTTCGGGCGGGTGACCCTGACCCGCATCGGCTCACCCTATGTCATTGCCGCCATGGAAGAAACGCTGGCGCAGGAGCACGGCGCGAAGGTCGTCGGCTACGAGGCCAACGGCGGCTTCCTGCTCGGGTTCGAAGCACAGGGACCCGCCGGGCCTCTGGCACCGCTGATGACGCGGGACTGCCTGCTGCCCATCCTTGCGCCTCTGGCGGAGGCCGCGCGACAGGGCGTTTCGCTGGCCGAACTGGCCGACGCGCTGCCGCCGCGCTTTACCGCCGCGGATCGCATTCAGGGCATCGAGACGGAACACTCGCGCAGCTTCATCGCGGAACTGTCGAGTGACCGGGAGACGCGCGAGGCGTTCTTTGCCGCGACGGGCAGGGAGGCGAAGCTGGACGAAACGGACGGCCTGCGCGTGACCTTCGAGAGTGGCGATGTGGTGCACCTGCGGCCCTCCGGCAACGCGCCGGAATTCCGCTGCTATGCCGAGGCAGGGAGCGCCGAGCGGGCGCTCGCCCTCGTCACGGACTACCTTAGGAAGCTGAAAGCGAAGCTGGCGTAGGGTGCCGGAAAGCTTGAAGCTTTCCGGTCCGAAATCCGTCACGGACTTCGGTTACAGCGCGTAGCTGCGGGCCTTCGTCAGATCGTCGATGGCCTTCAGCCCCTCCAGAACCTGGCCCAGCGCCTGCACAGGCACCATGTTCGGGCCGTCAGACGGCGCGTTGTCCGGGTCCTCGTGGGTCTCCATGAAGACCGCGCCGCAGCCGATGGCCAGCGCCGCCCGTGCCAGCGGCTCGACATACTCACGCTTGCCGCCAGACGAGGTGCCCTGCCCGCCGGGCATCTGCACCGAATGCGTTGCGTCGAACACCACCGGCCGTCCGGTCTCCGCCATGATCGGCAGGGAACGCATGTCCGACACCAGCATGTTGTAGCCGAACGATGTGCCGCGCTCGCAGAGCAGGATCTTCTCATTGCCGGTGCTGGCGATCTTGTCCGCCACGTTGGCCATGTCCCAGGGCGCGAGGAATTGCCCCTTCTTGACGTTCACCGCCTTGCCGGTCTCTCCCGCCGCCAACAAAAGGTCCGTCTGACGGCAGAGGAAGGCCGGGATCTGGAGCACGTCGACAACCTCGGCGACCGGGGCGCACTGCCCGGCGTCATGCACATCGGTCAGCACCGGCACGTCGAACTCATCCCGGATGGCTCCGAGAATGCGCAGACCCTCGTCCATGCCCAGCCCGCGCTTGCCCTTGAGCGAGGAGCGGTTCGCCTTGTCGTAGCTGGCCTTGAAGATCCACGGGATGCTCGACGCCGAAGCCGCTTCCGCGATCTTCTCCGCCAGCATCCGGGCATGATCGAGGCTTTCAAGCTGGCACGGCCCGGCGATCAGCGCGAAGGGCAGGTCGTTGGCGATGGTCACATCGCGGATTTGAACAGCTTTCATGCGATGCCTTCCTTCTTCAGAACCCCTTCGATGCGGCTCACGTCCACGGGGTTGTTGAGTTCCCAGAACACCCGGCCCTTGCCCTCGACCGGCACGCAGGTCACGTCCATGCCGTTTTCCAGAAACCGCAGCTGCTCCAGCCCCTCGGCCTTCTCGATCGGTCCTTCGGGCCAGCCCATGTAAGACCGCAGGGCGCCCGGGCGGTAGGCGTAGACACCCACATGGTGCCAGACCTCCGGCGGCGTTTCGAGATTGCCGACGTAAGGCAGCACTTCCTTGGAGAAGTAGATCGCCTTGCCATCGCGGCGCATGACGGCGGTGGTGCCGCCGACACGGCCCGCGTGGCGGTCGGAGACGAAATTCGACAGGGTTTCGTGATCGCATTTCAGCACTGGCGTCGCCATGTTCACCGTGGCATCGGACATGGCCGCGATCAGGTCTTCGACGAACCAGGCCGGGGTCAACGGTGCGTCGCCTTGCAGGTTCACGACGACATCCGGCTCGCAATCCAGTTTCGCCACACCCTCGGCGCAGCGCTCCGTGCCGTTGCGGGCGTCGGAGGAAGTCATGATGACCTCCGCACCGAAGGCCTTCGCCGCATCGGCGATCCGCGCGTCGTCCGTCAGGACGTAGACCGCATCTGCGCCCTTGACCGACTTCGCCGCTTCCCAGCTGCGCTGGATCAGCGACTTCGCCACGCCCGTCGCGCCGGTCAGTTCCACCAGCGGCTTGCCCGGGTAGCGCGAGGACGCATAGCGGGCGGGGATGAAGATGACCGCGCTCATGCCACACCTGCCCGAAGTGCATCGTGAATGTGCAGAAGCCCCACCAGCCGGTGATCCTCCTCGACCACCAGCAAGACCGTCCGTTTCGACATGTTCATGACTCCCAAGGCCTCCGTAAGCAGCGTATCCGGCCGGGTGACCAGCGGCGTGCGCGTGGCAACCCCACCCGCGGTCCGCTCCATCAGCCCGTCCATGTTGCGGCGCAAATCGCCGTCCGTGATGATCCCGGCCAGGCGGTCGCCGTCAACAAGCGCCGCCACGCCAAAGCCCTTCTTGCTCATTTCCAGCAGAACCTCGCTCATTGGCGCGTCTTCTGTCACCAGCGGCAGTTCCGAGCCCGTGTGCATGACCGCCCGGACATGGAGAAGCTGCGCACCCAGCGTCCCGCCGGGGTGGAAAGCGGCGAAGTTCTCCTTGCCGAAACCCCTGTGCCGCATCATCGCCACCGCCAACGCGTCGCCCAGCGCCATGGCCATGGTGGTCGAGGTCGTCGGCGCCATACCGATGGCACAAGCTTCGGCGGCGTCCGGCAACAGCAGGACATGCTGCGCCGCGCTGCCAAGGCTGCTTTCGGCGCGTTTCGTCATGGCGATCAGCGGGATGGCAAAGCGGGCGCAATGGGCGATCATGTCGGCCAACTCGCGGGTCTCGCCGGAATTGGAGATCAGGATGACCGCATCATTGCGGGTGATCATGCCAAGGTCGCCATGGCTCGCCTCTCCCGGATGCACGGTCTGCGCCGGGGTCCCGGTCGAGGCGAAGGTCGCGGCGATCTTGCTCGCTACATGGCCAGACTTGCCCATGCCGGAAACGATCACGCGCCCCTGCACCTTCAGAAGCAGGTCAACCACAGCATCAAAGCTCTCGGGAAGCTCCGCGCCAAGCCGTGTCAGCGCGGCGGCCTCGGTGGCGAGCACCTCGCGGGCGATGTCGGACGGGGTTGCGGTCATGTTGCTCTCGGTGGCCTCTTTTCTGCCTGTTACAGCGCCTTGGCCTCCGTGTCCAATGCGGCTAACCGATCAGCCTGCCTTGCAGCCAGAGGATCGAGGGATACGCCGCGATCCAGATCCAGAAAAACCGGTTCAACCCGAAGAAACAGGCATTGGAGAAATGGAAGGCGGCGGTGCAGGCCAGCGCCGCCATCAGCGTCAGTGGATGCAGGAGGCTGAGGGGAAACGCCAGTTCAAGGAGCATCACCGCCCAACCGGCAGCTTGCAACACGCGCGGACGATCGGCCCAACCACGCAGGCTCTCGCTAACGGGATAGGCGGAAAAGCGGAAGACGTCCCGAAGCGCCGCGCCGCTGCGCCAGTCCGGGTTGATGATCTTGATCCAGCCGGAGGTGAAATAACTCAGGAGAAGCTGCGCTGCGAGATAGGCGAAGGCAAGCTCCGCGTAGCGCTCCGGGGCAAGCCGCGAAACCGTCAGGCAGGTCAGGATGAGCAGGGTCATCTTGTCGCTGCCGCCGTTGTAAGGGCCTTGATAACGGTGCAGAAGCAGGAGGCTCGTGGCCAATAGAGGCACAAGAGTCACGGCGGGCTGAATCCCGCTGAGCAGCAGCAGCAGGCACAATCCAGTCCGGGCAAGGAAGATCCAGCGACTGCGCCGCTCCGTCGCCAGATGCTCGAGGCTTTGCTGGATCATGGCCAGCGCGAGCAGGATTTCCGTCACACGCAGGGCAAGCTCAAACGGCATCGTCCGGCACCCGCTTTGCAAGGCTTTCGTACTCGACGAAGAGCCCGATCCGGTCTCCCTCGGGCGCGAGGAAGATGACGCGAAACTCCATCACTGCGCCCGGCGGGACAGACCCGAGCCGGATGATCCGCTCTGCCAACTCCCGCACCGCATGGTCGGCCTGGTCCGGATCGCTGGCCAGGCGCTCGGAAAGACTGACAAGGTAAAGCTGTTCGTTCCAGCGCGGATTCCAGAGCATCCGGCGCAGCATCCGCGAGATCCGCACATGCTCCGGGCGATGCTCGCAGCCGACCCAATCCCCACCATCGACGCGATACTCGATGCGCGGACTCGGCCCCACGGTCTTGAAGAACCGCCAAGAGGGCACGAGCGCGGGCAGATAGAGCGAGAGGAGGTTGGGCATTCGGCGGTTTCCAGAAGCGTCGCCCTCCGATGTACGGCAGCAGGTTTTAATCTCCCGTTTCCGGCTCACCGAAGAGTTGGACATAACCGGGCACATCAACTGGCCCTATCCGGTGGAGAGTGCAGCGCTTACCATGACCGGCAAAGGCCGCGTGCGGCGGCGACACGCTCAGGGAATTCCACCAATGAAAATGACCACCGAAGAAGCCTTCGTGAAGGTGCTGCAGCGCCACGGCATCGAACATGCCTTCGGCATCATCGGCTCCGCCTTCATGCCGATCTCGGACCTCTTCCCGAAAGCCGGGATCAAGTTCTGGGACTGCGCGCACGAAGGCTCCGGCGGCATGATGGCGGACGGCTACACCCGCGCTTCGGGCAAGATGAGCATGATGATCGCGCAGAACGGTCCGGGCATCACGAATTTCGTCACGGCGGTCAAGACGGCCTACTGGAACCACACGCCGCTGCTCCTCGTCACGCCGCAGGCCGCGAACAAGACCATCGGTCAGGGTGGCTTCCAGGAAGTCGAGCAGATGGCGCTGTTCCGCGACATGGTCGCCTACCAGGAGGAAGTCCGCGATCCCTCCCGCGTGGCCGAAGTGCTCACACGGGTGATTTCCAAGGCAAAGCAGGCCAGCGCCCCGGCGCAGATCAACATGCCGCGCGATTTCTGGACGCAGGTGATCGACATCGAGATCCCCGAGCCGATCAATTTCGAGCGATCCTCCGGTGGCGAGACCTCCGTCGCCGAAGCCGCCGCGCTGCTGTCGCAGGCGAAGAACCCGGTGATCCTCAACGGCGCGGGCGTGGTGCTGTCGAAGGGCGGCATCGCGGCGAGCATGGAGCTTGCCGAGCGGCTGGAAGCGCCGGTCTGCGTTGGATACCAGCACAACGACGCTTTCCCGGGCAGTCATCCGCTGTTTGCAGGGCCTCTGGGCTACAACGGATCGAAGGCGGCGATGGAGCTGATCCGGGAGGCGGATGTGGTCCTGGCGCTGGGCACAAGGCTCAACCCGTTCTCGACCCTGCCGGGGTACGGGATGGAGTACTGGCCCACAAGCGCAAGGATCATCCAGGTCGACATCAACCCGGACCGCATCGGCCTGACGAAGAAGGTCACGGTCGGCATCGTTGGCGACGCGGCGAAGGTGGCAAAGGGAATCCTGCGGCAGCTTTCCGAGAACGCGGGTGAGGCCGGACGTCAGGAGCGCCGAGCGAAGATCGCCGAGACCAAGTCGCGCTGGGCGCAGCAGCTCACCGAGATGACCCACGAGGACGACGATCCCGGCACCAGCTGGAACCAGCGCGCCCGCGCCGACAAGCCGGACTGGATGAGCCCGCGCATGGCCTGGCGCGCGATCCAGAGCGCCTTGCCGCGCAATGCGATCATCTCCTCCGACATCGGCAACAACTGCGCCATCGGCAACGCCTATCCGTCCTTCGACGAAGGCCGGAAGTATCTTGCCCCGGGCCTCTTCGGTCCCTGTGGTTACGGCCTTCCGGCGATCATCGGCGCGAAGATCGGCTGCCCGGACGTGCCGGTGGTCGGCTTCGCCGGAGACGGTGCCTTCGGCATCTCGGTCACGGAACTGACCGCGATCGGCCGCAAGGAATGGCCCGCGATCACGCAGGTGGTCTTCCGCAACTACCAGTGGGGCGCGGAGAAGCGCAACTCGACGCTGTGGTATGACGACAATTTCGTCGGCACCGAACTCGACGATGGCGTGTCCTACGCCGCCATCGCGCAGGCCTGCGGGCTCAAAGGTGTCCAGACGAAGACCATGGACGAGCTGACGGCGGCGCTGGCGCAGGCGGTGAAGGACCAGATGGAAAACGGCGTCACGACGCTGATCGAGGCTCTTATCAATCAGGAACTGGGCGAGCCTTTCCGCCGTGATGCGATGAAGAAGCCGGTGGTCGTGGCGGGCATCGACCCGGCGGACATGCGCAAACAGGCGGTCTAGCGGCCTCCCTCCCCGTTGGGGAGGGTCGGGGTGGGGGACGTCAGCCCAGGGCCACCGTCACCGCCGTCGCCGCGACGATATCCTCCACCGTCGCCCCGCGCGAGAGATCGCAGACGGGGCGGCGGAAGCCTTGCAGGATCGGGCCGAGCGCCTGTGCGCCCGCCAGTTCCTGCGCCAGTTTGTAGGCGATGTTGCCTGCATCCAGAGACGGGAAGACCAGCACATTGGCATCGCCCTGCCCCAGTCCCTTCTTCGCCGCAATGCGCGGATTGAGCGCCGCGTCCGCCTGCACCGGTCCGAGAAAGCCGGTGGCCGAGGCAGCGGCACGGACGAGATCGACGCTGGGACCGCTGCCTGAGGTGCCGGTCGAGAAGCTCAGAAGCGCGGGGCGGGAGTCGCCGAGAAGCGCCTTGGCCGAAAGGTCGGACGCCACAGCGATGGAGGCCAGCGCCTCCGCATCCGGCGCGACGTTCACGGCGCAATCGGCAAAGAGCATCTCGCGCCCGTCCGGGAAGAGCATGAGGAAGAAACTCGACGGCACCGTCACCCCTTCCGCCAGACCGATGGCGATGGAGGCCGCCTCGATCACGCGCCGCGTCGGGCTGTCCGCGCCCGCGACCATGCAATCCGCCTCCCCCGCCGCGACCATGGCCGCGGCGCGGAACAGCGGCTTGGCCAGCATCCGCCGTGCGATCCCCTCCTTCATGCCGCGCGCTTCGACGAGCGCCGCAAGCTGCGCCTCGGACGGCTCCGCCAGCCCGACCGGCTCCGCCAGTCTCTCGGCTTTCAACCGCGTGCAGGCTACGGCGACACGCGCATCCTCCATTTCCGGAAAGACCACCCGCGCCTGCCGTGTGCGGGCGATGTCGAAAACCCTCTCCAGAACCGCCATGCCGACCTCCCTGATCCGAAAGGCACCATGATGAGCGAAGACGTGAAGATCAACCGGGGCCTCAAGGGCATCTACTTCGAACGCTCCGGCGTGAGCCATATCGACGGCGCGGCGGGCGAACTTCTCTATCGCGGCTACACGATCCACGATCTTGCCGAGAACTCGACCTTCGAGGAAGTGTGCTACCTGCTGATTCATGGCGACCTCCCTGATGCAGAGCAACTGGAAACCTTCGACGCAGCCCTGAAAGACGCCCGCAACCTGCCCCCCGCGATCTTCGACATCATCGACAGCATCAAGGACGGTCATCCCATGGACGTCCTGCGCACCTGCGTCTCGGCCCTTGCCGCGCTGGAGCCGGGGAGCGCCGAGAAGGGAGAGGACGGCTTTCTGAAGAACGGCATCCGCCTGACCTCCCAGGTTCCGATGATCGTTGCCGCGCATGAGGCGATCCGCAATGGCCGGCACCCGGTGCCGGCGGACAAGACCCTCAGCCATGCTGCGAACTGGCTCTGGATGCTCAAGGGCGAGAAGCCCAGCGCCAATGCCGCCCGGCTTGCGGATGTGGATTTCATCCTGCACGCGGAGCACGGCGCGAATGCGTCGAGCTTTGCCGCCCGTGTGACCGTCGGCACGGAGGCCACGCTGCACGGGGCCATGGTCACGGCCCTCTCGACCCTTGCCGGTCCGGCCCACGGTGGCGCGGCGGAGGACGTTATGAAGATGGTCGCGGAGATCGGCAAACCCGAGAACGCCGCCGCCTATGTCAAGGCCAAGCGGGCCAACCGCGAAGCCGTCACCGGCTTCGGACACCGCGTCTACCGCGCCGAAGACCCGCGCGCGCGGCACATGCGCGAGGGCGTGCGCAAGCTTGGCGAGGAAATGGGTGCACCGGAGTGGTACGCCATCCTGCAGGCAGTGGTGGAGGCGATGAAGCCCTACGCCCGCCACGGCCTCAACGTGAACGTCGATTTCTATTCCGGCGTCATCTACCAGTTGCACGGCATCCCGATGGACCTTTACGTGCCGATCTTCGCCATCGGGCGGATGCCCGGCTGGCTGGTGCAATGTCTCGAACAGCAAAGGCAGAACATCCTGATCCGCCCGCTGACCCTGTACAACGGACCGGACCCGCGGCCCTATGTTCCGATGGTGGAGCGGTGAGGAGCAAGTCTTTGGAGACGTTGAAAGACAAGGTCGAGCACCTGTTCCCCGGCGTGATGGTCGCCACGCTGGTCGCCGTCGCGGCGAAGTTCCTCTCGGAGCACTATGCCACCCCCGCCATGCTGCTCGCCCTGCTGCTGGGCATCGCCGTGCATTTCCTCGCGGAAGACGGCAAGACAGCGCCAGGCATCGCCTTTTCGGCCAAGGGCCTGCTGCGCGCCGGGGTTGCGTTGCTCGGTGCGCGCATCAGTCTCGATCTGCTGATGGCTCTCGGCGGGCCGCTCATCACGCTTGTTGTAGCAGGCGTCGTGCTGACCATCGGGTTCGGCCTGCTGATCGGCAGGTTTTTCAACGCCAGTTGGAAGTTCTCGCTACTGACGGCGGGCGCGGTGGCGATCTGCGGCGCCTCTGCCGCCATGGCTATCGGCGCGATCCTGCCCCGCGACGAGCGCTCCGAAGAGCGGCTGATCTTCACCGTCGTCGGTGTCACGGTGCTCTCGACCCTCGCCATGATCCTTTACCCGATCCTCGTTGCAACGCTGGATCTGGACACGGCACAATCGGGCGTTTTCCTGGGCGGCACGATTCATGACGTGGCCCAGGTCGTCGGCGCGGGTTTCTCCGTCAGTCAGGAAACCGGCGAGACCGCGACGCTGGTCAAGCTGATCCGCGTGGCGATGCTCGCCCCCGTGGTGCTCGTCGCCTCGCTGCTCATCCGTTCGCTGACCGAAGGCACGCCCGGCGAAGGGCGTCCGCCGTTACTACCCGGCTTCGTCATCGGCTTTCTTGCGCTGGCCGCGCTCAATTCGATGCACCTGATCCCTCACGTCGTCGCCGAATGGCTCGGCGAGGCCTCCCGCTGGTTGCTGCTCGCCGCCATCGCCGCCGTGGGGATGAAGACGAACCTCAAGCAGGTCCTCGCCGTCGGCCCCGCCGCAATCGCGCTGATCGTGGTCGAGACACTGTTTATCGGGGGCTTCATCCTCGGCGGCATCCTCGCGATGTCCTAGGACGGCTCCGGATCATCCCCTGCGCCGCAGCCCGAGCATACCCAGCGCGGCCAGCAACAGCGCGCCACCGGCGGGCAGGGGCACCGTGGCCGGTGACGTGAGGGTGACGTTGTCGAGCCCGACGATCTCGCCACCATTCGCGGCTTCGGTCTGGAAGCGGATCTCGCTGACGTTTCCAAGAATGCTGGTCCACACACCTGCGGACACACCAAAAGCCGCGGCGTTGAAGGCAATGCTGGCCGTCTGCCAGCTTCCGGTCGGGTTTGCGGGCACGATGTCCATCACCGCGCTCTGACCGGACCCGGAAATACGCAGGGTTCCGAAGCTGAGATGCTGGGGATTGGCCGTGCCGAAGGACTCGATGAAGTCGATGGAAAAGAGGCCATTGTCGTAGAGCGACAGGTCGCCGGTCCAGCCGTTTCCGAAAACCGCGTGCTGCCAGTTGGCCGTGGCGTCGTCATACTGAATATACGCATCGCCCGCGCCGCCAGGACCGCCCGTGGTGACGTGGCTGACGGTGGCACCGCCGGGCGTGCCGCCCGCACCTCCCGCCGCCACGGTCTCGTAGGCGCTCCAGCCATTCAACCCGCCGGAAAAGTCCTCGATGAGGACGGCCGCCTGTGCGCCGCTGCCAAGAAGGATGGCGACACAGGCCGCCTGTGCCTTCATCACGAAAGTCATCGTCAAATACTCCAAACCCGGAAACTCCAATTTCGTCCTAGCAGAACAAGGAAGAGTCGCCCAAGTCGGAAAATGATGGCGCTCAAGCCTCCGCGTCTGTCATCGGCGGCCACGGCCGCTTGTCCTCCGCGGCGATCCAGAGCCTGATCCACTCCGGCATCTCCGGCGAGGTCGCGTCGAGTTCGAATGCCGCCATGATCCGGTCCGGAGTCACGATACCGTTCCGGTCAGTCACGGCGGAGCGATAGACCGCATGACTGGTGCATTCGCTCCCCTTCCACATGGACTGCTCGATGTAGACGAAGCGGTGATCCCACCCGGCCACGCGGCTCAGCACCTTTACCTTGTCGAACATCCGGACGCGGCGGCGGTAGCGGACCACGGAGCCGGCAATCGTCAGGCCCCAGGTCTCGCGCTTGAGGATGGCGAGCAGCCCGGCCCGCTCCGCCATCGGGATGCGCCCGAGATCGTAGAGCGTCAGCGTCCGCCCGTTGTTCAGCTCCATCCACAGGTCGAGATCCCAGGGCATGCAGCGATGGTAACTCACATGGGTGTCGAAGAAGCCGATGCGCGGCGCGCGGCGGGCGAAGTACATGTCCTTGAACAGGCGGAAAAACGGATACATCGGCGGCTCCTTCTGACGTCGCGTTGTGGTGACCTCGCCGCACCGCCGCGTCAACCACGACCTCGCGTCGCGGCTTGCCCTTCGGGCAGCGAATGCTTAGGTCTTGCGCGGTCTTTCCGAAAACAAGAGGCGCCTGATGCAGTCGTTGTTCCAAATCCTTATGCTGATCCTCGACATTGTCTGGTTCTTCATCATCGCGCACGTCATCATGAGTTGGCTGATCAACTTTCAGGTTCTGAACCTGCGCCAGCCGATCGTCGCGCAGATCTGGGACGGCCTGAACCGCATCCTCGAACCTGCTTACTCCCGCATCCGCCGCATCCTGCCCCCGATGAGCGGCATCGACCTCGCGCCTCTGGTGGCGCTCGTCGGAATCTATGCGATCCGCATCATACTCGCGAACAACGCAGGCGTCTTTTACGGGTATTGAGCCAGAGTCTGCGGTGCGCAGACTTTTTGGTCTAAGGTCAGTTCACGCTCTCAGGCCCCGACATTTGCGAAGAATACCGCTACTCGGGGCTTGATTCACCGAATCTTAGTATGAGACTGTCGGGATGAGAGCAGATATAGACAAACCCGGCAGGTCCCATGCCCCGCGACACAGCGCCCGCAGAGGCGCTCCTGAAGGATATCTTCGGTTTTGATGGATTCCGCCCCGGCCAGGGCGAGATCGTCGATGCGGTCGCGGCTGGCCGGAATGTGCTGGCCATCATGCCCACTGGTGGCGGCAAATCCCTGTGCTTCCAGCTGCCTGCGCTGATGCGCGCGGGCGTGACCGTGGTCATCTCCCCCCTCATCGCCCTGATGCGCGACCAGGTGCGCGGGCTGCGCGAGGCGGGCGTCGCCGCCGGTGCGCTGACGTCCGGCAATACGCAGGAAGAGACGGACGCTGTCTGGGACATGCTGCAGGACGGCTCGCTGAAACTGCTGTACCTTGCTCCGGAGCGGCTCGCCAATGTCGGCACGCAGCGCATGCTGGCGCAATCGCGGGTCAGCCTGATCGCCGTGGACGAGGCGCATTGCGTGAGCCAATGGGGCCATGACTTCCGCCCTGATTACCTGCGCATCGGCGAATTGCGCCGGGCGCTGGACGTACCCCTTGCCGCCTTCACCGCCACGGCCGATGCCGAGACGCAGGAAGAGATCGTCACCCGCCTGTTCGACGGTCAGCGTCCGGAAACCTTCCTGCGCGGCTTCGACCGGCCGAACATCCACCTTGCCTTCCAACCCAAGGACGGCCCTCGCCAGCAGATCCTGTCCTTCGCCGCCGCCCGCAAGGGCCAGTCCGGCATCGTCTACTGCGGCACCCGTGCCAAGACCGAGACCCTGTCCCGCGCGCTGAGCGAGGCGGGCCACAGCAGTTGCTTCTATCACGGCGGCATGGAGGCGGACGACCGCCGCGCCGTGGAGGCGCGGTTCGCCACCGAGGAGGGCCTGATCGTCGTCGCCACCGTCGCCTTCGGCATGGGTGTCGACAAACCCGACATCCGCTGGGTCGCCCACGCGGATCTGCCCAAAAGCATCGAGGCCTATTACCAGGAGATCGGTCGCGCCGGACGCGACGGAGCGCCCGCCGAGACGCTGACGCTCTTCGGCCCGGACGACATCCGCCTGCGCCGCGCCCAGATCGACGAAGGCAACGCCCCGCCAGAGCGCCGCGACGCGGACCATGGTCGCCTGAACGCGCTTCTGGGGCTGGCCGAGGCGCTCGGCTGCCGTCGTCAGGCGCTGCTGAAATACTTCGGCGAAGAGGCGGACCCCTGCGGCAACTGTGACCTCTGCGATAACCCGCCCGAGGTGTTCGACGGCACCGAAGCCGTACGCAAGGCCCTCTCCGCCGCGCTCAGGACCGGCGAAAGCTTCGGCGCGGGGCACCTCATCGACATCCTGCAAGGCAAGGACACCGACAAGGTCCGCCAGCGCGGTCATGACAGCCTGCCGACCTTCGGCGTTGGCAAGGACCTGTCAAAGGGCCAGTGGCAGGCGGTCTTCCGCCAGATGATGGGCCGTGACCTGATGCGCCCGGACGCGGAACGCCATGGAGCTTTGGTCATGACCGACGCAGCAAGGCCGATCCTGCGCGGCGAGGAAAGCATAGAACTGCGGAAGGACGCCGTGGTTCGCGCCGACGACGAGCGCAGGCCTGCGGTCAAGGCGCTGGTCAGCGACGAGGATGCGCCGCTTTTCTCGGCCCTGAAGGCCCGGCGCACTGCCCTGGCCCGCGAGGCGCAGGTGCCGCCCTACATGATCTTCCCCGACCGCACCCTGATCGAAATGGCGGAGCGCCGCCCCGTGAACATGGATCAGATGGCGCGCATCAACGGCGTCGGGGCCAAGAAGCTGGAGAGCTATGGCCGCGCCTTTCTGGAGGTCATCAACGGCGCGGTGGAAGACGTGCACCCCACCCGGCGCAGGCTGGCCAGCCGCGGCACGGGAACGGTGTACGACGCTCTGATGGAAGCCCAGGCGCAACTCCTGCGCGGACCTGAAGGTCTGGACAAGCCCCTGTCCTGTTCGGCCTCGCTGCTGGCAAAGGTTGCCGAGCAAAAACCGGATTGCGATCACTCCATGGAGCGCCTCCTCGGCGAGAAGAAAGCCGAGCGTTTTGGTGCGGCTTTCCTTGAGGTTCTACGGGAGGCAGGCTAGGTACTCTGCCCGGGACGCAGACAAGGGGAGCTGCCATGTTGATCGTGATTTCGCCGGCCAAGCGGCTGGACTGGAGCGAGCGCTCCGTGGACATGACCGTGCCGGATTTCCTAAAGGAAGCCGGGAGCCTTGCAAAGACGGCCCGCAACCTGCCTCTGCGGGACCTCAAGGCCTTGATGGACCTGTCCGACGATCTTGCGAAGCTCAACCGCGACCGTTTCCGGGCCTACAGCGAGACTCCGGGCGCGCCGGACCTGCGCCCCGCCGCGCTGGCCTTTGCCGGAGATACCTACATGGGGCTGGAGGCCGGAACGCTGGAGGCCGAGGAAATGGCCTGGGCGCAGGAACATCTGCGCATCCTGTCCGGGCTTTACGGTCTGCTGCGCCCGCTCGACGGCATCCAGGCTTACCGGCTGGAAATGGGCTCGCGGCTCAAGACGCGGCGCGGGGCGAGCCTGTATGACTACTGGCGGGACACCCTTGCGAAAGCGCTCAACGCGCAGGCCGATAGCCTCGACACAGATGTACTGGTCAATTGCGCCAGCCAGGAGTACTTTGGCGCGGTGCCGCTCAAGTCCTTGAAAATCCGCGTCATCACGCCACAATTCATGGAAGAGAAGAAGGGCGAGGCGAAGATCGTCAGCTTCTTCGCCAAACGGGCGCGGGGGGCCATGGCGCGCTACATCATCCAGCGACGCCTGACCGATCCCGCAGGGCTGCTCGATTTCGACAGCGGCGGCTACGCGTATCGGCCCGACCTTTCGGAGGCGGACAAGCCGGTCTTTGTCCGGCCGGCCACCACGCCGCAGTAACCGCTCAGGACGCCTTCGACTGCACGATCGTGCGCTGGTACATCTTGATCTTTTCTCCCAGTTCCGCCTTGCGCAGCGGCTTGGTCAGGTAATCGTCGAGGCCTGCCTCCAGGATGCTCTCACGGTCTCCGGCCATCGCGTGGGCGGTCACGGCGATGATCGGCACACGGGGGCCATCCCCCTCGATCTCGCGGATTTCGCGCGTTGCCTGCTTGCCGTCCATGACCGGCATCGAAATGTCCATGAATATCATCTCCGGGCGCTGCGCCTTGAACGCATCCACCGCTTCGACACCGTTGTTGGCAAAGCGCAGGGCCACGTTGAAGGACGCGGCCATCTTCCGGAACACCAGCTGGTTGGTCTTGTTGTCCTCGGCCACCAGAACGTCGATCGGCAGCGCGTTGTCGCGTGTCCTGTCGGGGATTGGGGCCGAGGCCTCCTCTTTTTTCGACGCCGCCTCACGCGGGGCGGCCGACACGACGGTTTCCAGCGCAGCGAAGAGCTGGCGCCGCGTCGAGGGTTTCTGCAGGACTGTATGCACCGTGTCCTTGCTGGGAGTCGAAATCTGTCCGGGGTTGTCGGCCAGCAGGATGACGGGAATGTGGTGTCCGAGGGTCCGGATCTGTTCTGCCAGTTCATGGCCCATCATATCAGGCAGATCCTCCTCCGCGATCAGCAGGTCCGGTGGATCGGTCAGCCGGTCGATGGCCTCCGCGCCGGTCTTGCAGAACTCGGTCTTCAGACCGAGGATATCGAGCTGCTTCGACAGGATCATCCGGCCGGCACTGTGATCATCCACCACGACGACGCGCTTGAGATGCGCGGGCAAAGCCTTTCGTTCGTAGCTCGCCGGTTCGGCCACCGGCAGCAGGATGCGCATGCCGAAACAGCTGCCCTTGCCCAACTCCGACTCGACCCAGACCTCGCCGCCCATGAGTTCGACGAGCCGCTTCGTGATGGCGAGCCCCAGGCCGGTGCCTTCGAACTTGCGGTTGCGTTCGTCCTCGACCTGGTTGAACTCGCCGAAGACGTGATCAACCTTGTCCGCCGGGATTCCGATGCCGGTGTCTTCCACCGTGATGTGGATGGCCGACGGCCCCTCCTCCTCCGGCATGCCGACCACGCGGACCAGCACATGCCCCTCCACGGTGAATTTCACCGCATTGCCGAGCAGGTTCATCAGGATTTGCCGCAGGCGCCCCGGATCGCCGATGAACCGCGTCGGCAGGAACATGTCGAAGTCCACGAGGATCTGGATGTACTTGTCCCGCGCGGTCGGCTGGAGCAGCATGACCACCTCGTGGATCGCACGCTCAAGATCGAACGGTTCGGGGTGCAGTTCAAGTTTTTCCGCCTCGATCTTCGAATAGTCGAGAATATCGTTGATGATGACCAGCAGCGCCTCGCCGGAGGAGCGGATGGTGTCGAGATAGAGCCGCTGCTCCTCCGTCAGGTCCGTTTCCGCCATCAGGTCGGCCATGCCGACGACACCGTTCATCGGCGTGCGGATTTCGTGGCTCATGTTGGCGAGGAAGGCGGATTTGGCGCGGTTGGCGGCCTCCGCACGGATCGTCGCCTCCTTCAGCCGCTGCTGGTCCTTCTTGATCTCCGTTATGTCGACGCGCAGACCGACCCGGCCGCCACCGCGGGTCTGACGCTCGTACACACGCAGCCACCGGCCATCGTCCAACTGCTGTTCCAGTTCGCGGTCCGCCCTTCGGTGCTGGCGCAACCGCTCGTCGAGCCATTCCTCCTCGCGACCGACGGCCTCGGCATACTGGCCCCGCTCCAGCCCGTAACGCAGGATGTCCTCGAAACTCGCTCCCGGTACGATGGCCGGAGCGCTGGCACTGTAGATCGCACGGTAGGGATCGTTGCACATCATCAGGCGATCCTCGTCATCATAGAGGACGAAACCGTCGGGCAGTTCCTCGATGGCGGACCACATGCGCATGAGTTCCGTCAGGTCGACGCAAAGGGACACCACGCCGCCATCCGGCGTGCGCCGGTCCTGAATCTTGATGAACCGGCCATTCCACAGACGCACCGTCTCGGGCGGAATCGGATTGCTGCCCCAGCGGGCGTACATGCGTGACTGCCAGTCCTCGCTACCCTCGCCCTGCAGGTCGACGATACCCTCTTCCGCGAGGATCTGGAGAATCTCCGCGTAGGTCGTGCCCTTGTCGACGCATTCCATTCCGTCGAACACCGACATGTAGGCCGGGTTGGCGATCTCCAGCTTGTTCTCCGCGTTGAACATGGCAAAGCCGTCGCGTACCGTCTTCAGCGCTTTCCACAGCTGGTCCTCGACCAGTTCGATCTTCTGCGTCGCCTCGCCCAGTTGGGTGATCACCCGGCGGTTCTCGTCCCTGACCTCCTTCACCTCGGCGCGGGTCTCGGTGATCTCGTGGCTGAGTTGCAGCGCATGAGCGCCGAGTTTTCGGTTCGCGGCATGAAGCTCCGCCTGCTTGAGCTCAAGCAGGCGCTCCGCTGCAAGGCGCGCGCGTCGTTCTTCGGCAAGGCGTGTAGCCATGCTCATGAGGTGCCCTCCAAGACCCGATCCGCACTTTCACCAACAGGCGTGAATATCCGCTTAAACTGTTTCCGGCGCCTTGATCGAAAAGCCGCGAATGACAGATACCCCCGCGTTCATGCCCCGGTGGGTATGGTTTTCCGGAGGGTCCGAATCCTTGCCAGACCATGGGGCGCGGGTGCACGATACGGCATTCCTTCAAAGGAGCGTGTCCATGCGCCGTTTTCTCTCCGCCGCCCTTCTTTCCTTCATTGCAGCCTCGCCCCTGCTGGCGCAGGACAGCGTTCCTGACCGGCGGCTGATCGTCACCCGCGACGTGGATTTCTACGGCGCGGACCTCCAAGCGCTGTTCGACACCACGCAGGAGGCCTGCCAGTTGCAGTGCCTGAACAACTCGGCTTGCAAGGCGTTCACCTTCAACAAACGCTCCAATTCCTGCTTCCCCAAGTCGGACATCACGGACCGCCAACCCTATGAGGGCGCGATTTCCGCGCAGGTGGTGGACACGCCGCAGGCGGTGATCGACCTTGCCGAAACCCGCCGGGCCGAGCTGGATTTCCTGCGTGAGAGCGACCTGCTGGAGGCCCGCGCCGAGGCCGGGGAACTGGGCGTGCGCCATGGCGGCGGCGAGTGGACGGTGGAGCAGCTGCTGACCGCCGCGAACAGCAGCCGCAGTCAGGGCAACCTGCGCGACGCGATCCACTGGACCGGCGCGGCGCTGGCGCAGTCGGACTCCGTGGACCTTTGGTTGCAGTATGGCCAATGGTCAGACCTCGTGACCGATCAGCTGACCGGCAGCGACCGCTCGCGCTACCGCAACCGCGCCTTCCTCGCCTCCATCAACACCTACCTGCGCAGCGATACCAATGAAGGCCGCGAGGCGGCTCTGGTGTTGATGGCGAAGATGCTGGAGGATCAGGGGCGCGGACGTGACATGATCCCGCCGCTGCGCCTCGCCGAGAGCCTGACCGGCAACCCGGAAGTGACGCGCAAGCTGGACGAGGCCATTGCCAAATACGGCTTCCGCATCTCCGAACATGAGGTCGATGCCGACAGCGCCACACCCCGCATCTGCGCCGAGTTCAACGAACCGCTGATCCGCGCCGGGCAGGATTACGCACCCTATGTCCGCCTGCCCGACCCGCGCCTTGCGGTGGAGGCCGAGGAGCAGCGCATCTGCGTCACCGGCGTCGAGCACGGCGGGCGCTATACGCTCACCTTCCGCTCCGGCCTGCCCGCCGCCTCAGGCGAGACGCTGGTCAAGGATGTGGAGATCACCGCCTATGTCCGCGACCGCTCGCCCGGCGTGAAATTCCCCGGCCGCGCCTATGTCCTGCCAAAGAGCGCCGATGCCGGCCTGCCGGTGGAGACAGTGAACCTCACCGAGCTGGACCTGACCCTGCGCCGCGTGTCGGACCGCAACCTGCTCAGGACCATTCAGGACAGCTATTTCGGCGCACCGCTCAGCTACTGGCAGGAGCGCAGCTTTGCCTATGAGATGGCCGAAGACCTCTGGAAAGGCACCGGCATCGTCGAGAACCGCCTGAACGCCGAAGTCACCACACGCCTGCCCATGGGCGACGTCATCGGCGATCTGCCCGCGGGCATTTACGCGTTGACCGCCTCCGTGCCGGGCTCCGACCCCTATGACGACAACGGCGAGCGGGCGACGCAGTGGTTCATCCTCTCGGACATCGGCCTGACCACCATGCAGGGCAACGACGGGCTGACCGTCTTCACCCGGGGCCTGAGCACGGCGGAGCCCCTGCAGGGCATCGAGATCGCTCTGATCTCCTCCGCCAACCGCGTCCTTGAAACCGTGCAAACCGACGCGCAGGGCGTCGCCCATTTCGACCCGGGCCTCTTGCGCGGCAAGGACAACGCGGCCCCCGCGCTGATTACCGCGACGCGGGGCGAAGAGGACATCGCCTTCCTTTCGCTCACCGATCCGGCGTTCGACCTGTCGGATCGCGGCGTCGAGGGGCGTGCGCCTGCTGGCCCCATCGACACCTTCCTCGCCACGGATCGCGGGGCCTATCGCGCCGGGGAGGTCATCCATGTGACAGCCCTGACCCGGGACGCCGAAGCCAAGGCCGTGACGGACCTGCCGCTGACCATGGTCCTGACCCGCCCCGATGGCGTTGAATACTCGCGCCATGTCTCGGACGGCGGGAAGGCGGGCGGGCATGTCTTTGCCCTTCCTATCGCCGCGTCTGCTCCGCGCGGTACGTGGCGGATGGAGGCCTTTGCCGATACCGACGCCCCGGCCCTGTCCTCGAAAACCGTTCTGGTCGAGGATTTCGTCCCCGAACGCATCGACTTCGACCTGAACCTGCCGGAGGGGATCATCAACCCGCTGGAGGCCCCGGACCTGAGTGTCGATGCGAAGTACCTCTTTGGCGCGCCAGGGGCGGACCTGCCCATCGAGGGCGAGGTGATCCTGCGGGCACAAAACACGCTCGACGCCTACCCGAAGTACCGTTTCGGACGCCACGACGCGGATGTCTCCGTGCAATCGCAAAGTTTCCCGTCCGATCTGACAACCGATGAGACCGGCCATGCGGACCTGAGCCTGCCGATCCCGGACATGGACCCGGAAGGCCGCCCGATGACCGCCACCGTGCGCCTGCGCATCGCCGAGGGTTCGGGCCGTCCGGTGGAGCGCGAGATCGCCCGCCCGGTGGCTCCGCCGACCGCGATGATCGGTATCAAGCCGGCGTTCGACGACAGCCTGCCGGAGGGTGCCGAAGCCCGTTTCGACGTGATCGCCCTTGGCCCGGACCTGTCTCCAGAGCCGATGGAAGTCAGCTGGCAGGTCAACCGGATCAGCAGGCACTACCAGTGGTATCAGCTGTACGGCAACTGGAACTGGGAGCCGATCACCACCCGCGAAACGCTGGAACGCGGCACCGGGACGCTGGGCGATACGCCGCTGAGCATCAGCGCCGATGTGACCTGGGGCGAGTTCGAGGTGGTGGTGGAGCGCACCGATGGCGCCTATGTCTCCGCCTCCATGACCTTCGACGCGGGCTGGTACGCGCCTGCCAATGCCGCCGAGACGCCGGACATGCTGGAGCTGTCGCTCGACAAGCCCGCCTACAAGCCGGGTGAGACCGCGACCCTGCGCATGGTTCCGCGTTATGCGGGCAAGGCGCTGGTCACGGTGCTGGCGGATCGGGTGATTTCCATGCAGGCGGTGGAGGTCTCCGAAGGTGACAACACGCTGACCCTGCCCGTCACCGATGACTGGGGTGCAGGTGTCTATGTCACGGCGCAGGTGATCCGCCCGATGGATGTGACCGCCGGGCACAATCCGGCCCGCGCCCTCGGCCTCGCCCACGCCGCCGTCGATCCCGGATCGCGCAAGCTGGCCGTGAGCCTCGACGCCCCGGAAGAGGCTCTGCCGCGTCAGACGCTGACCACTACGGTGCAGCTTGACGGCCTGAACGAGGGCGAAACCGCCTATGTCACGGTTGCTGCCGTGGACGTGGGCATCCTCAACCTCACCGCCTTCAAGACCCCCGATCCCGCCGCCTATTACTTCGGCCAGCGCCGTCTTGGCGTCGAACTCAGGGACATCTATGGCCGCCTGATCGACGGCATGAACAGCAGCATGGGGCAGGTCCGCTCCGGCGGCGACTCCGATGCCGGGATGCGCCTGCAAAGCCCGCCGCCGACCGAGGCCACCGTCGCCTTCTTCGAAGGACCGGTGCAGGTGGACGCGAACGGCCGCGCCACATTGTCCTTCCAGATGCCGGACTTCAACGGCACCGTGCGCCTGATGGCTATGGCCTGGACCGACAAGGGCGTGGGTCAGGCGGAAAAGGACGTGCTGGTGCGCGATCCCGTGGTACTCTCCGCCTCGCTTCCGCGCTTCCTTGCGCCTGGGGACACGTCCCGCCTGCTGCTGGAACTGACCCATACCAAGGGCGAAACCGGGACGATGCCGCTGTCGATCACCTCCGCCGGTCTCATGCTCGAACCCGATGCGATCCCGGCGGAGGTCGACCTCGGCGAGAATGAGAAACTGGCGCTGACCATCCCGGTCACCGCTCAGGACACCGGCGATTACACCATCGCCATTGCCCTCACCACGCCCGATGGCATGCGCCTGACCAAGGAGCTGACCCTCGGTGTCCGGGCCAACGATCCCCCCATCGGCGCGACTCGCCGCCTGTCGCTGGCCCCAGGGCAGAGTTTCACGCTCGACCGGGAGATCTTCGCCAACCTGCGGCCCGAAGGCTCCTCCGCCCTCGTCTCCGCCGGTCCCCTTGCCCGGTTCGACGCACCGGGGCTGCTGGCGCGGCTCGACCGCTACCCTTACGGCTGCACCGAACAGGTGACGTCGCAGGCGCTGCCGCTGCTCTACATGTCCTCTGTCGCCGAACCGCTCGGCATCGGCGATCCGGCCCGTATCGCGCTGCGGATCGACCAGTCGATCACAAAGGTGCTGACACGGCAGGCCGCCAACGGGGCCTTCGGCCTGTGGCGGGCGGAATCCGGCGACTTCTGGCTCGATGCCTATGTCACCGACTTCCTCAGCCGGGCGAAGGCGCAAGGCCACGACATCCCCGACATCGCCTTCCGCAATGCCCTCGACAACCTGAAGAACCGCATCGCCTATGCGCCTGACTTCGATAAGGGCGGTGAGGACATTGCCTACGCGCTGATGATCCTCGCCCGCGAAGGCGCGGCAGCCATGGGCGACCTGCGCTACTATGCCGATGAAAAGGCGGACGCCTTCGCCACGCCGATGGCACAGGCGCAACTGGGCGCGGCGCTGGCGTCTTACGGCGATCAACCCCGCGCCGATGCGCTGTTCAGCAAGGCCGCGGCGCGGATTGCCCGGCCAGTGACGAACGGCGGGCGGGAGTATCGCGCCGACTACGGCTCGACCTTCCGCGACACCGCCGGGATCCTGTCTTTGGTGATCGAGGCCCGCTCCAATGCCGTGGATACCGGCGCCCTGACCGCCCGTCTCGCCTCCGTCACCCGGCCCCTGTCCACGCAGGAGCAAAGCTGGGCGCTGCTGGCGGCACATGCGATGGTGCAGGACCCGACCGTTTCTGGTCTGGAAGTAGACGGCGCGGCGCTGGCCGGTCCCTTCGTGCGCAAGCTCGACGGGGAGACGCTGCAACCGATGGTGATCAGGAACACCGCCAGCACGCCCACTGATGTCACCCTGACCACGCTCGGCGTACCGATGGGCGAGACCGAGGCGACGGGCTATGGCTACACGCTCACCCGCGAGTATTACACGCTGGACGGCAAACCGCTTGGCGACACGATCCGGACTGGCGACCGCATGGTGGCGGTGCTGACGGTGCGGCCCTCGGACGGCACGCAGGCGCGGCTGATGGTGGACGATCCGCTGCCCGCCAGCTTCGAGATCGACAACCCGAACCTCCTGCGCTCCGGCGATCTGCGCGGGCTCGACTGGCTCGACCCGGTGGAGGCAGACAATGCCGAGTTCCGTTCGGACAGGTTCCTCGCCGCGGTGACCTACTCGGGGACCAACCCGTTCCGGCTGGCCTACATTCTCCGCGCCGTCTCGCCCGGGGAGTTTCACCATCCGGCGGCGCTGGTCGAAGACATGTATCGGCCCGACTACCGCGCCACCACGGCATCCGGCAGCGTGACGATCCTGCCGTAACGCCATGAAACGGCTGGTCGCCCTTGTCCTTGCCCTCTGGTCCGTCGCGTTTGTGCGCGACGGGCTGGACCGGATCATCGACGAAACCGAACTGCCTGCACTGGTCCACGCCACCGCGCCCGAGGTGCGGGACCGGCATGGCGAACTGCTCCGCGCATACACCATCGAGAATGGCCTCTGGCGCATGAACGTCTCCGCCGATCAGGTGGACCCGCTGTTCTACGAGATGCTGGTCGCCTATGAGGACAAACGCTTCTGGAAGCACAACGGGATCGACCCGCAGGCCACCCTCCGCGCCGCGTGGCAGGCGGTGTGGAATGGCGGGATCGTCTCCGGCGCCTCCACGCTGACCATGCAGGTGGCAAGGCTGCTGGAGGACGGCACCACCGGCCAATGGGGCGGCAAGTTGCGGCAGATGCGGCTCGCTCTGGCGCTGGAACGGCAGTTGAGCAAGGAGCAGATCCTTGACCTCTATCTCGGCCTCGCCCCCTATGGCGGCAACGTCGAAGGGCTGCGGGCCGCCTCCCTTGTCTGGCTCGGCAAGGAACCCCGTCGCCTGACCCCCGCCGAAGCGGCGCTGCTTGTCGCCCTGCCGCAGGCGCCCGAGAGCCGGCGTCCGGACCGCCACCCCGACGCCGCCCGCATCGCCCGCGACCGCGTGCTGATGCGCATGGCGGAGGCCGGCATCATCACGATGGAAGACGCCAGAGCAGGCCAGTCCGACCCCGCTCCTCTGGGCCGCTATCCCATGCCGCAAATCGCGCCGCATATGGCTGACCGCGCTCTGGCGCTTGGTCCGGGGCGGCATGACCTGACGCTGGACCGCGATCTGCAACTGGCTCTGGAAGACCTGACGCGGACCTATATGCGCGGCCGGGACCTGCGCCTCTCCATGGCTGTTGTTCTGGCCGACATCGAAACCGGCGAGATTCTCGCCTCCGTCGGCTCGCCTCGGTACACCGCGACCGAAGGGCAGGGCTTCGTGGACATGACGCAGGCTGTACGCTCGCCGGGCTCCACGCTGAAGCCGCTGGTCTACGGCCTCGCCTTCGACCGCGGGCTGGTCCACCCGGAAACGCTGATCCTCGATACCCCGGTGCAATTCGGCACTTACGCGCCGCAGAACTTCGACGGTGTGTTCCGGGGAGAAGTGCCCGTCAGGCAGGCCCTGCAGATGTCCCTGAACATCCCCGTGGTGCGGCTGACCGAGGCGCTTGGCCCCGCACACCTGATGTCCGCCCTGCGCCGCGCAGGGGTGAACGCCAAGCTGCAAGGCGGTGCGCCGGGTCTGGCGCTCTCGCTTGGCGGGGTGGGTGTGTCGCTGGAAGACATGGTGCAACTCTACGGAGCCTTGGCCCGGGGCGGGCAGGCGAATGCCCTGACATGGCACGAGAACACAGCCGAGGAGCCCCTTGGCCCGATCCTCACCCGCGCCTCCGCCTGGCAGGTGGGCCATGTGCTCGCCGGTCTCGCCCCGCCGCCGCAATCCGGACCGCCGGGGCGCGTGGCCTACAAAACCGGGACGTCCTATGGGCACCGCGACGCCTGGGCTTTGGGATGGAACGGCAAATACGTCGCCGGAGTCTGGATCGGCAGGCCGGACGGCACCCCGGTGCCCGGCGCCTTCGGCGGCGATCTCGCCGCGCCCATGCTCTTCGAGGTGCTGGGCCGCGCCACCACACGCCCCGCGCCGCTGCCACCGCCGCCGCCGGAAACCCTGCTGGTTTCCCGTGCGCAGCTCCCGGCCCCGCTGCAACGCTTCGGCCCGCGCGAGACCGCGCCGACGCTGCAACTCACCTTCCCACCCGACGGCGCGAAACTGGCCAGCGGCGGCCCGGTCCCGATCAAGCTGCGCGGCGGCACCCCGCCCTTCACCCTCCTGGCAAACGGGGCGGTGGTCGGCACCGACCTGCGCGGTGCCGCCTTCTTCGCCCCGGACCTCGGCGCGGGTTTCACCACGCTTTCAGTGATCGACGCTGCCGGACAGGCCGGGCGCGTCACTGTCGAAATGCAGTAAGCCAAACCCCTTGAAACCCGGAAAATCGCTCCCTACCTGAACGATACCGGGACGCTGCCAAGCCAGGTCCCGGACCAGAACAGACGCCTGTCCCCGATGGGAAGGCGCCGCACTTTCGGTATCGCTCAAACGGAGGATTCCCATGCGACACTTTGATTTTGCACCGCTCTACCGTGCCACCGTCGGC
Organism: Tropicibacter sp. S64; assembly: GCF_049803835.1. Lineage (NCBI taxonomy): Bacteria > Pseudomonadati > Pseudomonadota > Alphaproteobacteria > Rhodobacterales > Roseobacteraceae > Tropicibacter > Tropicibacter sp. S64. Next base: position 274,827 of record NZ_JBNAGK010000001.1, on the reverse strand, counting down.
TTCGACCAGATCGCCGACATGATGGACCGCGTCCTCGCCAACGACGTCAGCCAGCAAACCTACCCGCCCTACAACATCGAGAAGACCGCCGATGATGCCTATCGCATCTCCATCGCCGTGGCCGGTTTCTCCGATCGGGACCTCTCGGTCGAAGTGAAGGAACAGGCGCTGGTCGTTTCCGCCAAGAAGGCCGAGGACGAGGGCAACCGTACCTACCTGCATCGCGGCATCGCCACCCGCGCTTTCGAGCGCCGCTTCCACCTCGCCGACCATGTCCGCGTCGTGGGCGCCATCCATGAGGACGGCATGCTGCACATCGACCTGGCCCGGGAAATCCCGGAAGCGCTGAAACCGCGCCAGATCGAAATCGCCAAGCCGACCCGCGCCATCGCGAAGGACGTGGTCGACGCCGACAAGGTGAACTGACACCCTCTCCCTGTCAGGCACGCCGGGCCCCGGGACATTCCCGGGGCCTTTTTGCATCCGGCCCGCGACGCAAGGATCGCACGTTGCCCCGGCCTTCTTTGCTCGCCAAATACCGCAGGGGAAGCGCCGCAGGCGACGCGGACCACGTCCCCGAACAAACTATGTCCCGGCAACATTCCCTTCCGACAGCATCACTGCCGCATACCCCATTGACAAACAGACATGCTCACCATGCAATACCGCATGGATTGGCGTTCCGTGACATTCGACTGGAACCGCGCCCGCGCGTTCCTTGTCACCGCTGAAGAGGGTTCGTTCTCGGCGGCGGCGCGGGCCTTGGGCATGACGCAGCCGACGCTGGGCCGTCAGGTGACCGCGCTGGAGGAAGAGCTTGGCGTGCTGCTCTTCGAGCGGGTCGGGCGCGGCCTTGTGCTGACCAACTCGGGAACCCGGCTTATGGACCATGTCCGTGCCATGGGCGAGGCCGCCGCCGCCGTCTCTCTGGCGGCCTCCGGGCAGGCGCAGCAGGTCGAGGGTCTCGTCGCCATAACCGCCTCGGAGATCTATGCGTCGTGGCTCCTGCCGCCTGTCCTGAAACGCCTGTCGACCGAGGCCCCGGGAATCCGCGTCGAGGTCGTGGCGTCCAACGCCATTCGCGACCTCAAGCGCCGCGAGGCGGACATCGCGATCCGCAACACCCGCCCGGATCAGGCGGACCTGATCGGCAAGCTCATCGCCGAGGATTGCGCCGGGTTCTTCGCCACGCGGGACTATCTCGACCGCGCACCGGCGATCCGGGACAAGCCCGATCTCGCCCGTGCCAAACTCATCGGCTTCGACGAAAACGCCAATTTCATAGCGGCGTTGAATGCCCGGGACATGCCCGTGACCGAGGACAATTTCGCCGTCACCGGCTCCACGCATCCCGTGCACTGGGAAATGCTGCGGGCGGGCCTTGGCGTGGGGGTCGGGCCGGTCGGTTACGCGCGGGCCTTCCCGGAGCTCATCCGTGTCCTGCCGGAGGTGACGCTGGATTACCCGGTCTGGCTGGTGGCACACCGCGAGCTGCGGACCAGTCCCCGTGTGCGGATGGTCTGGGACCTTCTGGCAGAAATGCTGCCCGGCCAGCTTCGCGGAGCCTGAACCCCTATAGCGTTTCTGGTTGAACTTGAGGCAGGCATGCCCTGCCTACTTCGTACTCCCGGGACGTACGTGCCTCTCCATGTTTCAGGTCAAACCAGAAACGCTGTAGGCAAATCGGCAAACCTGAGGCACCATGCCCTTGCGTCAACAGGAGGGGCATCATGGAATTGATCAACGTTCTGGCCGCCACCGTCGCCGGTTTCGCGGCGGGGGCTGTCTGGTACAACGTGCTGTCAAAGCATTGGCTGGAGGCGGCTGGCATTCCTTGCGACGAAAACGGCAAACCGTTGGGCGGCCCGAACCCCGTGCTCTTCGGTCTCGGTTTCCTGTGCCAGCTGGTCGTCGCGGGCATGATGCGGCACGTCTTCGCCGCCAGCGGCGTCGCCAGCGTGGGTGCCGGGATCGTCTCCGGTGCGGGCATCGGGCTGTTCTTCATTGCGCCGTGGATTGCCCTGAACAACCTCTACGGAGGCAAGCCGCTCAAGCTGACCCTGATCGACGGCGGCTACGCGACTGTCTCCTGTGCCCTGATGGGCCTGGTCCTGACCTTGTTCTGAGATCGTGGGACTCAAAGCGGGGGCGCCAGACCAATGGACCGGCACCCCCGTCACCCCGCGTGCTCCCTACGCACCACACGCGAAACCGATTGAGTCCGGCCTTCTGGCCTGTTTCGACCAGTCTTACCCTGTCCCCTGCCAACCTGGCAAACGGCAAGTAAACGCAATTTTCGACGCCTTGAATCAAAAGGGCCCCCGCCGGTGCGAAGGCCCTTGTCCGCTCGCGACGCGGATCAGCCGTAGACGGCTTCCTTGCCGAAATGCTTGGTCAGCATGTAGTAGACCACAGCGCGGTACTTGTTGCGTTCCGACTTGCCATACGTTTCGATCACGGAATGGATCGCGTCCATCAGTTCCGGACCATCGCTCAAACCGAGTTTCTTGATCAGGAAGTTGTTCTTGACGGTCTCCAGCTCGCCGTCCTGGCTCGACGCCACGGTCGAGGCATCCGCGTCATAGATCGACGGGCCGCACCCGATCGTGACCTTGCGCAGCAGGTCCATGTCCGGCTCCATGCCGCATTTGCTTTTCAGATCGTCAGCGTATTTTTCGATCAAATCGTCGCGTTTACCCATCTGTCCACTCTCCCTTGAGTTTTGCCAAAGGCTTTTATCCCAGCGCACCTTGGACAAGCGGGCCTCACAAATCTAGGGGAAATTCCCGCCTTGCGGCTCACTTGCGCACAAAAGCAGGCCCTCAGAGGCCCAATCTGCGCGCCAGCGCGCCTCCATCAAGGGAGCCTGGCCTGACCCCCGCGCGCGCCAGGTCTCCGGCAATGGCACACAATCCTGCGTTGACCGGCGTGGTTACGCCGTGCAGCCGCCCCATCAGAACGATCTCGCCATTGAGGTAGTCCGTCTCCACCGATCCGGCCCCGCGCAAGAGGCTTTGCGTGGTAGAGCCGCCGATCCGCGCGACACCGTCGATATCGCTCATGTTGAGGAACTCGGCCCGGCGCGGATCGCTGGAATCCGCCTTGCGCCACGAGAGGCCGGCGGCGGTCAGTGCCGCCTCGGCCTCCGAGATCAGGGCCTTCTTGATCTGCGGAACCTCCACGCCACGACCGAGAATCGCCTCCAGGATGTTGTTCAGATTGACCAGCAGTTTGCCGTACTTCCCCGCCATGACCTCCGGATCGGCAAAAGCCGCGATGCGCGTGTTCGACAGAGCCTGCACCAGCGCCTCGTCTGCCGCGTCCACGCCGTCCGGATACCGCCCGATGTCGAGGATGCCGAGCTTTGGCTTGGCGAAGACCGCCACGTGCCCCGGTTCCACCAACGCAGCCGGAAGCATGACCAGGACGCCGTGCACATTCGGAAACCGGCGCAGCGCCATGCGTTCGTTGGTCACGCCGTTCTGCAGGCAGAAGATCGGCTGCTCTGTCACCCCTGCCGCAGCGAGGTCTTCGAGTGCTGCAACGGTGTGCTGGGTCTTGGTGCACAGAAGGATCACGTCGTCCGCACGGAACTCGATTTCGGCCGGATGCGCCACCACCGGAATCCGTATCGTTTCGTCCACCCCCGGCGCTTGCAGCCTCAGCCCGCCGGTCCGCATTGCCTCCAGTTGCGCGCCACGCGCGATGGCGACAACCTCCGCACCCGAGCGGACAAGTTCGAAGGCAAGCGTACCGCCAATGGCGCCCGCTCCAAGAATGATGATGCGCATGGGCGCTCCTTATGCAGTCTTTTGCCGCCGCCGCACACCGGACAGACCGGCCAGAGCCGAGCCAAGCAGCAGCAAGGACGCCGGCACCGGCACCGTGGCGGGTGCGAGCGACACCCACACATTCACACCGCCGTTGTTGTTTTTCAACGCCCAGGACGCTCGGAGAATTTCCCCTGTCTTCAAAAATGAGAAACCGCGCAGGCCATCTGGCCTGCGCGGTGTCCCGACATCCCGTAGGGCGGGGCTGCGCCCCGCACCCGCTCGTGATCAGTAGCGGTAGTGTTCCGGCTTGAACGGGCCTTCCGGCGTCACGCCGATATAGGCCGCCTGCTCCGCCGTCAGCGTCGTCAGCTTGACGCCGATCCGGCCGAGGTGCAGACGCGCGACCTTTTCGTCGAGGTGCTTGGGCAGAATGTACACGCCATTCTCGTAGTTCTGGCCGTTGTTCCACAGTTCCATCTGCGCCAGCACCTGGTTGGTGAAAGACGCAGACATCACGAAGGACGGGTGACCGGTGGCGTTGCCGAGGTTCAGCAGACGGCCTTCGGAGAGCAGGATCAGACGGCTGCCCGAGGGCATCTCGATCATGTCCACCTGGTCCTTGATGTTGGTCCACTTGTGGTTCCGCAGGCTGGCCACCTGGATCTCGTTGTCGAAGTGGCCGATGTTGCCGACGATCGCCATGTCCTTCATCTCGCGCATGTGCTCGATGCGGATCACGTCCTTGTTGCCGGTGGTGGTGATGAAGATGTCCGCATCCGCGACCACGTCTTCCAGCAGCACGACCTCGAAGCCGTCCATTGCCGCCTGCAGGGCGCAGATCGGGTCCGCTTCCGTCACCTTCACCCGCGCACCGGCGCCGCGCAGCGAAGCGGCGGAGCCCTTGCCCACGTCACCATAGCCACAAACCACGGCGACCTTGCCGGCCATCATCACGTCCGTGGCGCGGCGGATGCCATCGACGAGCGATTCCTTGCAGCCGTACTTGTTGTCGAACTTCGACTTGGTGACGGAGTCGTTCACGTTGATCGCCGGGAAGGGCAGCTGGCCCTTCTTGTGCAGGTCATAGAGACGATGGACGCCGGTGGTGGTCTCCTCGGAGACACCCTTGATCGCGTCGCGAGTCTTGGTGAACCAGCCCGGGGAGAGCTCCATGCGCTTCTTGATCTGCGCCTTGATGACAGCCTCTTCCTCGGATTGGGGCACCGGGATGATGTCCTCGCCAGCCTCGGCACGGGCGCCGAGCAGGACATAGAGCGTCGCATCGCCGCCGTCGTCGAGGATCATGTTCGCGCCTTCCGGGAACATGAAGGACTTGTCGAGGTAGTCCCAGTGCTCTTCCAGCGTCTGGCCCTTGATGGCAAACACCGGAATCCCCGCCTCCGCGATGGCCGCCGCGGCATGGTCCTGGGTCGAGAAGATGTTGCACGACGCCCAGCGCACGTCCGCGCCCAGCGCCACGAGCGTCTCGATCAGGCAGGCAGTCTGGATGGTCATGTGCAGGGAGCCGACGATACGCGCACCCTTGAGCGGTTTGGCCTCGCCATATTCTGCGCGCAGAGCCATCAGCCCGGGCATTTCGGTCTCGGCGATGTCCAGTTCCTTGCGACCGAACGCGGCGAGGGAAATGTCTTTGACGACGTAGTCCTGGGTCATGGTGGGTTTTGCTCCTGATGACACACGTTAAAACGATGCCGGGTTAGCAAAGGGCTGGCCAATTGACAACAAGCGGTGTGGCGGCCTCAATGGCCTTGTGCAAGCAAGGGGGCCACAGTGGATTTCGAGTACCGGGTCTGCGTCAACGAATTCGGCTTCTATTGCGTGCCGAAAGCCTATGAAAAGCGCAAGCTTCCCAAGGTTCTGGCCCGCGGCGAGGTCTACGAGCCGAACACCCTTCGCCTGATGCAGCGTCGCACGGGGCTGGGAGACATCGTCACCGGCGGTGCCTTCATCGGGGATTTCCTGCCCGCGCTGTCGCCTTTCGTGGCCGCCGGATCGCGCATCGTCAGCTTCGAGCCGAATCCCCTCAGCTTCGCCGCCGCCGAACGCACGGTTGCGCTCAACAACCTTCCCAACGTCAGCCTTTTCCCGGTGGCCGTGGGCGAGACGCCCGGGCAACTGCCCCTGCAACTGTCGCGTAAGGGCGGCAGCGCCACCGCGGCCCGCGCGAAGATCGTGGAGAAGGAAACCGACGAAACCGTCATGGTCGAGGTCGTGACCCTGGACAGCCTCGTCGAGCCGCATCGCCGGGTGTCCATCCTGCATCTGGACGTCGAGGGGTTCGAGAAATCCGCCCTGCTCGGGGCCCGCCGCATCATCTCGGACAACGCGCCGATGATCGTTCTGGAAGCGGAACGCCCCTGGCAGCAGGCAATGTATGCCGAATTCCTGGGTGAGCACTTCCCCGACCTTGGCTATGGGTTCTGCGGCGGGATGGAGCGGAACGGCTTCTACCTCGCACAAGCACGATAGACCGAGGCAAGTGATGGCACGACAACCCCGCGCATGGCAGCGCATGCTCTCCGGCCGCAGGCTCGACCTGCTCGATCCCACGCCGGTCGACATCGAAATCGAGGACATCGCCCATGGTCTCGCCTTCGTGGCGCGCTGGAACGGGCAGACGAAGGGGGACTATGCCTATTCCGTCGCGGAGCATTCGCTGCTCGTCGAGGAGTTGTTCGGGCGGCTCTGCCCGAAGGCCACACCGGCCGAACGCCTGACGGCGCTGCTGCACGATGCGCCGGAATATGTGATCGGCGACATGATCTCCCCGGTCAAGGCCGCCGTCGGTCCCGATTACGAGACGCTGGACAAGCGCCTGACCGCCGCCATCCACATCCGTTTCGGCCTGCCCGCCGTGACCCCGGCGCGGCTCAAGAAACAGATCAAGAAGGCCGACCGCATCAGCGCCTGGATGGAAGCGACGCAGATCGCCGGGTTCTCCCGCGCAGAGGCGGACAAGTTCTTCGGCGCACCCGACCTCGACATGATTGCCGATCTGTCGATCCTGCTGCGCCCCCCGGTGCAGGTCCGGCTGGACTTCACCCGGCGGCACCTCGACCTGATGAAAGCGCTCTGACATGCTGGAAACCCGCGACATGCAGGCCGGGGATGTCCCGGCCTGCGTTCACATCCTCAACCACATCATCGGCTTGGGCGGCACCACCGCCTATGAAGAGCCGTTCACCCTTGAGGGTTTCGACCGCGACTACCGGCTGACACCACCTGTCAGTAACGTGGTTCTGCATCAGGGCCGGATCGTCGGCTTCCAGGTGGCGTTCGATATCGGGAACGGTCTCTACAGCATCGCGAGCTTCACCGACCGGGAGAATCCGGTGAAAGGCGCCGGATACGCTCTCTTCGACAAGACCCTGGCCGATTGCCGGAAACTCGGGGGCGTGGCGATCCTGGCGCGGATCACCTCGGACAATACCGGCGGGCTCGCCTTCTACAGCCGCCTCGGTTTCGAGGACGACCACGTCATTCCCGAAGATCATATGCGCCCCGATGGCACGATGGTCGACCGCATCGTCAAGCGCCACCCGCTCTGAACGTGCGCCCCGGGCAACAGTCCCGGCATTGACGCAGATGCGGAAACAATCCGCCGCATTCTTGCCGCATTCCAATCTTAGCCCTCCCGACATTGTCGCGAAGTCAGGAGGTCAGGAATGAGCTTGCGAAAGGTTTGCCTGCTCGGGATGGCGATTGTTTCCTTATCGGCGTGCAGCCAGACTGCGGGCGTCCCCGAAGCCTCCCGCAATGACACCCCCTTCCTCGTCGAGCCCGTGGCCCTGACCTCGCCCCGCGAACGCGCCGTGACCAACACCGCAATCGCTTTGGAGGACAGCATCCGCGCCATCCTCCGGAACGCCTCGGCTCCTGCGGGTGCCTGCGCCGGGAACCTCTCCGATCCAGGCATGGCCCTGTGCTCCGAACGCGACCTCATGGGCCGCACGCTCGGCGCGCTGCGCGACCTGACGGGGGGCAGCCAACCCTTCGACCGCAACGCCCTCGCGCCCGCCATTTCGCAAGCGCTCGAAGACCTTGCCGCGCTCGATCAGGACATAAACACCATGCTGCGCGAGCAGGGCGAGGAGATGGCCATGCTGCAGGCCGGGCGCAAAACCGGGATGTACACGGAGACGGATCAGGCCGCGCGGCTCACCCACATGGTGCGGGCCCGTGGCGCGATTGCCGAAACCCTGTCACTCAGCGCGGCCCGCGCCGCGGAAACCCGCAGCGTGTTGGAAAAAGCCCAGCGCGACTCCGGCGAAGACTATTCGTGGTACGTCACACGTCTTGCGGACCTGGAAAGGAGCATCAGTATCACCGTGGACCGCCTCGATATCGGCTGACCCTAGCGCGGCGAGCGCTTCGCCAGAATCCGCTGCAAGGTCCGGCGGTGCATGTTCAGCCGCCGCGCGGTTTCGGACACGTTGCGGTCGCACAGTTCGTACACCCGCTGGATATGTTCCCAGCGCACACGATCCGCACTCATCGGGTTCTCCGGCGGCGGCGGCAGTTCGTCACCCTTCGACAGCAGCGCATTGGTGATGTCGGTGGCGTCAGCGGGCTTCGACAGGTAATCGGTCGCGCCGATTTTCACCGCCGCCACGGCGGTGGCAATCGCACCATATCCGGTCAGGACGACGATCCGGCTGTCAGGCCGCTTCTCGCGCAGCACCTCGACCACGTCGAGCCCGTTGCCGTCTTCGAGCCGCAGATCGACCACCGCATAAGCCGGCGGACGGGCGGTCGCGATGGCGCGGCCCGCAGCGACGGACCCGGCGGTTTCCACCTCGAACCCACGCTTTTCCATGGCCTTGGCCAGGCGTTTCAGAAACGGCTCGTCGTCATCCACGAGAAGCAATGTGCGGTCGTCACCCAACTCGTCGATGCTGCTGTCTGACACTGCCCGTCCTCCCCGCTGTGCGCCTGTTCCAAAGGGTTGTAGACTGGGGAGGGAGGGTGGTCAAACCCTTGACATACAGCCCGACTCCGGGGCCTCGCGCCCGGTCAAGACGCGTCGATGAAACAGGCGGCGCGTTCGGCCATCTGCTCCGGCGTCACTTCGCGACGGAAATACTCCACGAAACCCTGTTCCGGCAGAACGAGGTAGGTGAAGGTCGAGTGGTCGACGAGGTAGTAGTCATCCTCGGCGTCCTGTTTCTTGTAATAGGTCCGGTAGGCCTGGCTGGCTGCCTTGACCTGCTCCGGACTGCCGGTCAGACCGATCATCTTGTCCGACACGTTCCCGGCAAAGGCGCCGACCACCTCCGGCGTGTCCCGATCCGGGTCGATGGAGATGAAGACCGGCGTCACCGAATAGCCCTTCTCGGCCAGCAGATCGACCGCGTCGGCATTGCGCACCGCGTCAAACGGGCAGACGTCCGGGCAGAAGGTATAACCGAAATAGACCAGCGACGGCTCGGTGATCACATCCTTGTCCGTCACCGTCTCGCCCTGCGCATTGACCAGTTCGAACGGCCCGCCGATCTGGTCGTTGCCGCCGGCTATCGCCGTCGCGCGGCAATCGGCGAATTGATCGTCGCTCTTCGGTCCCATCGTGGCGTACCAGATGCCGCCCATCAGGGCGAGGACCGCGACACTGGCGGACAACAAGGCTAGACGCGGCATATCGGGCTCTCCCATTGCATGGATGCCTGCGACAGGTAACAATCCCCACAACCCCTGCAAGTGACGAATGAGCGCAGATGGCAAATAGTGAACTCGGCCTGACCAGCGAATACCAGCGCAGCAACTGGATTCGCCTGCGCACCATGATCCTGCTGCGCTGGTTCGCCATCATCGGCCAGCTGACCGCCATCACAGTGGCGCAGAAGCTCTACAATCTCCAGCTGGAGCTGGGGCTGTGTTACCTGGCGGTCGGGGTTTCGGTTGTCGGGAACCTCGTGGCGATCTTCGTCTTTCCCGAGAACAAACGTCTGTCGGAGACCGAAAATTTCCTGATGGTCATGTTCGACCTCCTGCAGCTGTGCTTCCTGCTTTACCTCACCGGCGGGTTGCACAATCCCTTCTCGCTGCTTGTGCTTGGCCCGGTGACGGTGTCCGCCTCGGTGCTCTCACTGCGCTCCACCCTGACGCTCGGTCTCACGGCCTTTCTTCTGGTCTCCGGCATGGTGTTCTATCACCTGCCGCTGCGGACGGAGATGGGGTTCATCCTGCGGATCCCCGACCTTTTTGTCTATGGCCAGTGGACGGCGATCACCATCGCGCTGGTGTTCATCTCGGTCTACTCCCGCCGCATCACGCGTGAGATGAACGCCATGTCCGACGCCCTCGCCGCCACCCAGATGGCACTGGCCCGGGCGCAGAAGCTCAACGACCTCGGCGGGGTCGTGGCCGCCGCCGCGCATGAGCTTGGCACGCCGCTGGCGACGATCAAGTTGACCTCCGCCGAACTGGCCGACGATCTCGAGGACCGCCCGGACCTGCGCGAGGACGCCTTGCTGATCCGCGAGCAGGCGGACCGTTGCCGCGACATCCTGCGCTCCATGGGCCGTGCCGGGAAGGACGACCTGCACATGCGGTATGCGCCGCTGGTCGAGGTGATCCGCGAGTCCGCCGAACCGCACCAGGACCGCGGCAAGCAGATCGTCCTGGAGGAGGGCGCCGGACCCGGGGGCGAATATGCGCAGCCGCAGATCCTGCGCCGTCCGGAAGTCATCCACGGGTTGCGCAACCTGATCCAGAATGCCGTCGACTTCGCCGCCTCCACAGTCTGGATCGAGGCGCTGTGGACCGACGACGTCATCTCCATCCGCATCATCGACGATGGCCGCGGCTTTCCGCAGCATCTGCTCGGGCGCATCGGGGATCCCTTCATGCGCCGCCGCCGCAGCGAGGCCGAACGCAAGGCGAGGCCCGAGTACGAGGGCATGGGGCTCGGTCTCTTCATCGCCAAGACGCTGCTCGAACGCAGTGGCGCGGAGCTGAGCTTTGCCAATGCCTCCGATCCGTTTGCCCAGGACCACCCCAAAGGCGAGCGGCGCGGCGCGGTTGTGGAGGTCGTCTGGCCTCGCCACAAGATTGTTGCAAAGGCGGCACAGCCGGGGGCGGGACTCGGGGAAAACCGGCCAATCGAAGCGTGATACATTCGAATTGCATGGGGTATTAACAATTCGTAAACTACTTTCCGGATAGGTGGACTCTTGCCAACCCAACCGCTGTGAGACTTGTTCTTGAACGATTTTCTGGCCCTGACCATCGGAATCCTGACCGGCGTCGCGCTGTTCCTTCTGGGCTGGATGGCGTTCGGGATTCTCATACGTCGGCTGTCGTCCCCCGCCAGGAGCACCCTGACTCCCGTCTCCGTCTTTCTCTTCGATGGCAGCGGGCGGTTGATGGACACGACACCGGACGTGCGCGACGTGGTTCATGCACCGCTGAACGACGGGTTCACCTGGGCCGATCTCTACCGTATCTTCCGGCCACGCTTCCCCGATCTGCCAAAGGACCTGCCGGACCGCGAGATCGTGTTGGTCTCGGAGGATCTCGCCGCCACCGAAATGCTGATCGCCCCCGAAGGCTCGCTGGTGCGCGTGACCCTGCGCTCCGACCCCGTCAGCCCGGCGATGCAGCATCAGTACATCGTGCAATCCGAAGAGCTGGAAATGCTCACCTCCGCTTTCAACGTCGCCCCGAACCCGATCTGGGCGACCGATCCGGACGGTACGGTGATCTGGAACAACGCGGCGTTCGACAAGCTCAATCTCGTCGCGCGGCAGGATCAGGGAGCGGAGCCGCTGATCTCCGTGACGCACAGCGTCGATACCTGGCAGGAAAGCCGCCGCACGCAGATCGAGCAGATCGACGGCTCGACCCGCTGGTTCGAGGTCACCAGTCGCCGCACCCACGACCACGTCCTGCATTTCGCCACCGACATCGACACCCTGATCGAGGCCGAACTGGCGCAACGCAACTTCGTCCAGACGCTGGCCAAGACGTTCGCCCACCTGCCCATCGGCCTTGCCGTCTTCGATCGCGAACGTCGACTGGTGTTGTTCAATCCCGCGCTGGTGGACCTGACGCGCCTGCCGATGGACTTCCTCTCCGCCCGGCCCAACATGCTCAGCTTCTTCGACCTGATGCGCGAGAACCGCATGATGCCGGAACCGAAGAACTACGCCTCGTGGCGCGAGCAACTGACCGACGTGGTCGCCGCCGCCCGGGATGACCGCTATTGCGAGACCTGGAGCCTCGCCTCCGGCCTGACCTACAAGATCACCGGCCGCCCGCACCCGGATGGTGCCATCGCCTTCCTGCTCGAAGACATCTCCGCCGAAATCTCCCTCACCCGACGCTTCCGCTCCGAACTGGAACTGACGCAATCGGTGATCGACTGTTTCCCGGAGGCCGTGGCCGTGTTTTCACGCCTCGGCGTGCTGACGTTCTGCAACACCGCCTATCGTCAGCTCTGGGACTGCGACCCGGACAGCAGCTTCAACGAGACAACCATCACCGACGCCACCGACACCTGGCAGAAGGGCTGCAAGGAGAGCGACATCTGGCCAGGCCTGCGTGACTACGTCACCACCATGCAGGACCGCAGCCCGTGGAGCCGTGACCTGCGCCTGCGCGACGGCCGCGACATGCGGTTCAGCGTCGAGCCGGTGTCGGCCGGCGCCACCATGGTCCGCTTCTCCCTCGCGCCGCCGAGACGCACCCGGTCCATCGGCGGGTCAGCGCAGTCCCGCGCCGTGAACGGCTGAGCCGGAGCGCCGAACCTGCTTGCAGCCCCGCGGCGGGTGCGTATCTTGGCGCCATGAGCGCAAAGCAGCAGACCTTTCCCCTCGCGAACCCGGACCAGACCTGCGCCCTTGCGAGGCGTCTGGGTGCCGCGCTACGCGCTGGAGACACCCTGTTGCTGTCGGGTGGCATCGGCGCGGGCAAGACCCACTTTGCCCGCTGTCTGATCCAGTCGCTCCTGATCGAACCGGAGGATGTCCCCTCACCGACTTTCACGCTGGTACAGGTCTATGACACAAAGGCCGGCGCGCTCTGGCACAGCGACCTGTATCGGCTGTCCGGACCGGACGACGTTGTGGAACTTGGCCTTCCCGAGGCTTTCGACGAGGCGATCTGCCTGGTCGAATGGCCGGACAAGCTCGAAGACCTCGCGCCCGTGAACGCCCTGAACCTTGCCTTCCGCGACGGGCCTGATGAGGACGCCCGGCTGTTGACCATCGCGTGGACCGATGCCCGTTGGTCGACCCTGATTGCCGGATTGATGGCATGACAGCGTTTCTTGACGAGGCCGGTTGGGCACGCGCGGCACACACGCCGCTTGCCGGGGACGCCTCCGCCCGCCGCTATACCCGCCTGACCCGGGGGCGCGAGACCGCCATCCTGATGGAGGACCCCGAAGGCGACGTCGACCTCTTTGCCACCCTTGCCCGGCATCTCACATCCATCGGCCTCAGTGCGCCGCGCATCCTTGCGGAAGACACAGCGCATGGTCTGCTTCTGCTCGAAGACCTGGGCGACGGGCTGATCGCCCGCCTTGCCACGGACCACGAGACCGAAAAGCGGCTCTATCTCACCGCAACTGACGCCCTGATTGCCCTGCACCGGCACCCCGCGCCCAAAGGGTTGCCGGTTGCCACGCCGGAACGTCTGGCGCAGATGGTCGATCTCGCCTTCGACTTCTACGCCCCCGGCGCAGCAGGCAAGGCGGAAGCCATCGCCACCTTTCAGGGTCTACTGGACCTCCACGCCCGGCCCGAAGGCGTGATGATCCTGCGCGACTACCATGCCGAGAACATCCTCGATCTTCCCGGGCGGACGGGACCCGCCCGCGCCGGTCTGCTCGACTTCCAGGATGCGCTGGTCGGCCACCGCGCCTATGATCTGATCTCCCTGTTACAGGATGCCCGCCGCGATGTCTCGCCCGGAACCGAAAAGGCCTGCATCAGCCACTATCTCGCCGCGACCGCGCGGGAACCGGACGACTTCCACGCTTCGCTTGCCGTCCTCGGGGCCCAGCGCAACCTGCGTATCCTCGGCGTCTTTGCCCGACTGGCCGCCACCCGGGGCAAGCCGCATTACATCGACCTGATCCCGCGCACATGGCGGCACCTGCAAAGCGACCTCGCGCATCCGTCTCTCGCGCCGATGCGCCCCCTGCTGGCCGCGCTGCCCGCGCCGGATGAAGCTCACCTGAACATCCTGAGAGCCCGATGCCAGACGCCATAATGCTTTTTGCCGCAGGCTTCGGCACCCGCATGGGCCGGTTGACCAAGGACAGGCCCAAACCGCTGATCCCCGTCGCGGGCAAACCTCTGCTTGACCATGCGCTCGCCCTGACCCGGGGCATCCCGACCCGCGTGGTCAATGCCCACTACCATGCAGACCAGATCGCCGCGCATTTGCACGGGACCGACATCCACGTCAGCGTCGAACAGCCCGACATTCTCGATACCGGCGGCGGGCTGCGCCTGGCCCTGCCGATCCTTGGCCCGGACCCGGTGTTCACGTTGAACACCGATGCGGTCTGGCGCGGACCCAATCCGTTGGACCTGCTGGCGGAGACCTGGAACCCGGACGTCATGGACGCGCTCTTGCTGTGTGTACCGCACGCCAACGCCGTTGGCCGCAAGACCCCCGGCGATTTCACACTTCATCCGGACGGTCAGCTGACGCGGACAGGAGACGTCGTCTATACCGGCGCGCAGATCGTGAAGACGGAACGTCTCGGCGCGATCGAGGACAAGGCCTTCTCGCTGAACCTCCTCTGGACCCTCATGGCCGATGCGGGCCGTCTGCACGGGCTGATCTACCCCGGCACGTGGTGTGATGTCGGCCATCCGGAAGGACTCGTGATGGCGGAGGACATGCTTCGTGACTAGCCGCCTCTTTGCCCTGCCCCCCGGCGTCGACTTCGCGAAGGCGCTGATCGACGGCCTTCACGCCCGCGTGGATGGCCCGCCGGAAGCGCTCGCCCGGGTCGAGCTCTACGTCAACACGACCCGCATGGCCCGGCGCATCCGCGATCTCTACGATCAAGGCCCGGCAAGGCTGCTGCCACGTATCCGCCTCGTGACGGACCTCGCCGATCCGCTACGTCGCGCGGAATTGCCGCCGCCGATCCCGAAGCTGCGGCGCAGGCTGGAGATGACCGGCCTCGTTGCCCGCCTTCTCGAAGCCCAACCGGACCTCGCGCCGCGCTCGGCGCTCTATGACCTTGCCGACAGCCTCGTGGGCGTGATGGAGGAGATGCACGCCGAGGGTGTGACCCCCGAAACGATTGCCAATCTCGACGTGACGGACCAGTCCGGGCACTGGGCGCGGGCGCTGACCTTCTTCAACGCGGTGCAGCCCTTCTTCGACGAAGACGCGGAGCCGGATGCCGCCTCCCATGCGCGTTTTGCGCTGGAAGAGAGACTGCTTCAGTGGCAGGAGACCCCGCCGCAACACCCCATCGTCGTGGCAGGCTCCACCGGCTCGCGCGGCACCACTGCCGCGTTCATGAACGCCGTCGCCCGGCTGCCGCAAGGTTTCGTCGTGCTGCCAGGGTTCGATTTCGACATGCCGAAAGGCGTCTGGGACCGGATGGGCGAGCCGATGAAGGGCGAGGATCATCCGCAGTATCGCTTCGCCCGGCTGATGGCGGAGTTGGGCCTGAACAGAGACGATGTTGTCCGCTGGACAGAAGATGTCCCGCCAGCCCCCGCCCGCAATCGCCTGCTCTCGCTCGCCCTGCGCCCCGCGCCGGTGACGCACCAGTGGCTGAGTGAAGGGCCGTCCCTGCCGGACCTGCGCGAGGCCTGCAAGGACGTGACCCTGATCGAAGCTCCGAGCGCCCGCGAGGAGGCGCTCGCCATCGCCCTGCGCCTGCGCGAAGCCGCCGAACAGGGCACCCGAGCCGCGCTCATCACGCCGGACCGGATGCTGACGCGGCAGGTAACGGCGGCGCTCGACCGGTGGGATCTCGTCCCCGATGACAGCGCCGGCACGCCCGCGCAGCTGACCCCGCCGGGGCGGCTCCTGCGCCATGTGGCGGCGCTCTACTCGGAGGCGCTGACCGCCGAGGCGCTGCTGACCCTGCTCAAGCATCCGCTGACCAACACTGGCGAGGGCCATGGCGAACACCTGCGCCATACCCGCGATCTCGAACTGCACATCCGCCGCAACGGGATGCCCTACCCCTCGCCAGAGCGGCTCCATGCCTTTGGCGTGAAACGCAAGTGCGAGGATTGGACGGCTTGGGTGGCGCTGACCTTCTGCAACCGGCCCGTTCCCGGCACGCTGCATCTGACCGAGTGGATTGCCCGGCACATTGCCCTGACCGAAGCCATCGCCGCCGGTCCCGGCGCGGAGGGATCGGGGGAGCTTTGGGAGAAGGACACGGGGCGGAAGCTGCGCGAAACAGTCTCTAACCTTGCCGAAGAGGCCGAATACGGCTCGGAGCTGAGCGCTCGCGACTATGCCGATCTCTTCGGAGCCATCGTCAGCGCCGAGGAAGTGCGCAATCCCGATACGGTGCACCCGGACATCCTGATCTGGGGCACGCTCGAAGCCCGCGTCATGGATGCGGACCTGCTGATCCTTGCCGGGCTGAACGAAGGCTCCTGGCCGGAGATGCCGGGGGCGGACCCCTGGCTGAACCGGGCGCTCAGGGCGCAAGCCGGGCTGCTCCTGCCGGAACGGCGCGTCGGGCTTTCGGCACATGACTTCCAGCAGGCCGCCGCCGCGAAGGAGGTCTGGCTGACAAGGTCCATGAAGTCCGACGACGCCGAAACGGTGCCCTCGCGCTGGCTCAATCGGATGATGAACCTGATGACCGGCCTGCCGGAGCGGGACGGGCCTGAGGCGCTGAGGGAGATGAAGGCAAGGGGCAAGCACTGGCTCGCCCTCGCCCGCGCTGTCGAAACGCCGATCGAGACGCCAAGGGCCAAGCGGCCCTCCCCGGCTCCGCCCGCCTCCGCAAGGCCGCGCGAACTGCCGGTGACGGACATCAAGAAACTGGTGCGCGATCCCTTCGCGATCTACGCCCGCCGCGTGTTGCGCCTCAAGACGCTCGATCCGCTGATGCAGGCGCCCGATGCGCTGCTGCGCGGGGTGCTGGTGCACAAGGTGCTGGAAAACTTCGTCAAGGAAACCCGGGACGATCCCACCCTCATCACGCCTGCGACCCTGCGCAAGCATGCTGAACAGCTCCTCGGCGATCCCGATCTCGTGCCCTTCCCGATGATGCGCGTGCTTTGGCAGGACAAGCTGCGGCAGGTGGCAGGGTGGTTCTCGGAAACCGAAGCCGAACGGCAGACCAAAGCCCGCCCCGCGCATTTCGAGGTCAGCGGCCGCGTCGACATTCCCTCGCTCGGCTTCACCCTCAAGGGGCAGGCCGACCGCATCGACATCGACGAACGCGGCGGCGCGCATATCTACGACTACAAGACCGGCAAGGCCCCGACCGAAGACCAGCAGCGGCATTTCGACAAGCAACTGCTGCTCGAAGCGGCGATGGCCCTGAAAGGTGCCTTCCCGAACCTGATGCCGAACCACGTCGAGCGGGCGCTGTTCATTTCCCTGAAACCCGGAGAGCCGAAGGAAGTGCCCGCGCCGCTGGAGGATTGCCCGCCCATGCAGGTCTGGGAGGAGTTGACCCTGCTCGTCAGCGCCTACCTCGCCCCGGATCGCGGCTTTACCGCGCGGCGGGCGCTGATGTCCGACAATGACTTTGCCGAATACGATCACCTCTCGCGCCTTGGCGAATGGGACGTGACGGACGAGCCTTTCCGGGAGGTGCTGGAATGATCCGCGACCTTGCCACCCAGCGGCAGGTCGATGCCGCCGCACCCGGGAACTCCACATGGCTTGCCGCCAACGCCGGGTCGGGCAAGACGCGCGTGCTCACGGACCGCGTGGCGCGGCTGCTGCTCGAAGGGGTCCTGCCCGAGCATATCCTCTGCCTGACCTACACGAAGGCGGCCGCTTCCGAGATGCAGAACCGCCTGTTCAAGCGGCTGGGTCAATGGGCGATGCTGTCCAGCGATGCGTTGCGCGCCGAACTGCGGACCCTGGGCGTCGAGACCGCGCTCGACGACGACTTTCTGCGCGAGGCGCGCACGCTCTTTGCCCGCGCCATCGAGACGCCGGGCGGGCTGCGCATCCAGACGATTCACTCCTTCTGCTCCTCGCTGCTGCGCCGCTTCCCGCTCGAAGCCCGTGTCAGCCCGCAGTTCAAGGAAATGGAGGATCGCGCGGCGGAAATGCTCCGCGCGGAGATCCTCGATCAGATGGTCGAAGGGCCGCAGGCGCCGCTCGTGATGGCCCTTGCCCCGCATATTTCGGGCGATGACACCGGCGCTTTGCTGGCGGGCCTGACCTCGAACCGCGACGCCTTCACGCCCGGCCCGACGAATGCCGACATCTTCGCCGCCTACGACCTGCCCGAAGGCTTCAGTGAAGACGGCGTCTGCAAGGAGGTCTTCCTTGGCGACGAGAAGTCCCTCTTCGACGCCTTCCTGCCGACGCTCGATGGCAGCGGCGCGAACGGCCAGAAGCTCGCGGATGCCCTGAAACTGTGGAAAGCGCCGGACGCGCAAGGCTTGGCGCTGATCGAGAACGCCGCACTGACGCAGGCCGGGACGGTGAACAAGCGGCTTTTCGTCAAGAAGGTCCGCGAGTCCGCTCCGGCGCTTGTGGAGAAGATGGAGCAGTTGCTCGCACGGGTCGAAGAAGCCCGGCAGCGCCGTCTGGCCTTGCGTGCCGCAGAGCGCGACATCGCCCTGCATGACTTTGCCCGCTATTTCGTCCCGGCCTACGAACGGGCAAAGCAGCTGCGAGGCTGGCTCGACTTCGACGATCTCATCACCCGCGCCCGCGACCTGCTCAACGATCCGAAGGTTGCCGCCTGGGTACTCTTCAAGCTCGATGGCGGCATCGACCATATCCTCGTGGACGAGGCGCAGGACACCTCGCCGGTGCAATGGCAGGTGATCGAGCGCCTCGCGCAGGAATTCACCGCCGGGGAAGGCGCGCGAACGGACGTTCGGCGCACGATCTTCGTCGTGGGGGACAAGAAACAGTCGATCTACAGCTTCCAGGGCGCGGACCCGGCGGAATTCGACCGGATGCGCGAGGATTTCCGCGAACGCCTGCTGGAAACGGACGCGCCGCTGAGCGCCATGGAGCTCGAACACAGCTTCCGCTCCGCCACGCCGATCCTGCGGCTGGTGGACATGACCTTCGACACCGCCGAAGCCTCCGGCTTTACCCCCGATCAGAAGCACATCGCCTTCAAGGAGCGCATGCCCGGGCGGGTCGACCTTTGGCCGGTGGTCGAGAAGGTGGAGGAAGAGAAGGACGGCGAGTGGTTCGAGCCGGTGGATCGCGTCGGGGCGCAGCACCAGACGGTGAAGCTCGCCCAGCGCATCGCCCGCTTCATCAAGCAGACCATCGACGCGAAGACGCCCCTGCCGGTGGAGAAGGGTTTCTCGGGCGACTTTGAGGCCCGACCCGTGCACGCCGGTGACTTCCTCATCCTCGTGCGCTCCCGCTCGCGGCTGTTTGCGGAGATCATCCGCGCCGCAAAGCAGGCGGGCCTGCCGATTGCCGGGGCTGACCGGCTCAAGGTCATGGCGGAACTCGCGGTCAAGGACATCATGGCCCTGCTGCGCTTTCTTGCGACGCCGGAAGACGACCTCGCGCTGGCCACCGCCCTGCGCTCGCCGCTGTTTGGCGTAAGTGAGCAACGGCTCTTCGACCTCGCGCACCGCCGCAAGGAGAAGGCCTATCTATGGGAAGCCCTGCGCGAGAAGCGCGGTGCCTTCGCCGCCGAAATGGCGATCATCGACGATCTGCGCGGCAAGACCGACTTCCTGCGTCCTTATGACCTGATCGAGCGCATCCTGACCCGCCACAGGGGCCGCCGCCTGCTCATCGGGCGGCTTGGCGAGGAAGCCGAGGACGGGGTGAATGCGCTGCTGGCGCAGGCCCTGAGCTACGAGCGCACGGACATTCCCTCGCTCACCGGCTTCATCGAATGGGCGCAGAGCGACAACCTCGAGATCAAGCGCGCGGCTGAAGGCGCGGGCCAGACGCTCCGCGTGATGACCGTGCATGGCTCGAAAGGTCTCGAAGCCCCCATCGTCATCATGCCGGACTGCGCCGAACGGCAGGACCGTTTGCGAGCAACCCTCCTGCGCGACGAAAGCGGCCTTCTGTGGAAGCAGACCGGCGACAGCCTGCCCCCGCGCCATGTCGCCGCCATCGAGGCCGCGAAGGAGAAGGAAGCGCAGGAGCGCGACCGTCTGCTCTACGTCGGCCTGACCCGCGCCGAGAAATGGCTGATCGTCGCCGCCGCCGGGGAGACCGGCAAGAAGGGCGATGCCTGGTACGACAAGGTCAAGCGCGGCATGGACGGCTGCGGCGCGGAGGAGATGATCTTCGACTTCGGCGATCTCGGCAACGGCCCAGGCCTGACATTGACCCATGGCGACTGGACCGGGCTGGCGTTGACGGACAAGCCCGTGACGCCGGAGGTGCTACCGCCCCTGCCGCCTCATTTCATCACCCCAGTCCCGGAACCTTTATCCCTGCCCGCAGCCACAAGCCCGTCGAACCTCGGCGGCGCAAAGGCGCTGCCTGGCGATCACGGCGACGAGGAAGACGTGGCGAAGGCGCGCGGCACGCTCATCCACGAGCTGATAGAACTGCTCGCCCCCCTGCCCGGCGATGCCCGCGAAGTCTCCGGGCACAGGCTGCTCGAGTCGCGCGGTCAATGGCCCGAAGCGGAGCCGCTGCTCGCTGAAACCCTGCACGTGCTGCAAGTCCACCCTGCGCTTTTTGCCCCGGACAGCCTCGCGGAGGTGCCGATCACCGCCGACCTGCCCGGACTCGGGCGCATCCACGGTATCCTCGACCGGCTCCTCGTGACGGACGCCGAGATCACCCTGATCGACTACAAGACCAACCGCGAAGTCCCTGCGACGGCAGAACAAACCCCGGACGGGCTGCTGCGCCAGATGGGGGCCTACGCCGCCGCTCTGGCGCAGGTCTACCCAGGGCGCGAGGTCCGGACTGCCCTGCTGTGGACGGCCACCGCGCACTATATGCCGCTGTCGCACGACCTCGTGACACAATCGCTCGGGCGGGCTACGATACCTTGACGGCAGGCAAAGCCGTCCATACGTTCCCCCTCCAAAGACATGCCGCCCCATTTTCCAGGAGAGACTGCCATGGCAACCGTTGCCGTCACCGACGCCACCTTTGATGAAGAAGTGAAGAACTCCGACGTTCCCGTCGTCGTGGATTTCTGGGCCGAGTGGTGTGGCCCGTGCAAGCAGATCGGCCCGGCTCTCGAAGAGCTGGCCACCCAATACGAAGGCAAGATCAAGATCGCCAAGGTCGACGTCGACCAGAACCCGAACACCGCGGCCGCCATGGGCGTGCGCGGCATTCCGGCGCTGTTCATCTTCAAGGACGGCCAGGTTGTCTCCAACCGCGCCGGCGCCGCCCCCAAGGCCGCGCTGGAAGGCTGGATCAAGGACTCGATCTGATCCCCTGCTGACCGGATTTCATGGAAGGCCTCGCCCTCGTCGGCGGGGCCTTTCCGTTTTACGGGCTTCGTCTTGGCAAGAATGGCCAAATCCCCCATATGTCCCCCAAGACCCCAAGGAGGCAGACCATGAGCGATACCGATTTCCCCGGCTGGCACGGCACCACGATCATCGGCGTGCGCAAGGGCGGCAAGGTCGTGGTGGCCGGTGACGGGCAGGTCAGCCTTGGCCAGACCGTGATCAAGGGCACCGCCCGCAAGGTGCGCCGCCTCTCTCCCGGTGGGCATGACGTCGTCTGCGGTTTTGCCGGATCAACCGCCGACGCCTTCACCCTGCTGGAGCGGCTGGAAGCCAAGCTGGAAGCCACCCCCGGCCAGCTGCAACGCGCCTCCGTCGAACTGGCGAAGGACTGGCGCACGGACAAGTATCTGCAAAAGCTGGAAGCCATGCTGATCGTGACCGACGGCACGGACCTGCTGATCATCACCGGCGCAGGCGACGTTCTGGAGCCGGAACACAACGTCGCCGCCATCGGCTCCGGCGGGAACTACGCGCTGGCGGCGGCCCGCGCGATGATAGATTCGGAGAAGGACGCCGAGACGGTCGCCCGCGACGCCATGGCGATTGCGGCGGACATCTGCGTCTATACCAACGGAAATCTGACCGTCGAGACGATCGAAGCCTGACCCGGGGCTCTCTCTTGACCTTGAAAGGACCCCACATGACCGATCTCACCCCGCGCGAAATCGTCTCCGAACTCGACCGGTTCATCATCGGACAGGCGGACGCCAAGCGTGCCGTGGCCGTGGCCCTGCGCAACCGTTGGCGGCGCAAGCAGCTTTCGGATGACCTCCGCGACGAAGTGTACCCCAAGAACATCCTGATGATCGGGCCGACCGGCGTGGGCAAGACCGAGATCTCCCGCCGGCTGGCCAAGCTGGCGAGAGCCCCCTTCATCAAGGTCGAGGCGACGAAGTTCACCGAAGTCGGCTATGTCGGGCGCGACGTTGAGCAGATCGTGCGCGATCTGGTCGACGCCGCCATCGCCATGACCCGCGAGCAGATGCGCGAGGACGTGAAGACCCGCGCGAAGGAGAACGCCGAAGCCCGCGTGATCACCGCCATCGCCGGCGAAGATGCCCGCGAGGGCACCCGCGAGATGTTCCGCAAGAAGCTGCGGAACGGTGAACTCGACGACACCATGATCGAGCTCGACGTGGCCGAGACCGCCTCGCCCTTCCCGATGATGGACATTCCCGGCCAGCCCGGCGGCCAGATGGGCATGATGAACCTTGGCGACATCTTCGGGAAAGCTTTCGGCGGGCGCACGACGCGCAAGCGGATGAGCGTTGCGGACAGCTACGAGGTGCTGGTCGCGGAAGAGGCGGACAAGCTGCTTGATGACGAGCAGGTGAAGCTGGCCGCCGTCGAAGCGGTCGAGCAGAACGGCATCGTCTTTCTTGACGAGATCGACAAGGTCGCGGCGCGGCAGGAAGCCCGGGGCGGCGACGTGTCCCGAGAGGGCGTGCAGCGCGACCTGCTGCCGCTGATCGAGGGCACAACCGTCTCGACGAAGCACGGCCCGGTCAAGACCGACCACATCCTCTTCATTGCGTCGGGAGCGTTCCACATCGCCAAGCCTTCGGATTTGCTGCCGGAATTGCAGGGTCGCCTGCCGATCCGGGTGAACCTGCGGCCGCTGACCGAAGCGGACTTCGTGCGCATCCTGACGGAGACGGACAACGCCCTGACGCGCCAGTACACGGCGCTGATGGCGACGGAAGACGTGACGGTAGACTTCACTGACGAGGGGATTGCCGCGCTGGCGAAGATTGCGGCGGAGGTGAACCAGTCGGTGGAGAACATCGGCGCACGGCGGCTCTATACCGTGATGGAACGGGTGTTCGAGGAACTCAGCTTCGAGGCCCCCGACCAGGCCGGGACGTCCGTAACCGTGGATGCCGCCTTTGTGGAAAAGCACCTTGGGGAGCTGACCCGCTCCACCGACCTCAGCCGCTACGTGCTCTGACATCATGGTGCAGAACCCGTACGACGCGGAGGGTTTCCACGACGCAGCGATTGCCGCGGGGAAACACCGTGACATCGTCGGCGGGCGTTGGGACGAGACCGGGCGGGTTCAGATGGCCATCCTGCAGGAGGCGGGCCTCCTCCCGCATCACCACCTGCTCGACATTGGCGCGGGCGCGTTGCGGCTCGGGTGCAAGGCGGTGCCGTATCTCCAGCCGGGCCACTACTGGGCGACCGACGCCTCCCGTGCGCTCCTGCTGGCGGGGCATCGGACCGAGCTGTCCGATCCCGGTCGGCTGCCGCTCGACAGGCTGGTCGCCGATACGCGGTTCGAATATCCCGGTGCGTCACCGGACATCACCCACGCCATCGCCTTTGCCGTCTTTCCGCATCTGCCGATGGCCTACCTGCGCCGGGCGCTGACCAACCTCCGGCGGTTCGAAAATCTCGAAAAACTGCTCTTCACGGTCTTCCTTGCGCCGGACGCGGCCCGTGCCGCCCTGCCCTTTCGCCAGCCCGATGGTGTCGTCACTCACGACATCCGCCCGCCATATCACGTGCTGTCCGAAGACGTGTCGCATATGGCACAGGTCACGGGCTGGCGGGCCGACAGGAGCGCGGCCATGCTGCCGCGCGGGCAAGTGCTCTTTACGGCGATTCCGCAGAGGTAGAGACAGAAGCGCCCCGCCGAACCGGCGGGGCGTCTGTTGTTCAGAATACGGCTGGCGTTACGCCATCCACCACCGCTCCGCCATGCGGGCGTTGTCCATCTGCCAAAGGTTGCCGACGGTTTCGCCGTGCTGAACCTTGTTGCTGACAGCCTGCACGTAGTTCGCGAACATCGGCAGCACGACGCCGCCATCGTCCTTCAGGATCTGCTGCATCTCGTAGTACATCTCGCGGCGCTTGGCGCTGTCGAGCTCCGCCCGTGCGGTGATCAGCAGATCCTGGAAGCGCTCCGAGTCGTCACGGCCCCACTGGGTGTCGTTCCACGGAACGCCCTCTTCGTAGGCGCTGGAGAACATCCAGTCTTCCGTCGCCCGGCCCGACCAGTAGCAGGCGCAGAACGGCTTCTTGAGCCAGACGTTGGACCAGTATCCGTCCGCCGGTTCCTGCACCACGTTGATGTTGATGCCGGCGGCCTTGGCCGAGGCCTGATAAAGCTGGGCCGCGTCGACTGCACCTTCGAAGGCGGCATTGGAAGCGGAAAGGTCGATGTCGAGCGACGAAAGACCCGCTTCCTTGAGGTAGAACTTCGCCTTGTCCGGATCGTAGGCGGTCTGCTCCATGTCCCCGTTGAAGTACTGGTTGGCGGGGCCAATGGGGGTGTCGTTACCGACGCGGCCGTGGCCAAGCAGGATCTTGTCGACCATTTCCTGGCGGTTGATCGCGAATTTCAGAGCACGGCGTACGTTCACATCGTTCAGCGGAGCGACGTTGGTCAGCATCGGGAAGGTATACTGCTGGTTGCCGGTCACTTCCTGGATGCGGACCATCGGGTTCGCCTTGAGCAGCGCTTCGGTCTTGAAGTCGATCCGGTTGATCGCCTCGACCTGCCCGGTCATCAGTGCGTTCATCCGGGCGGTGTTGTCGTTGATCGCGATGTACTCGATCTCGTCGAAGAAGCCCGCGCTGTCACCCTTGTAGTGGCTGTCGACCCGCTTGCCGACGAAACGCACACCCGGCTCGAAGCTGACGACGCTGTAAAGGCCGGTGCCGATGCCGTTGGCGATGGCTTCGTCGATCTGACCCGCCGGGTACATCAGCAGGTGATAGTCCGACATCAGGTACGGGAAGTCGGCGTTGCCGGATTCCAGCGTGAACTGCACCTGGTTGTCGGTGATCTTCTTCATCTCGGTGATGGCCGAAACGATGGGCTTGGCGGCGGATTTGGAATCCTCGGCAACGTGCAGCTGCAGCGACGCGATCACGTCGTCCGCGCCGAAGGCCTTGCCGTTGTGGAAGGTCACGCCCTGACGCAGGTTGAAGGTCCAGGTCTTCGCGTCCGGCGACGCTTCCCAGCTTTCCGCCAATTCGCCAGCGAGCGAGCCGTCGGCCTTGATCTCCGTCAGACTGTCGAAGACGCCGCCCTGCGCGGAGGCGATCATGAACAGGTCGGAGTGGGTCCGGCTGTCCCAGCTGTCGGAGGTGTTTGCCCCGGACAGGCCCGCGCGAAGGCGTCCGCCGCGCTTGGCCTGCGCCCGAAGCGGCAGGCCGGAAGCGGCCAGAACACCGGCGGCGGCGCCGGTGGTCAGAAGAGCGCGTCTGCTGATGCGTGTCATTGTTGGTCTCCCTGTTGTCTGGCGGTCAGGCCGCCTGTTCTTGGTCCGAATTGGCTCGGATTCAGTTCATGTTGTCAACCGCCGCATCGCCGATGTTGTCGACGCCGCGCTCGGCCAGAAGATTGCTCAGCCAATCCGGGTCCATCTCCGGAACCGAGCTGAGAAGCAGGTCGGTATAGGGGTGGTGCGGCGGACGGAACATCTCTCGCTTGGGCCCCTGTTCGACAACCTTCCCGTCTTTCATCACCACAACCTCATCAGCGATCGACCGCACCGTCGCCAGATCGTGGGTGATGAACATATAGGACAGTTTCAACTGATCTTGCAGGTCCGCGAGCAGCCGCAGGATGCCTTCCGCAACAAGTTGATCGAGCGCGGAGGTCACTTCGTCGCAAATGATGAACTTCGGCTCGGCGGCAAGCGCACGGGCGATGCCAATGCGCTGCTTCTGGCCGCCGGACAGCTCCGAGGGCAGGCGGTCGTAGTATTGTGCGCCGGGAAGCTCGATCTGTTCGAGCAGCTCCTCGACGCGGCGGCGCTTCTCGCGGCCCTTCAGCCCCATGTAGAACTCGACCGGGCGGCCGATGATCTCGCCGATGCGCTTGCGCGGGTTCAGCGCGGTATCGGCCATCTGATAGATCATCTGGACCTGCCGCAGCTGCTCCTTGTTGCGCTGGCGGTAATCGAGGGGCAGAGCCACGCCATCCAGTTCGATCTGTCCTATGCGCGGCGGCAGCAGTCCGGTGATGCAGCGCGCGGTCGTCGATTTGCCCGATCCGCTTTCGCCGACAACCGCGACGGTGCGGCCTTCGTGGATGTCAAAGCTGACGTCGTGCAGAACGTCGACATGGCCATAGGCCGCGGTGACGGTCTGAACCGAAATGACGGGGGTGGCATCGGTCGCAACTGCGGGTTTTTGCGGCCGCTGGAATTCGCGCACGGCCCAGAGGCTCTTGGTGTACTCCTCCTTGGGGTGGGCGAGCATGTCTCGGGTTTCGTTTTCCTCGACCTCCTCGCCCTTGAGCAGCACCTTGATGCGGTCCGCCATCTGCGCCACCACCGCGAGATCGTGGGTGATGTAGATCGCCGCCGTGTCGTATTCGTCGACGATGTCGCGGATGCTGGCCAATACCTCGATCTGCGTCGTCACGTCGAGCGCCGTGGTCGGCTCGTCGAAGATGATCAGGTCAGGTCGACAGGACATGGCCATTGCGGTCATCGCCCGTTGCAGCTGGCCCCCGGACACCTGGTGCGGATAGCGAAAGCCGATCTCGTCCGGGTTCGGCAGGCGCAGCTTGCGATAAAGTTCCATGCCATCGGCCTCGCTCTCGGCCTTCGACATGACGTCGTGCTGGGTCGGACCTTCCGTGTGCTGGTCGATCAGCCTGTGCGCCGGGTTGAAACTGGCGGCGGCGGATTGCGCCACATAGGCGATGCGCTTGCCGAGAAGGTGGCGCTTCTGCTCGGCGCTGGCGGCGAGCAGGTCGATGCCGTCGAAGGTCACCGACCCTTCGGAAATCCGCACACCGTCCCGGGTGAAGCCCATGGCGGCGAGGCCGAGCGTGGACTTGCCCGCGCCGGATTCGCCGATCAGGCCGAGCACTTCGCCCCTGCGCAGGGTCAGGTCGACGCCCTTGATGATGGGCGTCCAGGTCTCGTCGCTGCGGCCTTCCATCTTGATGCCGCGCATTTCGACAAGAATCGGGCGGTCAGACATGGCTCACTCCTTCAGCCCCGAACTGCGGTGCAGCATCCAGTCCACGACAAAATTGACCGCCACCGTGAGCAAGGCAATCGCGCCGGCAGCCAGCAAGGGCGAGGCGGCGATCTGCGGTGCGAAGGCGGCGTAGTTGATGAAGGCCGAGAGGTCCTTGACCATGGTGCCCCAATCCGCCAACGGCGGCTGGATACCGAGGCCGAGGAAGCTGAGCGCGGAGATCGTCAGGAAGACGAAGCAGAAGCGCAGACCGAACTCCGCGAGCAACGGCGCGGTGGCGTTGGGCAGGATCTCCTTGAAAATCAGGTAGCCGAGACCCTCGCCGCGCAGCTTCGCCGCCTCGATGTAGTCCATCACGACGATGTTCATCCCGACGGCACGGGCAAGGCGGAACACCCGGGTGGCGTCGATCACCGCGATGATGACGATCATGGCGATGGTCAGTCCCGTGCCGCTGACCCAGGCCGAGGCGACGGTGATCAGCAGCAGGGAAAAGATGAGTGACGGAATGGCCATGAGAACATCCACCGCGCGGCTCAGAAGCTGGTCCACCCAGCCGCGCAGCGTCGCCGCGAGGAAGCCGAGCGTGCCGCCGAGCAGGAATGCCAGAACCGTGGTGGCAAAGGCGATGCCGACGGTGTTCTGCGCGCCGTAGATCAGGCGGGAGAGGATGTCGCGGCCGATCTGGTCGGTGCCAAGCGGGAAATCCGGATTGCCGCCCAGCGCCGGATTGCCGCCGGGCACGACATTCGCGGTCGCGAAGACCTGTTCCTGACCGTGCGGCGCGATGACCCCGGCGAAGATCGCGGCAAAGGCGTAGATCAGCACCACGAGGATGCCGAAGGCGGCGGTCAGTGGCATTTGCCGGAACAGCTTGCGCGACCCTGCGGTGCCGGCAAAGCGACCGAGCAGGCGAAACACGAAAGCCGCCGCGGCGGAGATCGCAAGGAAATGCACGGCCCAGCGCCAGAAGATCACCGACGCCTTCGGCACGCCGGCCTCGGTCACCGGCGCCTGCAGGTACAGCCAGACCCCGCCGAGGATCAATGCCGCAGCAAGGGCAAAGCCGAAGGCGACGGCATAGGGCATGTCGCGGTAATAGGGCTTGCCCCCGGTCAGCATCTGCCCGGCAAATCGGAAGAGCCAGCCAGCAACCGCGACGATACACAGCGCGACGACGATCCAGAGTACCGTGTTCATTTCGGATGCCTCAGTCGCGGGTTGGTCATGATCGACAGGATGTCAGCGGCGAGGTTGAGCAGGATGTACGCCCCGGCGAAGATCAGGCAGCAGGCCTGCACCACCGGGATGTCCCGATTTTTCACTGCGTCCACGAAGAGCTGGCCGATGCCGGGGTAGTTGAACACGACCTCGACCACGACCACGCCGGTGATGAGATACGCGAGGTTCAGCGCAACGACGTTGATGATCGGTGCCCAGGCGTTCGGCAGGGCATGTTTGACGATGACGCGCAGCGGGGACATGCCCTTGAGCCGCGCCATCTCGATGTAGGGAGAGGCCAGAAGGCTGATGATCGCGGCCCGCGTCATGCGCATCATGTGGGCGGTGACCACGAGGGTCAGGGTCAGGGCAGGGAGCAGGGTCGCGACGAGGCGATCCTGAAAGGAAATGCCCTGGTAGATGTTGGCGATCGACGGCAACAGCGGATTGAGCACCGCGAAGAACAGGACCAGCACATAGGCGAGGAAGAACTCCGGCGAGGAAATCGACGTCAGCGTCGCGATGTTCACACCCTTGTCGAAGACCGAGTTGCGGTAGAGCGCCGCCAGCAGCCCAAGGCCGACCGCAAAGGGAACGGCGATACAGGCGGTCACCCCGGCGAGGAACATGGTGTTGGCGAAACGCGGCGCGATCTGGTCCGCCACGGTCTTCAGCGTTGCCGCGCCCATGTTGCTCTGGAAGTTGAGCTGCGCATAGCTGACACCCAGATCGCCGGTGAGCATCGCGCCGAGCCAGGAGAAGTAGCGAATCCAGAACGGCTGATCGAGATTGAGGTCCCGGCGGATGGCCGCAACGGCCTCGGGCGTCGCCGACTGGCCGAGCAGCGCCTCGGCAAAGTCGCCGGGAAGCATGTTTACCGCCGTGAAGATCACGAAGGACACGATGAGCAGCGTCAGTAGCCCGAGCGCCAGCCGCTGAAGGATGATCTTGAAAACCGGATTCACGATCCCTGTCGATCCTTTCGTTGATTGACTGGAAAGTTAACAACCGTACCGCATCTGTAAAGGATTATGTCAGATGACGACAAAAATGTCGGGAACGAAACGCGTATCTGCGGACAACCCGCGATCTTTTCAGCCGATTTGCTCGGCCAGACGGTCCATGACGCGGACCAGTTCGGCGCTGATGCCCGGCTCGGACAGGGCGTGACCGGCGTTGCGGATCATGTGCAGATCGACCAGAGGCCAGGCCTGCGCCAGGTCCCACGCACGCTGCGGCGGGCAGATCATGTCGTATCTGCCCTGCACGATATCGCCCGGGATGTGCGCGATCCGGTGCACGTTGGCGAGAATCCAGCCGTCGTGGTCGAGGAAGCCCTTGTTGACGAAGTAGTGATTCTCCAGCCGGGCAAAGGCCCGGGCGTAATCGCCGGGCGCTTCGCCGCCATGGCCGGAGGAATAGACAGAGGCAAGCGCATTCTCCCAGGCGGACCAAGCCTGTGCGTGTTTCGTCTCCACCCGAAGGTCACCGCAGAACAGCCGCTTGTGGTAGGCGTCGATCAGATCGCCGCGTTCCTCTTCCGGGATCATGTCGCGGAACCGCGCCCAGGTTTCCGGCCAGAACTGGCCAGCCCCGCCGCCGTAGAACCAGTCGAGCTCGGCCTGCGTCATCAGGAAGACACCGCGCAGCACGAGGTGCCGGACGCGTTCCGGGTGCGAGATCGCATAGATCAGGGAAAGCGTCGCGCCCCAGCTGCCGCCGAAGACGATGAATTTCTCGATTCCGAGATCCTCCCGGATCGTCTCGATGTCCGAAACGAGGTCCCACGTCGTGTTGCCGCTCACGCTGGCATGGGGGCGGGAGCGCCCGCAGCCGCGCTGGTCGAACAGGACGGTCCGGTAGACCTGCGGATCGAAGTACCGCCGCATCGCCGGACTGCAGCCGCCACCTGGACCGCCGTGCAGGACAATGACCGGCACGCCGTCCGGATTGCCGCACTGCTCGACATAGAGGCTGTGCCCCTCGGACACCGTGAGCCTGCGACTGTCGAACGGGTCGACGGGAGGATAAAGATACTGCACTGCGCGTTTTTGGCTCGGGAACTTATCCATACGCTCACTATATGATAGGGCGACACTGAAAAGACCATGGGGAATGTCATGACGATCACCGTCGATCCGTCCGAAGTTGCCAAGTTCGAGGCCATGGCCGCCGAGTGGTGGGACCCGAACGGCAAGTTCAAGCCGCTGCACATGCTGAACCCCTGCCGCCTCGACTACATCACCACGCAGATCGCCGGGGAGTTCGACCGGGACCTTTCGAAACCGGAGCCGTTCAAGGGGCTGAAGATCGTCGACATCGGCTGTGGCGGTGGGCTGCTCTGCGAGCCGATGGCGCGGCTGGGGGCGGAGGTGGTCGGCGTCGATGCAGCCGCGCGCAACATCCCGGTGGCAATGACCCATGCGGAACAGTCGGGGCTGGACATCGACTATCGCAACACCACCGCCGAGGAGGTTGCCGCCGGGGGCGAGCGCTTCGACGTGGTGCTGAACATGGAAGTGGTCGAACACGTGGCCGATCCGCTGGCCTATCTGACCGCCTGCCGGATGCTGCTGAAACCGGGCGGGCTGCACATCTGCTCGACGATCAACCGCAATCCCAAGAGTTTCGCCATGGCCATCGTCGGGGCGGAATATGTCATGCGCTGGCTGCCGAAGGGCACACATGAGTGGCACAAGTTCATCACGCCGTACGAGCTTTATGACCTGATGAGCAAGGCCGGGCTCGAGCCCGTGGACCGCAAGGGATTTGTCTTCAACCCGATCACATGGCGTTGGAGCCTGTCGGACAAGGACCTGTCGGTGAATTACGTCACCGCGGCACTGGCACCCGTGGCCTGACCTTTCGCCGCGGCCGGGTTCGCCGGAAATCCGGTCCCTGCAACAAATGTTTCACGGGGCCGGGCGATGGCCCATTGCAGCCCGCGAAAATGCGCGACAAAGCTTGCGCATGGCATTCTTTCAGTTCCTCTTCGGCAACTTTCGATGGTTGTCCGTCGGCATCCTGCTGACCTTCCTGTCCAGTTTCGGGCAGACCTTTTTCATTTCCGTCTTCTCCGGTGAAATCCGCGAGGCCTTCTCGCTGAGCCACGGTGCCTGGGGCGGCATCTATACGCTGGGCACCAGCGTGTCCGCCGCGGTCATGCTCTGGAGCGGCGCATTGACCGATCTCTACCGCACCCGCGTGCTGAGCGTGATCGTGCTTCTGCTGTTTGCCTGCGCCTGCCTCGCCATGGCGCTGAATCCCTGGGCGGCGGTGCTGCCAGTGGTGATCTTTGCGCTGCGCCTGTGCGGGCAGGGGATGATGAGTCACCTCGCCGTGGTCTCCATGTCGCGCTGGTTCATCGCATCGCGGGGCAGGGCGCTGTCGATCTCCGGTCTTGGCGTGGCGCTGGGCGAGGCGATCCTGCCGGTCAGCGCGGTCTCGCTCATGCTGGTGCTGGACTGGCGGATATTGTGGATGGGCGCGGCGGTGGTCTGCGTCGTCGCCATGCCGGTCATCGTGCTGCTGCTGACGCAGGAGCGCACGCCGCAAAGCCATGCGGAGTCCGATGTGTCCTTCGGCATGGACCAGAGGCACTGGACACGGATGGAATGCCTGCGCCACCCGCTGTTCTGGTTCATGGTGCCGGCGCTGCTTGGCCCGGCGGCCTTTGGCACGGCCTTTTTCTTCCAGCAGGTCCATTTCGCAACGGTCAAGGGCTTCGAGCACATCGACCTCGTGGCGCTGTTCCCGATCTACACCGCGGTGACCTTCGGTGCGATGCTGACGTCCGGCTGGCTGCTCGACAAGTTCGGCACCCCACGGCTGATCCCGTGGTTCCAGGTTCCGGCCGTGGCGGCCTTTGCCTTCTACGGTTTCAGCGAAAGCCTTGGGACCACCCTCCTCGGTCTCCTCTGCATGGCGCTGGTCACGGGGTCCAACAACACTTTGCCGAATGCCTTCTGGGCGGAGTTCTACGGCACCCGAAACCTCGGCGCGATCAAGGCGACAGCGGCGGCGGTCATGGTTCTTGGATCTGCCCTTGGGCCCGGGATCACCGGGGCACTGATCGACTTCGGCGTCGGGATCGAGCTGCAATACCTTGGCGTCGCCCTGTATTTCGTGCTGACAACGGTGCTGATGGCGATTGGCGTGACGCGCTACGCCGGGCGGCTCTAACGCTCGCGCCTGAGATACACGTAATAGGCACCGGCGCCGCCGTGCCGGATATGCGCCTCGGCGACCTGCAGCACCATGAGCGACAGCGGCGCTTGCCGCATCCACATGGGCACCTGCCGTTTCAGCACGCCGCGCCGGTGGGGCATGGGATCATAGGGGTCTTCGCGCGCACCTTTGCCGGTGATGACCAGAACCAGCCTCATGCCGCGCGTGTGCGATGTCACGATGAAGCGGTTCAACGCCGGATGGGCCTGGTCGAGCGTCATGCCGTGCAGGTCGATCCGCGCCTCGGGCGCCAGCTTTCCGCGTTTGAGCCGGGTGAAGGCTTTGCTGTCCATCCGCACCGGCTCGGCCTTGAGCCTTTGCCCGGTGGTCTTCGGGAAATAATGCGTCTGGGTGTGCGGCGGTGTCATTTCGCCGATATCAAACGCCGGAAGGGGCTGCGGCTTCACCTCCGGCTGGCGAAATGCCGGTTTGGTCGGCTCCGGGCGTTCCACGGGCTTCGGACGCTTGTGCAGCGGGTCTGCGCTTTTCGCCACGTGCTGCCAGAGGTCGAGCTCGTCCGGGCGCAGGCGCCTGCGGCTCATAAGGTCGGGTCCGCGAGCAGGGCATAGGCGCGTTGGATCGGCATCAGGACGATCATTCGCCCGCTGTCCTTCATCATTCCGGCGACGCGCCCCGCCTCGTCGCCCGTCCCCATGAACACATCCGCCCGCTGCGCACCCTTGATCGCGGACCCCGTGTCCTGCGCGATCATGAGCCGCCGCATCGGGATCGCGCCGTCCTTCTCCAGCCAGACCGGCGCGCCGAGGGGCGTGTAGGCCGGATCGACGGCAATCGAGCGCAGTGCCGAAATCGAGCGGTTCATCGCGCCGAGCGGCCCCTTGTCCGACGGCACCTCGCTGACCTCACGGAAGAAGACGTAGCTGTCGTTGTGATAGAGCAGTTCTTCTCCGTCGAAGGGATTGCGGCGGACCCAGTTCTTGATGACCTCCGCCGACACCTGGTGGATGTCGTAGACCCCGCGCCGCACCAGTTCCTGCCCGATCGAGCGGTAAACGTGCCCGTTGAAACCGGCGTATCCGACACGCACCATGCGGCCGTCGGAATATCGAATGCGCCCGGAGCCCTGCACCTGGAGAAAGAACAACTCCACCGGATCGTCGACCCAGGCGATTTCCAGCCCCCGGTTGTCCATGACGCCGCTTGTCAGGATATCCCGCCGCGTCAGCCAGGGGCGGATCGTCCGCGCTTCCGGCGGCATCTTGTAGACCGGGAAGCGGTAACGTGGCGTAGGGTAGGGGGAGCCGTCCAGCTCCGGCTCGAAATAACCGGTAAAGAGCGCGTCCTTGCCCTCGGTTATGAGGACGGGCCGGAAGAAGAGTTCAAAGAACGCCCGCGCATTCCTTGCATCGGCGGCCACCCCGCAGAGCGCCCGCCAATCCGGATCGTCCATGTCCCGGCATGTCACGAGAAAAGCCTGCAGCGCCGCGTCCTGGTTGTCCTCGGTCCAGCCGTCCAGATCCTCGAAACCGAGAATCTGGTATTGCACCTCGGTCTGGGCGTCGGATTGGTCGGTCATGAGGAGAACGGCGAGAAGCGCTGCAAGGGCTGTTCGTATCATTCGTCCGTTGCGACAAGCTGCCAGTTGGGATCATCGCTGCCCATGATACGCGCATAGGTCCAGATGTCTTTCTGTTTCTTCACCGCCGTTGCCGAACCTTCGATGACCTGCCCGGTATCATCCTTGACCACCGAAGTCAGTTCACCGACATAGCGCACGGTGATTTCCGCGCGGCGGGTGGCGTCGTCGAAGGTCGCCTCGACCAGGGACATTTCCCGAACGCCGACGAATTCCGCCTCGATGGTGAGTCCCTGCTCGGCGCGCTGGTCGACGACCTGCTCGAAGCTTTCGTAGACATCCTCGTCGAGGAACGGCTTCAGATCCTCGATCTCGCCCCGCTCGAAACCCATCAGGATCATCTCGTAAGCCCCGCGCGCGCCGGACAGGAAATCCGAAACGCCGAAACTGGGTTCGATCCGTTTCATCGCGGCGAGCGCCTTTGCACTGTCCGAACCTTCGGGAACGTGGTCGGTGATGTCATGATCCGGCCCGCCTTCGATCACCTCGAAATCGCGGGTATCGCGGCGCGAGGAGGACGACGGCTGCACCGGGGGTTTTTCGAACCCCTCACGCGTGCCGAGGACGCTGCGCAGGCGCAGAACCAGAAAAATGGCAATTCCGGCGAGAACCAGAAGTTGCAGGATAGGCGAGTTCATCGGCACCTCATGTTGTCGATGCATGGCATTTATGCGGTTGAGTTCCTATGTAGGTGCTGCATGCAGGCAAGTCTACCTGCGCCGGGAAAGGAAGGAGCCCGCTCATGTGGTTGTTCGTCGCGTTTCTGATGGTGCCCTTGATTGAAATTGCCCTGTTCATTCAGGTTGGCGGCCTGATCGGGCTTTGGCCGACGCTGGCGGTGGTGGTCATCACGGCTATCCTGGGCACCTGGATGGTGAAGCAACAGGGCCGGGCGGCCATTGCGAACCTGCAGTCGTCCTTTTCCCGCCTCGAAAACCCGAGCGAGCCGCTGGCCCATGGGGCGATGATCCTCGTGTCCGGTGCGCTGCTGCTGA
This sequence comes from Tropicibacter sp. S64, assembly GCF_049803835.1. Classification (NCBI taxonomy): domain Bacteria; kingdom Pseudomonadati; phylum Pseudomonadota; class Alphaproteobacteria; order Rhodobacterales; family Roseobacteraceae; genus Tropicibacter; species Tropicibacter sp. S64. The sequence continues at coordinate 239,447 of NZ_JBNAGK010000001.1, read as the reverse complement.
CGCCGGGGTTCTTTACCGACGCGGTGGGCTTTGCCCTGTTGTTCCCGCCGGTGCGCGTGGCGGTGTTCAAATGGTTGCGGAGCCGGGTCAAGGTCACGTCCTTCCAGATGGGCGGCGAAATGCATGTCCGGCGGGATGCGCCACAGCGCGATCCTTACGCCGCACACCGTCCCGGCGACGTGATCGACGGCGAGTTCACCGAAGTGCCGAAAGACAAGGCTCCCAATCACCCCGGCTCCGGCTGGACGAGGCATTGAGCCTTTGCGCCCTGCCTGTTAAGGCTTGGCGCGATATTTTGACCCAGCGGAGTTCGGCTCATGGCAGAAAACGAAAACGGCGCGGCGCCCCAAGTCCCGCAGCCCCCGAAAATGAACATCCTTGCGCAGTTCGTTCGCGACCTGTCGTTCGAGAACATCCTGTCGCAGAAAGGTGTGACCGGCGAGGTCCAGCCGGACGTGCAGGTTCAGGTTAACCTCGACGCCAAGAAGCGTTCGGCGGAGCACCAGTATGAGGTCGTCCTCAAGCTGAAGGTCGAAGCCAAGTCCAAGGGAACGGGCGATCACCTGTTCGTGCTGGAGCTGGATTATGCCGGTGTGTTCCAGATCGAGAACGTTCCCGAGGACCAGATGCATCCGTTCCTGCTGATCGAATGCCCGCGGATGATCTTCCCGTTCGTGCGCCGCATCGTCTCGGACGTGACCCGCGACGGTGGCTTCATGCCACTGAACCTCGACACCATCGACTTCCTTGCCCTGTACCGCGCGGAAATCGCGCGCCGTCAGCAGGAAGCCGCGCCGGTATCCTGACGGGGCCGGGCGCTCAGGTCTTGAGCCAGAGCGCCTTCTCCCCCAATTTGGCGACAAAGGTGGCGTGAGCCGCCTTTTCCTTTTCCGTGATGCGAGGCGGCAGCGGCGTGCTGCGCGGTTTCGGGCGCCAGTCGGTTTCGACCTGCTGCGCGGATCCGTTTCCCTTCTGCACCGGCGCGGCAAGGCCGAAGTCCGGCTGTTTGCCCCCAATCAGCTCAAGGTACACGTCCGCAAGGATTTCGCTGTCCAGCAAGGCGCCGTGCAGGGTGCGGTTCGAATTGTCGATGCCGAACCGGCGGCAGAGCGCGTCGAGGCTGGCCGGAGAGCCCGGGAATTTCTTCCGCGCGATCGCCAACGTGTCGACGGCGCGACTGTAGACGATCTGCGGCAGGCCCATCCATTTCAGTTCGGCATTGAGGAATTTCATGTCGAAGCTGGCGTTGTGGATCACCAGATTGCTGTCCTCGATAAAGTCGAGGAAAGCCTGCCCGACAGCTTTGAACACCGGCTTGTCCTTGAGCGTGACCTCGCCCGGCTTCGCGGCGCGGGGTCCGCTGACCAGCAGGTCCGGGCCGATGCCATGAATGCCGAAGGCCTCGTCCGGCATGTCACGCTCCGGGTTGATGTATTCGTGGAACGTCCGGCCCGTGGGCATGTGGTTGAACAACTCGATGGCCCCGATTTCCACGATCCGGTCGCCGGACTCCGGTTCGAAGCCCGTGGTTTCAGTGTCGAGGACGATCTCACGCATGGGTCAGCCTGTTCCGGATGTCGTTGAGCACATCCTGCACCTGCACGCGGGCATGCTCAAGTGTATCGGTCTCAATGACCCAGGTCGCCCGGGCGCATTTCTCTTCGTTCGGCATCTGTCGGGCAAGGATGCGCTCCAGATCCGCTTCGGTCATGGTGCCACGGGCAAGCACACGCTGTTGCTGAATGGCTCGGGATACGTGAACGCAGGCGGTGGCATCCATGGCCTTGTCTCCGCCCGTCTCGAAGAGCAGCGGTATGTCGAAGACGCCGATCCTGTCCGCATTGGACGCAATGAACGCTTCGCGGTCCTGCAGGACAAGCGGGTGCACGATGGCCTCGATCCGGGGCAGGGCGGTCGGATCGGCGGCAATGATCGTGCGAAGGCGGTCGCGAGAGATGGCGCCGTTTTCGATAGCGTCGGGAAATTCTTCCGACATCGGGAGAACCGCCCCACCACCACGGCCGTAGAGTCGGTGCACGGCAGCATCGGCATCCCAGACAGCGCAGCCCTCGTCGGCGAACATGGTCGCGGTGGTGGATTTTCCCATGCCGATGGAGCCGGTCAGACCGAGACGGAACTTCATGCCATCACCGCATCACGCGTATCGGCGTCCACCTGCGGTCTTTGGCCGAACCAGCGTTCAAACCCCGGAACCGCCTGATGCAGAAGCATACCGAGGCCATCGACGACGGAACACCCACGCGCCGCCGCTTCTTCGAGGAGCCGTGTCTTGAGCGGTGTGTAGACGGTATCGGTTACCACCATCCCGCGCCGCAAGCCGTCGAGCGGCACGCGGAACGGTGGCTTGCCCGCCATGCCGAGAGAGGTCGTGTTGACCACGGTGGCGCAGCCTTCGATGAGGTTTCCCGCCTGCACCCAGTCGTGGACCTTGACCCGGTGGCCGAACTCCTCGCGCAGGCGGTCGGCACGGATGCGGGTGCGGTTGGTCAGGCGGATTTCCGGGACACCGACATCAATCAGAGAGGCAATGACGGCCCGCGCCGCCCCGCCGGCACCGAAAACGAGAGCCGGGCCAGCGTGAGGCACCCAGTTCGGGACAGTCTGACGAACGTTCTGGATGAAGCCGTACCCGTCGGTGTTGTCCGCATGAATCCGGCCGTCCTCGCGAAAGATCAGGACATTGGCCGCACCGATCAGCGTCGCCCGGTCGGAAATCAGGTCGGCAATGCCCATCACCTTTTCCTTGTAGGGGGCCGTGACGTTGACCCCGAGAAACCCGAGGTCCGGAAGCCGCCGCAAGCACGACTCGAGCACGTCGGGGGCGATGTCCAATGGAACGTAGTGTCCGTTCAACCCCTGTACCCGCAACCAGTGGGCAAACAGCCGTGGCGCTGGGGAGCGGTCGACCGGAGTGCCGACAATCCCGGCAAGAGGTATCCGGCTCATCCCTCGATCACCCCCGTCAGGGAAAGGTGATTCAACAATTCGAGCAGCGGCAGGCCAAGGATGGTGAAATGATCGCCCTGGATCTGAGAGAACAGGCGGACGCCTTCCCTTTCGAGCTTGTACCCACCGACACTCTCAGCAACGTCGGGCCAGTTCCGGTCCAGGTAGCTCTCGAGATAGGCGTCCGTGAAGGTCCGCATGGTCAGCCGCGCCGTGGAAACATGGCGCCAGACGGGTCGTGTGTCTTTGTAAAGAACCGCAGCCGAAAGCAGACGGTGCGTGTTGCCCCGCAGTTGACGCAAATGCGCCTGCGCCTCCTCCCGTGTTTCCGGTTTCGAAAACAGCCTGCCATCGAATTCCAGGACCTGATCGCATCCCAGGACGGGAAGTGCCGGCAACTTGCCGGACACTTTCCGGGCCTTTGCCTCGGCCAAAGCGTCGGCGATGTCCCGGGGTGGGGCATCCTCGGCGAGAAGCGCCATCTTGATGGCCTCCTCATCCAGCCGGGGCGATTCGCACTGGACCGAAAGTCCGGCCGCGCGCAGCAGATCGGCGCGGATTCGGGAGCCGGATGCGAGGATCAAGTCAGGATTCATGTGGACAAAACTGGGAGAAACCTTGTGGCCGGATACCCGGATGGTTTTGGGGAAAAATCCGTTGTCTTGCAAGCCTCGGGACGACTCCCGTGGTTCAGGATCGCTCGCATCCCTTTTCCTGTCTGTGGGAGGGATAAATGTGAGGATGTGAACAGCGGCGTTGTCACGGAACTTACACACGGACCTGTCCAATGTGTCTCCTGCCGCGCGCAGTCAGGAAAGCCTGGCATGATGCCGATGCCTGGAGAAAGTATCCACAAGGATGTCCCGAAGACGGAACGCTGTGAACAAACTTTCGTAAGACTCGTTAATCCACAGTTAACGGTGCTCCCTATCTAAAACCAAAACCTTTTATTCTTTATTAAATTCTAGGGAAGAAAGGCCGTGTGGCCATGGAGATTGACGAGCGTGCTGCGGATGGGTTAGGACGCCACTACTCCTGTTCTGGAGCAGCTTCCCATCAAGACAAAGAAAGCGGGCGTCATTGCCTGGAGGGTAACCCATGACCCAAGACCTCGAAGACCGTTTGAACCTGGCGGACCTGAAAGCCAAGAGTCCGAAAGATCTGCTCGCCATGGCCGAAGAGCTTGAGATCGAGAACGCCTCGACCATGCGCAAAGGCGAGATGATGTTCCAGATCCTGCGTGAGCGGGCGGACGAGGGCTGGGACATTTTCGGGGATGGGGTGCTGGAGGTGCTTCAGGATGGTTTCGGTTTCCTGCGCTCGCCGGAGGCCAACTATTTGCCTGGTCCCGATGATATCTACGTGTCGCCGGACATGATCCGGAAATACTCGCTGCGGACCGGTGACACCATTGATGGGGAGATCAAGGCTCCGGATGGCGAGGAACGGTATTTTTGTCTTGTGTCGGTGACGAAGATCAACTTCGAGGATCCGGAGAAGGCACGGCACAAGGTTGCCTTTGACAACCTGACGCCGCTCTACCCGGATGAGCGGCTGAAAATGGAAATCGAAGACCCGACGATCAAGGACCGCTCGGCGCGTGTGATCGATCTCGTGGCACCGATTGGCAAGGGTCAGCGGAGCCTGATCGTCGCACCGCCGCGGACCGGCAAGACGGTGATCCTGCAAAACATCGCGCATTCGATCGAGAAGAACCATCCGGAGTGTTACCTGATCGTTCTGTTGATCGATGAACGCCCGGAGGAAGTGACGGACATGCAGCGGTCCGTGAAGGGAGAGGTTGTGTCCTCGACCTTCGACGAACCGGCGCAGCGGCACGTGGCGGTTTCGGAAATGGTGATCGAGAAAGCCAAGCGGCTGGTTGAGCATAAGCGAGATGTTGTCATTCTTTTGGACTCTATCACAAGACTTGGTAGAGCATTCAACACTGTTGTGCCTTCGTCGGGTAAAGTGTTGACAGGTGGTGTGGATGCCAATGCGTTGCAGCGTCCGAAACGGTTCTTTGGCGCGGCTCGGAACATTGAAGAGGGCGGTTCGCTGACAATCATCGCGACGGCGCTGATTGATACAGGCTCACGGATGGACGAGGTGATTTTCGAGGAGTTCAAGGGGACGGGTAATTCGGAAATCGTTCTGGATCGCAAGATTGCGGACAAGCGGGTGTTCCCGGCCATCGACATTCTCAAGTCCGGGACGCGGAAGGAGGATCTGCTGGTCGAGAAGACCGATTTGCAGAAGACTTTCCTCCTGCGCCGGATACTCAACCCTATGGGTACCACGGACGGGATTGAGTTCCTGCTGTCGAAGCTGAAGCAGACCAAGTCGAACGCGGAATTCTTCGACTCGATGAACAGCTGACGCCGGCAATGTCATGGATACGATCTTTGCCTTGGCATCGGCGCCGGGAAAGGCTGGCGTTTCGGTAATTCGCGTCTCCGGTCCCGCGGCGCTCGCCGCCGGGAAAGTTCTGTGCGGAGATGTGCCGAAGCCGCGGGTCGCTGCGCTGCGCAAGCTGGTCGGGGCCGAAGGTGCGGTTCTGGATGAGGCGCTTGTTCTCGTGTTCGATGCCGGCAAGAGTTTCACGGGCGAGTCCGTGGTCGAATTCCAGGTACATGGCGGCACTGCCGTCATTTCCGCTGTTCTGGACAGGCTGGCCGGACTTGACGGTTTGCGGCACGCCGAGGCGGGCGAGTTTACGCGTCGTGCGCTGGAAAACGGAAAACTTGACCTGACTCAGGTCGAAGCGCTGGCCGATCTGATTGATGCAGAAACGGAGAGCCAGCGGAAGCAAGCGGTCGAGGTGCTGTCCGGTGCCCTTGGTGCGTTGGTCGACTCCTGGCGCCGGGACATCATCCGTGCCGCTTCCTTGCTCGAAGCTACGATTGATTTTGCCGATGAAGAGGTGCCTGTTGATGTCAGTGATGAAGTGCGTGGGCTCGTTTCGAATGTTCACGATCAGATTGCTGCTCAACTGTCGGGGCTGACCGCAGCCGAACGTGTGAGAACGGGATTCGAGGTTGCCATTGTTGGTTCACCGAATGTCGGAAAATCCACGCTTCTGAATTTTCTGGCCGGCCGGGATGCAGCGATCACGTCCGAGGTGGCTGGGACCACACGGGACGTCATCGAAGTCCGCATGGATATTGGGGGGTTCGCGGTCACCTTGATCGATACGGCCGGACTTCGTGACACGAGCGACGTTGTCGAGGCCCTGGGCGTTGATCGGGCCAAGATGAGAGCGGATCGGGCGGATGTTCGTGTACATCTGCTGGAGCCAGGGGGAGCTCCGGTTCTCGCGGTGAGACAGAACGATATTGTGCTGACTGGAAAGGCAGATATGTCGGGCGAAACTGACGGCGTTTCGGGTTTGACAGGCTACGGCGTTTCCGGGTTTCTCGACACGTTGAAGGGCATCTTGCAGGACTTGAGTGCAGGGGCGGGCGTTGCAAGTCGGGTTCGGCATCGTCAGGTGCTTGAAAAAGGCAAGGACCATCTGCAGGCGGCACTTGTGCTGTTGGACGATGGCCCCGATCTGTATGATGTCGCAAGTGAAGAGATTCGCGTGGCTGCAAGGTCAATGAGCGCACTGTTGGGATATGTCGATGTTGAGCATTTGCTCGACGAGATCTTTTCCAGCTTCTGTGTCGGCAAGTGAGGAGTGTTTCACGTGAAACAAAATCAGTTCGACGTCGTCGTCATCGGCGGGGGTCATGCCGGCACCGAAGCTGCCGCCGCCGCAGCGCGGATGGGCGCTGAGACCGCTCTGATCACATTGCGGAAGACAGATCTTGGCGTGATGTCCTGCAATCCGGCAATTGGTGGCTTGGGAAAGGGACACCTCGTTCGCGAAATCGACGCGATGGACGGTGTAATGGGCCGCGTGGCGGACCAAGCCGGCATACAGTTTCGCTTGCTGAACCGTAGAAAAGGTCCGGCGGTTCAAGGCCCGCGCGCTCAGGCGGATCGCAAGTTGTACCGGGCCGGCATGCAGAAAGCCTTGTCAGGCATTGTCAATCTGCATGTAATCGAAGCGGAAGTTGTTGATTTTCTACTGGATGGACAAACGGTCACTGGCGTTGTTCTTGCCGACGATATGACATTGAGATGCGCGACGGTCGTTCTGACGAGCGGCACCTTCCTGCGTGGAATCATTCATATCGGGGATCATCACTATCCCGGCGGTCGTATGGGAGATCGGCCTTCTGTCCGTTTGGCGGAACGCATTGACGATTTCGGGTTGAACCTCGGACGGTTGAAGACTGGAACGCCACCTCGTCTGGATGGCAAAACCATCAACTGGGACGTCTTGGAAAGCCAACCGGGTGACGATGACCCGACGCTTTTTTCTTTCCTCTCCAAGACAGTCACGGCCAGACAGGTCTCCTGTGGGATTACGCATACCAACCAGAAGACCCACGATATCATCCGGGAGAATCTTTCCCGTTCTGCCATGTACGGCGGTCACATCAGTGGCGTTGGGCCAAGGTACTGTCCCTCCATCGAAGACAAGGTGGTAAGATTCTCGGAAAAGGACAGCCACCAGATCTTTCTGGAACCGGAGGGACTGGACGATGACACTGTTTATCCGAACGGGATATCGACCTCGCTTCCCGAAGACGTGCAGGAGCGATACGTTAGAAGTATCGTCGGACTTGAAGATGTCCGAATATTGCAACCGGGATATGCCATCGAATACGATTACGTCGACCCGAGGGAACTGAACTCCACACTGGCCGTTCGAGCCGTCAACGGTCTTTTCCTTGCTGGTCAGATCAACGGCACGACAGGGTACGAGGAAGCGGCGGCTCAGGGATTGGTCGCTGGCTTGAATGCGGCGGCCGATGCCATGGGGCGAGAGCAGGTGCGATTCGGTCGTAGCGAGAGCTACATTGGCGTCATGATTGATGATCTTGTGACGCGCGGGGTATCGGAACCGTATCGCATGTTCACATCGCGGGCGGAATTCCGGCTGTCCCTCAGGGCAGACAACGCCGACCAAAGGTTGACGCCGAAAGCCATTGAACTGGGTTGCATCTCGCAGGAGAGACGCGTTGCTTTCGAGGCCAAGCGAGAGGCGTTGGACGCCGCTCGAAATATCGCGGAGTCTATCTTTCTTTCGAACTCGGACCTTGCGACAATTGGAGCTTCTACGAAATCTGATGGGCAGAAGCGGACGGCCTACCACGCGTTGTCTCTCAAGGATGTCGAATTCGCGGACATTTGTACGCTAAGTGGGGATTGTCGTCATATTGATCCTGAAATTGGTGCGCAACTGAAGCGAGAAGCTCTGTACGCCAATTATCTTGAGCGCCAGAATCGGGACGTCGAGACTTTGAAGCGGGATGAAGCCCTCAAGATTCCGGCCAACTTCAATTTTGACTCGCTTTCCAGTCTATCGACGGAGCTGAAAATGAAATTGAAGGCAGCCATGCCTGAAGATCTGGCCCAGGCCAGCCGGATTGACGGAATGACACCTGCGGCCCTGACCCTCATTCTCGCCCGCATTCGTCAGAGCAATCGGCGTACCAGTGCATGAGCAAGACCCTGTCAGTCTCCGGTATCCATGTTTCACGTGAAACAATGGACCGGCTCGAGCTCTACCGGGACCTCCTTCGGCACTGGAATCCAAAAATTAACCTTGTTTCTCCCGGGACGCTCAGCGACGCGTGGACCCGCCATATGGAAGATTCCGCGCAGATCCTGGCTCACGCTTCCGGGTCACCAACGACATGGACAGACTTGGGAAGCGGCGGCGGATTTCCGGGAATGGTGATCGCCATAATCATGGCCGAGACATCGCCATCCACCAAGGTGAAGCTGATCGAGAGCGACATAAGAAAGTGTACATTTCTGCGGACGGTCGCACGAGAAGCCGGGATAAGACCGGACATTCAGACCAAGCGTATAGAGGCCGCTGTGCCGAGCAACGCGGATGTTGTAACCGCACGGGCTCTCGCGCCACTCAACACTTTGCTGGGGTATGTATCGCGGCACTTGGCGACGACGGGCAGGGCCTACCTACCGAAAGGCGAAAACTGGCAAGCCGAGGTCCAGACCGCACAAGAATCGTGGCATTTCACGCTCATAACTCATAAAAGCAAGACCAATCCCAACGCAGTTGTCCTCGAAATCGGAGAGATCATCCATGTCTGATCTGACGCGCTCGGCCAATCCCAAGATCATAGCCGTGGCCAACCAAAAGGGAGGTGTCGGCAAGACGACGACCACGATCAACCTCGGAGCAGCCCTCGCGGAAAAAGGGCAGAACGTCCTGATCGTCGATCTCGATCCGCAGGGAAATGCATCTACGGGTCTAGGGATTGAACCGGATGACCGTATTTACACCACATATGATCTCTTGCTCGAAGATGTAGACTTGAGAGAAGTCATTCTCACTACATCTACCGAAAACTTGAAGCTCATCCCGGCCAACGTCGATCTGAGCTCTGCCGACATTGAGCTCATGTCGAACGAAAAGCGCAGCTTCCTTCTGCATGACACCCTTCGGCAACCGGCCATGGAGACCTTCAGTTTCGACTATATCCTGATCGACTGCCCGCCTTCGTTGAACCTGTTGACGGTCAACGCCATGGTCGCAGCTCATTCGATCCTTGTCCCGTTGCAGAGCGAGTTCTTTGCGCTTGAAGGACTCTCGCAGCTCATGCTGACCATACGGGACGTACGCCAGTCCGCCAATCCGGACCTGCGCATCGAAGGCGTGGTCCTGACCATGTACGACGCGCGCAACAACCTGTCCCAGCAGGTCGAGGCGGACGCCCGGGCCAATCTTGCGGATCTCGTCTTCCAGACGGTGATTCCGCGCAATGTCCGCGTGAGCGAGGCGCCGTCCTACGCGCTCCCGGTCCTGGCCTATGACACGCAATCGAAGGGCGCGGCAGCTTACCGTATGCTGGCTGACGAGCTGGTGGCCAAGAACACGAAACTGGCGGCCTGACCGCCAGTCCGACAACAGAAGAGGGGGCCGGTATGGCAGACAAGAAAGAACAGCGGCGCGGTCTCGGTCGCGGCCTGTCGGCATTGATGGCGGATGTGGAAACCCAACCGCGTCCGCAGGAGAACGCGCCGGTCCGTCCGGACCGCTTGGTTCCGATCGAGCGGGTCGTGCCAAACCCGGACCAGCCTCGCCGGACATTCACCGAGGCCCAGCTGCACGAGTTGGCGGAGTCCATCCGGACAAAGGGCATCATCCAGCCCTTGATCGTCCGGCAGAATCCGCGCGATCCGGAGCAGTTTGAAATTGTCGCCGGAGAGCGCCGCTGGCGCGCAGCCCAGATCGTGCAACTGCATGAAATCCCGGTGCTCGTCCGCGATTTCGACGATACCGAAGTCCTCGAAGTCGCCATCATCGAGAACATCCAGCGCGCCGATCTCAACGCCATCGAAGAGGCTGCCGGCTACCGTCAACTGATGTTCAAATTCGGCCACACCCAGGAAAAGCTTGCCGAAGCCCTGGGCAAGAGCCGCAGTCATATTGCCAATCTGATGCGGCTCCTCAACTTGCCTGACACGGTACAGGACATGGTGGTGAAAGGCGACCTCAGTGCGGGTCATGCCCGGACTTTGGTGACAGCGCCCAATCCGGAAAGCCTGGCCCGAACCATCGTCGAAAAAGGACTCTCGGTCCGCGCTGCGGAGAAGCTGGTCAAGGATTCCTCAGCACCAGAACGGCCGAAGCCGCAGCCGAGTGGATCCTTCAAGGTCGAAAAGGACGCCGACACGCGGGCGCTCGAGGGGGATCTGTCCGCAGCCCTCAGCATGAAGGTCTCGATCGACCACAAGCCGGGTCAGGAGGCAGGCAAACTGACCATTTCCTATGAGTCGCTCGAACAGCTGGACGCACTCTGCGCTTTGCTCAGCACCGGCTGAGTGCCGCACCAATCACGGCAGGAGTTCAGCGATAATCGCGTTCAGAACCAAGCGGCCCTTCGGCGTGACGCCAAGGGCCGTTTCGGTTTTCCAGACAAGCCCCATCTCAACGAGGTCTGCCACGCTCTCTGTGTTCAAGGCGCCCGGGGCCATCCGCTGCAGCCGATCCAGTACGATCCCTTCGTGGATTCGCAAACCCATCATCAGGTACTCTGCCACACGATCCGCATCGGTCAGGATATCGGTCTGAATATCGCCGGAGCCGGACTTGACCCGCTCCAGCCAGGCGCCCGGCGCAGAGGCGGCTACGGTCGCCATCTTTCGGCCATGCACCGTCAGCCGCCCGTGCGCCCCGGGACCTACGCCGGCATAATCCCCGTATCGCCAGTAAATCAGGTTGTGGCGAGATTCCGCGCCGGGCGCGGCATGGTTGGACACCTCATAGGCGGGCATCCCGGCCGCGTTGCAAATCTCTTGGGTCAGATCATACATATCCGCCCCGAGATCCTCATCCGGCAGGCCTTTCAGCTTTCCGGCGTTGTAGCGATCACCAAAAGCCGTGCCCTGTTCGATGGTCAGTTGGTAAAGGGAGAGGTGCTCGACGGACAACTCCAGCGCCTCATTCAACTCAGCCCGCCAGCCCTCCAGCGTCTGTCCTTGCCGTCCATAGATCAAATCGAAGCTGACCCGGTCGAAGGCCTGCCTTGCGATGTGAAACGCGGCCTTCGCCTCCTCGACATCATGCAGTCGCCCGAGACGCCGCAAATCGTCTTCGCGAAGCGACTGCACGCCAAGCGACACCCGGTTCACACCGGCCTCGGCATAACCCTCGAAGCGTCGCGCCTCGACCGAGCGCGGGTTGGCTTCCAAAGTGATCTCGATGTCGTTGGCCCAGGTCCAGTCTTCTTTCGCAGCCTCCAGAACGCTCCGGACGGTGGCGGGCTCCATCAGAGAGGGCGTACCGCCGCCAAAAAAGATGGATTTCAACACACGTCCGGGAGTCAGCGATGCGACGCGCCGCACTTCCTGAGCCAGCGTCTCTGCCCAGACACGCTGGTCGATCGACCGCGTGACATGGGAGTTGAAGTCACAGTAAGGGCACTTTGCCTCGCAGAACGGCCAGTGCACGTAGAGGCCAAAACCCCCGTTCTGCCAATCCTCAAGCGTCAAAGCAGCCTGCAACGAATTTGCGGAACGCATCGGCGCGGTGGCTGATCCTGTTCTTCTCCCAGCGGTCCATCTCTCCGAAGGTGATGTCATAACCGTCGGGCTGGAAGATCGGGTCATAGCCATGCCCCTGATCCCCACGCATCGGCCAGACAACCTGACCTTCCATCACGCCGGGGAAGACCTCGTCATGACCATCGGGCCAGGCAAGCACCAGCGTACAGCAGAACCGCGCGGTCCAGGGGGCAGGGGCGCCGCGTTCCACAAGAAGGTCATGCGACCTGGTCATCGCCATGACGAAGTCGCGACCAGAGCCTGTTTCGGCCCAATCCGCAGTATACACACCCGGTGCCTTGTCCAGCGCGTCGATCTCGATGCCGCTGTCGTCGGACATGGCGGGAAGGCCAGTCGCCTTCGCCGCCGCATGCGCCTTGATCCGGGCATTCTCGACAAAGGTCGACCCGTCTTCCACCGGCTCCGGCAGGTTCATCTCCTTCGCGCCGACCACCTCCACGCCAAACGGCGTCAAGAGGTCGGCAATCTCCTCCAGCTTGCCCTGGTTGTGAGTTGCGACGAGCAGCCGGGTGCCGGTGAATTTCCGGGTCATCCGATCGCTGCCTTCTGGAATTCCACAAGTTCGCCAACGCCCTTCTCAGCGAGGTCCATCAACTGGCCCATCTGGGCGCGGGTGAAGGTTGCGCCCTCGGCGGACATCTGCACCTCGATCAGCTGGCCGTCGCCGCGCAGGATGAAGTTTCCATCGACGCCGGCCTCGCTGTCCTCGGGATAGTCGAGATCGAGCACCGCTTGCCCCGCGTAGATGCCGCAGCTCACGGCAGCGACAGGAGAGATCAGCGGATCGGTCTTGATGTCGCCCGCCTTCATCAGCTTGTTCACCGCCATGCGCAGCGCAACCCAGCCGCCGGTGATGGAAGCACAGCGGGTTCCGCCGTCTGCCTGGATCACGTCACAGTCGATGGTGATCTGCCGTTCGCCCATGGCGACCCGGTCCACACCGGCGCGCAGAGCGCGGCCGATCAGGCGCTGGATTTCCACGGTGCGGCCGCCTTGCTTGCCGGTTGTGGCTTCCCGCCGCATCCGCGAAGAGGTCGAGCGCGGCAGCATCCCGTATTCCGCCGTCACCCAGCCCAGGCCGGAGCCCTTGATGAAGGGTGGCACGCGCTCTTCGAGCGAGGCGGTGCAGAGCACATGGGTGTCGCCCATCTTGATCAGGCAGGAGCCCTCGGCATGTTTCGTGACGCCCGTTTCGATTGAAACCGCGCGCATTTCACTTAAATTCCGTCCCGAAGGTCTCATGTTTTTCCTCTCGTCAAAGCTGCGCCACGGATAGACGGGCGGAGCCCCTGCACGCAACCCCGATTGACGCCGTGGCCCATGCCACTTTAATGATCGGACGCTCAAGAGGACATCGATGAACAAGGCGAACGAAGTACTCTCCCAGATGAACGATCGCTCGCGCGAGGTGTTTCGCCGGGTGGTCGAAGGCTATCTCGAGTCCGGCGGGCCTGTCGGGTCACGCACGTTGACGCGGACGCTGTCGGAAAAGGTTTCGGCGGCGACGATCCGCAATGTCATGCAGGATCTGGAGTTCCTCGGGCTTCTCGACAGTCCGCACGTCTCCGCCGGGCGGATTCCGACGCAACTTGGCCTTCGGATGTTCGTCGACAGCCTGCTGGAGGTGCGCGACCTCGATCACACCGATCGCGAAAAGATCGACGCGACCATGGGGGCCAACGCGCAGGATGTCGGCGGCCTGCTGGACAGCATCGGCTCCGCACTATCCGGGGTGACACACGGCGCCTCCCTGGTGCTGACTCCGAAGCACGAAGCGCCGCTCAAACATATCGAATTCGTTTCCCTCGGCCATGACCGGGCACTTGTCGTGATCGTCTTTGCCGACGGCCACGTCGAGAACCGCGTCTTTACCCCGCCACCGGGGCAGACGCCCAGTTCGATGCGGGAAGCGGCAAATTTCGTCAACGCGCTGGTCGAGGGTCGCACTCTCGAAGAGTTGCGCGCAGTCATGCACGAGGAGATCAAGCGGCGCCGGCAGGAACTCGACACCCTGGCCGCCGAGTTGATCGAAGCCGGTGTGGCTGTCTGGGACGGGACCTCGGACAATTCCGCGCGGCTCATCGTGCGGGGCAGGGCGAATCTGCTGGGCGACGACTCGGCGGAAGAGGAGCTGGAGCGCATACGGCAGCTGTTCGACGATCTCGAACGCAAACGGGACATAGCGGAATTTCTCGAATTGACCGATCAGGGCGACGGCGTGCGCATTTTCATCGGCTCGGAGAACAAACTTTTCTCACTTTCGGGTTCCTCTCTGGTGGTGTCTCCATATATGAACGCTGACCGTAAGATCATTGGCGCGGTGGGGGTCATCGGACCCACGCGTCTCAACTATGGCCGGATCGTCCCGATCGTGGACTACACGGCGCAGCTGGTGGGCAGATTGCTGTCAGACCGGAGTTAGAGGTGAAGAATGGCAGAACCGAGAGACGAGGATTTTCTCGACGACATCGAGGCGCTTGAGGCCGCCGCGGACGAGGCTCTGGATGCAGAGCCGACCGCAGAGGAGATCATTGCCTCGCTCGAAGCGGAGCGCGACGAGTTCAAGGACCGATTCATGCGGGCGTTGGCCGATGCCGAAAACGCCCGCAAGCGCGCGGCCAAGGACCGGCAGGAGGCGCAGGCCTACGGCGGAACACGAATCGCTCGGGACCTGATCCCGGTCTATGACAATCTTAACCGTGCGCTGAATGCCGCAAAGGATACCGAGGACAAGGCGTCCGAGGCGTTGATGGAAGGGGTGGAGCTGACGCTCAAGGAGCTTCTGACTGTCTTCGACCGCCACGGCGTCAAGCGTGTGACCCCACAGGTCGGAGACAAGTTCGACCCGCAGATGCACGAGGCCATGTTCGAGGCTCCGGTGCCGGGCACCAAGGCCGGTGACATCATCCAGGTCTCGGCGGAAGGGTTTGTCTTGCATGACCGCCTGCTGAGACCCGCGCAGGTCGGCGTGTCGTCGATGGTCGGCTAAAGCTCCGTTTCATGTGAAACAGCGAAAGGCGGGGATGAACCCCGCCTTTTTCATGGTGCGCCGCAGTCCCGGACTTGATCCGGGACCTCCCGCTTTACCGCTTTGCCAACGCTTTCAACTCATAGAGAGCCTGCAAAGCCTCGCGCGGCGTCATCTCGTCCGGGAGCAGGCTGGCGAGTTTCTGCTCCATCTCCGACGGCCCTTGTGGTTTCACCGGCTGAGGCGGCGCCTTCGCGGCGGCGGAGAAAAGCGGCAGATCGTCGATCAGCGCCTTTGGCGAAGCGCGGTCGCGCTCACCTTTCTCGAGGGCATCGAGCACGGAGCGGGCGCGGGCGATCACGGCTTTCGGCAAACCGGCCAGCTGCGCCACCTGCACGCCGTAGGAGCGATCCGCCGCGCCGTCGTGGACCTCGTGCAGGAAGATCACCTCACCTTCCCACTCCTTGACCGCAACGGTCGCATTCTTCACACCCGGCAGCTTGCCAGCCAATGCGGTCATCTCGTGATAATGCGTCGCGAAAAGCCCGCGAACGCGGTTGGTTTCGTGCAGGTGTTCGAGCGTCGCCCAAGCGATGGACAGGCCGTCATAGGTCGCCGTACCGCGTCCGATTTCATCGAGGATGACCAACGCCCGGTCGTCTGCCTGATTGAGGATCGCGGCGGTTTCGACCATTTCGACCATGAAGGTCGAGCGGCCCCGGGCCAGATCGTCGCTCGCCCCGACGCGGCTGAAGATCTGGCTGACCAGCCCGACATGCGCGGAGCGGGCAGGGACGTAGGAGCCGATCTGTGCCAGCAGGGCAATCAGTGCATTCTGTCGCAGGTAGGTCGATTTACCCGCCATGTTCGGGCCGGTCAGCAGGGTGACGGCGGCCTTGTCACCCTCGGCGCTCAGGATGCAATCGTTGGCGATGAACGGCTCACCTGCCTTGGCAAGGGCTTCTTCGACAACGGGATGGCGTCCACCTTCGATGGCGAAAGCGCGGCTGTCATCGACCCGGGGCTTCGACCAGTCTCGGGCGCGGGCCAGGGTTGCCAGCGCGATCGAGAGGTCAAATTCGGCAAGGGCGAGAGCAAGCTCGGAGAGCGACGGTGCGCATTCGAGAATGGCGTGGGTCAAGGCGGAATAGAGACGCTTTTCGATCTCCAGCGCCTCGTTTCCGGCGTTCAGGATTCGGGTTTCCAGTTCGGAAAGTTCGACGGTTGTGAAGCGAACCTGATTGGCGGTGGTCTGGCGATGGATGAAGGTTTCGGAGAGCGGCGCAGACATCATCTTGTCCGCATGGGTCGCTGTCGTTTCGATGAAGTAGCCGAGCACGTTGTTGTGCTTGATCTTCAGCGCAGTGACTCCGGCCTGCTCTGCGTACTTCGCCTGCAGGCGGGCAATGACCCCGCGCCCTTCGTCGCGCAATTGGCGCGCCTCGTCGAGCGCTTGGTCATAGCCTGGAGCGATGAAGCCGCCGTCGCGGGCGAGCAACGGCGGCTCTGCGATCAATGCCGCGTCCAGCAGTTCGAGGAGCGTTTTGTGCCCGGTTAGAGACTGTTTTGCGCGTTCGAGCAGCTCCGGCATCTCGGCTTCGCCTAGGTGGGATCGCAGCGTCTCGCCTTGCGTCAGCGCATTGCGCACCGCCGCCAGATCACGCGGTCCGCCACGGTCGAGGCTCAGGCGGGACAGCGCCCGGTCGAGGTCCGGAACCCGTCGCAGGCTCTCGCGCACAGGCTCCGCCAAAGGCGATTCCAGCGCCCAAGTCACGGCGTCAAGCCGGTCTTGGATGACACTCAGTTCCCGCGACGGTGAGGATATGCGCCGTTCCAGCAAACGCGCCCCGCCGGATGTCACCGTCCGGTCAATCGAAGCCAGAAGCGATCCGGCCCGCCCGCCGTTCATGCTCTGCGTTAGTTCGAGGTTCCGCCGCGTGGCGGTGTCGATCTGCATAAGCCGGGTGACAGCGTCCTGCTTCGGCGGGTTGAGCAAGGGCAGGCGGCCCTTCTGCGTGATTTCGAGATAGTCGACCACCGCTCCCATCGCGGACAACTCCGCCCGCCCGAAGCTGCCGAAACCCGACAGAGTCTGCACGCCGAAAACGTCGCACAGCCGCGTCTCCGCCGCACCGGAATCGAAGGAAGCGGCGCCAAGCAGCGTCGGCTCGATGCCAAGATCTCCGAGCACCTCGCGCAGGTCTTCCTCGACCTTGTCCGTCGTCAGCACCTCGGCGGGTGCAAGCCGTGCCAGTTCAGCGCCGATGCGCGCACGGGCCAAGGGCATCACGTGAAACGATCCGGTGGAAATATCGCACCAAGCGAGGGCAAAATCGTCTCTAACCCGGCCCAAGGCGGCCAGGAAGTTGTGCCGCCGCGCTTCGAGAAGCGACTCTTCCGTCAGCGTCCCCGGCGTCACCAACCGCACCACGTCCCGCTTCACCACGGCCTTGTAGCCGCGCTTCTTCGCCTCTTCAGGGCTTTCGAGTTGCTCGCCCACCGCCACGCGGAACCCCTTGCGGATCAGCGTCAGCAGGTAGTTGTCCGCCGCGTGCACCGGCACGCCACACATCGGGATGTCGTCGCCGTCATGCTTGCCGCGTTTGGTCAGGGCAATGTCCAGCGCTTCGGAGGCCGCGACGGCATCGTCGAAGAACATCTCGTAGAAGTCGCCCATCCGGTAGAACAGCAAGGCGTCCGGATACTGGGCCTTGATCTCCAGATATTGCGCCATCATCGGCGTGACTGTGGTGGTGTTAGCGCTCACGTCCTCTTCCCCCTTCGGGTTTCGCGTGACATTAAGGCGCGCACTCATCGGGGAAAACCCGATATTGGAGACGACCGGGAGGAAGCCATGTTGAAACCCAAGTTTACCCGCGAGGAAGCGCTGGCCTTCCATCTCGAGCCGACCCCGGGCAAGTGGGAGGTGCAGGCGACGGTCCCGATGACCACGCAGCGCGACCTGTCGCTGGCGTACTCCCCCGGCGTTGCGGTGCCCTGCGAGGATATCGCGGCGAACCCGGAACTGGCCTATGACTACACCAATAAGGGCAACCTTGTTGCGGTGATCTCCAACGGAACGGCGGTGCTCGGCCTCGGGAACCTCGGTGCGCTGGGCTCGAAACCGGTGATGGAGGGCAAGTCCGTCCTGTTCAAGCGCTTCGCCGACGTGAACAGCATCGACATCGAGCTCGATACCGAAGATCCCGACGAGTTCTGCAACGCGGTGCGCCTGATGGGTCCGACCTTCGGCGGCATCAACCTCGAAGACATCAAAGCGCCCGAGTGCTTCATCATCGAGCAGCGGCTCAAGGAAGAGATGGACATTCCGGTCTTCCACGACGACCAGCACGGCACCGCCGTGATCTGCGCCGCCGGCCTCATCAACGCGCTGCACATCTCCGGCAAGAAGATCGAAGACTGCAAGATCGTGCTGAACGGTGCCGGTGCGGCGGGGATCGCCTGCCTTGAACTGGTCAAGTCGATGGGCGCGAAGCAGGACAACTGCATCATGTGCGACACCAAGGGCGTGATCTACCAAGGCCGCACCGAGGGCATGAACCAGTGGAAATCGGCACATGCGGCGGTGACCGATGCGCGGACGCTGGAGGAGGCCATCAAGGGGGCGGACGTCTTCCTCGGGGTCTCGGCCAAGGGCGCGGTGACGCAGGAGATGGTTGCCTCCATGGCGGACAATCCGGTCATCTTCGCCATGGCGAACCCCGATCCGGAGATCACGCCGGAAGAAGCCCATGAAGTGCGCCCCGACGCCATCGTCGCCACGGGCCGCTCCGACTATCCGAACCAGGTGAACAACGTTCTGGGTTTCCCCTACCTGTTCCGCGGTGCGCTGGATGTGCATGCCCGCGCGATCAACGACGAGATGAAGATCGCCTGTGCGCAGGCGCTGGCCGAACTGGCGCGGGAAGATGTGCCGGACGAAGTGGCGCTGGCCTATGGCAAGACGCTGTCCTTTGGTCGCGATTACATCATCCCGACGCCCTTCGATCCGCGCCTGATCTACCGCATTCCGCCCGCCGTCGCAAAGGCAGGCATGGCAACCGGCGCGGCTCGGCGTCCGATCGTTGACATGGCGGCCTATACGGAGGCGCTCAAGGGCCGCATGGACCCGACCGCGAGTATCCTGCGCGGCATCAATGCGCGGGCGAAGGCGGCTCAGGCTCGCATGATCTTTGCCGAAGGCGACGATCCGCGCGTGCTGCGTGCTGCGGTCATGTACCAGCGCTCCGGTCTCGGCAAGGCGCTGGTGGTTGGTCGCGAGTCCGACGTCAAAGAGAAGCTGGCAGCAGCTGGCCTCGAGGACGCGCACCGCGAGTTGGAGATCGTCAATGCGGCGAACTCCCGGCATCTGCAGACCTACAAGGATTTCCTGTACGAGCGCCTACAGCGCAAGGGTATGGACCGGCAGGACATTCATCGCCTCGCCGCCCGCGACCGTCATGTCTTTGCTGCGCTGATGCTGGCGCACGGTCATGGCGACGGCCTCATCACCGGCGCGACGCGCAAGTCGGCGCATGTGCTCGAACTCCTGAACCACGTCTTCAACGCCGATGCGGGTTCGGGTGCGGCGGGGGTCACGGCGCTTCTGCACAAGGGCAGGATCGTGCTGATCGCGGATACGCTGGTGCATGAATGGCCGGATGAAAACGATCTGGCGGATATCGCCGAGCGGGCCGCGGATGTGGCCAAGCACCTCGGGCTCGAACCGCGCGTCGCTTTCGTCAGCTTTTCGACCTTCGGTTATCCGGTTTCCGAACGGGCGGCCAAGATGCATATCGCGCCGAAGGTTCTGGACGAACGCGGTGTGTCCTTCGAATACGAGGGGGAGATGACTGTGGACGTGGCGCTGAACCTCAAGGCGCAGGAGGCTTACCCGTTCCAGCGGCTTACCGGCCCGGCGAACATCCTCGTGGTTCCAGCGCGGCACTCCGCGTCCATTTCGGTGAAGCTGATGCAGGAAATGGCGGGTGCGACGGTCATCGGACCGATCCTTGCCGGCGTAGACAAGTCGATCCAGATCTGCTCGACCAATTCGACCGCGAACGACATCCTGAACATGGCCATCCTTGCCGCGTGCAAGGTTGGATAAAACGTCGTAGGGTGCGCACCACTTGCGCACCCAACATCACGGCCCGTCCATGACCATCTACAATCTCGGCTCGATCAATGCCGATCTCGTCTACCGCGTCCCGCATCTGCCGGGACCGGGTGAAACGCTTGCCGCCAAAGGCTTTACCCGGGGCCTGGGCGGAAAGGGCGCGAACATGTCCGTTGCGGCGGCGCGGGCCGGGGCGCGGTGTGTGCATATCGGTGCGGTTGGCGCGGATGGCGGCTGGGCGGTCGAAAGACTGACGGAGTATGGCGTCGACACCCGGCAGATTGCCATGTCGGACGAGGCCACGGGCCATGCGATCATCTACGTCGACGATGCCGCCGAGAATTCCATTGTCATCCATCCCGGTGCCAATGCGGCTTTGTCAAAGGCTTCGCTGATTGCCGCCCTGTCGGAAGCGCAGGAAGGCGATCTCTTCCTCACACAGAATGAAACCACCTTGCAGGCCGAAGGCGCAAGGCTGGCAAAGTCGAAAGGCCTCCGTGTTGCCTACGCTGCCGCGCCTTTCGATGCGGAGGCGGTGAAGGCGGTCCTGCCGATGCTCGATTTGCTTGTGCTCAACGAAGTGGAAGCACAGCAGCTGGAGGAGGCGACGGGGCAGTCGGTGTCCGACCTGCCGGTGCAGGAAATCGTCGTGACGCTCGGCTCGAAAGGCTGCCGCTGGCTAAAAACAGAGATTGACTCGACTCAGGACTATCCCGCCTTCAAGGTCACGCCCGTCGACACCACCGGCGCCGGGGACACGTTTACAGGCTATCTCGTCGCCGGGCTCGACCGGGGCATGCCGATGGAGCAGGCCATCCGGCTGGCCTCGAAAGCCGGTGCTCTCATGGTGACGCGGCTCGGTGCGGCGGATGTGATCCCGGATCTTAAGGACGTGCAGGACGCGGCGTTCTAGTTCACGAAAGGCGCGTTCTTGCCCCACAGCTGCCTGACACGTTGGTCGCGGCCGCAGGCATTGCGGTAGCGCTTGTAGGCCTTGGACTGAGTGAGCGGGCCGAATCGTGTGAGCACGATATTCGAGCCCTTGTAGTAGTCCTGATGGTAATCCTCGGCCTTGTAAAACGGTCCTGCATTCAGGATCGGCGTGACGATCGTGCGCCCAAGCTCTGCTTCCGCAGCGGCCTTCGCCGCCTCTGCAGCCTGTCTTTGGGCCTGATCAGAGACGAAAATCGCTGTCCGGTAGCTCTGGCCCCGGTCGCAGAACTGACCGCCGGCGTCGGTCGGATCGACGGAGCGGAAGAACAGGTCATAGAGTGCCCGTGGGTTGGTGCGTCCTGCGTTGTACTTGATCCGGACCGCCTCATAGTGCCCGGTGCCGCCTTTGGACACCTGTTTGTAGGTCGGATTGGCGGTCTTGCCGCCGGTGTATCCGGAGATCGCCTCCTGCACCCCGGGCACCTTTTCGAAATCCGCCTCGACGCACCAGAAACAGCCGCCAGCGACGATGATCTCGGCAGCGGCCGCTTTCATCGGCACCAGGGTCAACAGGCAAAGAGCAAGAATACGGGTGGTCAACGTCATGGCTTGGTCCTCCTGAACGCAGGCTGGCGGCTGGCGCGGCGCGTTGCAAAACAAACCTGCGCCCATCACTGCAAGGTGACCTTGTGTGAACCTCCATCCGCGCCTAGCGTGCCGCCCATGACAGAGCATGTGACAACCCATCAGGCCGAGGAAGATGCACGCAACGAAAGCGTGCTGATCTGGATCAACAGCCAACTGAAACCCCGCGCCGAGGCGACGGTCAGCGTCTTCGACTCCGGCTTTATGCTCGGGGATGGCGTCTGGGAGGGGCTGCGGCTCTATGACGGGCGCTGGAGTTTCCTCGATGAGCATATGGATAGGCTGTTCGAGGCGGCGAAGGCGATCGACCTCGATATCGGCATGGACCGCGCCGGGGTGATTGCCGCGCTTTGCGAGACCCAGGAAGCCAACGGCATAACTACAGACGCGCATGCGCGGCTGATGGTGACGCGGGGCGTGAAGTCGCGGCCCTTCCAGCATCCGTCGTTGTCGCGGCAAGGCCCGACCATGGTTATCATCATGGAGCATTCGAAACCGAAGATCCCACGCCCGATCCGCCTTGCCACGGTGCCGCATATTCGCGGTTTGCCCATGACGCAGGACCCGAAGCTCAACTCGCATTCCAAGCTGAACTGTATCCTCGCCTGTATCGCCGCCGAGAAGGCCGGCGCGGATGAGGCGTTGATGCTCGACGTGCATGGTTTCGTGAACACCACGAACGCCTGCAACTTCTTCATCGTGCGCAGGGGGGAGGTTTGGACCTCCACCGGGGATTACTGCATGAACGGCATCACGCGGCAGAAGGTGATCGACCTGTGCCGCGCGAACGGTATTCCGGTCTTCGAGCGGAATTACTCGTTGGTCGACACCTACGGTGCCGATGAGGCTTTCCTCACCGGCACGTTCGGGGCGCAGACGCCGGTGGGTACGATCGACGGGCGGCAGATCGGCGACGGCCAGATGGGGCCGGTGACGAAGCGGCTTCGGGAACTCTACAAGGATCTGGTGACACCATGAGGCTGGCGATGTGGTCCGGGCCGCGGAACCTTTCCACGGCGATGATGTACGCTTTCGGCAATCGCGCGGATTTCGCCGCGTGGGATGAGCCGTTCTATGGCCCGTATCTGAGGCAGACTGGCCTCGATCATCCGATGGCGGAGGAAATCAAGGCCTCCCGGCCCGAGGATGCCGAAGAGGTGCAGGCTTCCCTGCTCGGTCCGATCCCGGACGGGAAGGCCCATGTCTATCACAAGCACATGTGCCAGCACATGATCGACGGCGTGCCGCGCGATTTCATGGCGGACTGCGTCAATGTCTTCCTCCTGCGCCATCCCGCGCGGGTCGTGGCGAGCTTCATGAAAGGCTATCCGCAGGCAACGGCGGCGGACATCGGTTTTGCCAAGCAGGCGGAACTCTTCGCCCATTGCGAGGCGCTGGGCCAGTCGCCTGTCGTCATCGACAGCGCCGACATCCGGGCGAACCCGGAAGCGGCCCTGCGCGATCTGTGCGACAGGATCAGTCTCGATTGGGACCCGGCGGTTCTGGCCTGGCCTGAGGGACCAAAGCCGTTCGACGGGGTCTGGGCGACGCATTGGTATGCGTCGGTCTGGGGCAGCACAGGCTTTGCCGGGGCGGAAGGGCCGTTGCCTGACCTTGAGGGCCGGGCGAAGCAATTGGCCGAGGACGCCATGCCGTTTTATGAGCTGATGACGGCCCGCGCAAAAAACTGAAAAAAACTGAAACTCTTTTCCAGGCCATCCGTGGATCAGGACAAGCGCGAAAGAGATCGCGCCCCTTTTGACAACGGAGAGACCGATGAAGACGTTTTTCGCAAGCAGCCTGATTGCCCTGACCGCAACCTATGCCATGGCCGCGAGCCATTCGATGGCTCCCGGCGTGACCGCCGCCGATCAGGATGTGTCCGGCGGTACCGTGACCGCCGAGATGGTCAGCGCCCCGGCGAATGGCTGGCTCGTGGTGCACCGCACCGACAGCGAGATGAAGCCGGGCCCGGTTGTCGGCTACGCGCCGCTGAAGATGGGTGAGAACATGGACGTGACGGCGATCCTCCAGGAGGAGGTGAAGTCCGGTGAGATGCTCATGCTCATGGTGCACGGCGAGGACGGCGGCATGTCCACGGGCATGTTCGAATACACCCTCGGCGCCAAGGAAGACGGCCCGATCAAGCCCGACGGCAACCTCGTCATGACGGTTGTGACCGCGCAGTAAACGCGGTGGTGAAGGCTGTCCCCCTGGCCTTCACGCGAAACGGAGGCGAACACTCCCCGCCTCCGTTTCTTTATGTTTTCTGGCAGAACAGAGACTGTTTCAGCCCAGGAGTTGGCTTAGCTTCAGAGCGAGCGACATATCTCCGGAGACCTTGATCTTGCCCATGGCAAAGGCGGTCATCGGGTTGAGCTTTCCGGCGATAAGCTTCTCGAGGTTTGTTTCCGAAATCCGGATCGTGCAGTCCGCCGGGAGGTCCGCCAGATGCGCCTTTCCCTCGTAGAGAGTGATCGCGCCTTCTTCCATGCAATCGAACTTGATCGACTGCGCGAGCGGATGTCTGTCGAGCCCGCGCTGCATCTTCGCGGCAATGTCGGTGAGCGGCATGGGATGTCCTCCGGTTGGCTTTTCAGAGCTATCGGAGGGAGGCGGGACGCGGGCAAGTGTGACGTTGCGGCGGGTTGTACCTGTGGGTACGTTGTTCAAATTGCTGTTGGCTGGACTCGGAATCCGAATTAGATTTCTCCGAAATGGAGCCAACTGATAAAGAATTCCAACTTTTTAAACTACTCTGCGGGGGAACAGTTAAGTCTGATCCGTTTCATATCTGTGAGATCCCCAGGGCAGTGTCGGCGAGCTTGGGATGGAAGGCTCGAAAAGTCTATTTGACATCTAAAGATGCGCAGAAAATCAGGCATCATCCAATGCACGGCATGAATGCGGAACGCGGTTTGGCGCTTCCGACAGTCATAAAGTTCGGGGACTACTATCAGTCAAAAAAGCGAGGGGGCAATCTTCAGATTGAGATAGTGCTCCATGAACCGGAACCGTCACGGGCGTACTTCTTGGTGCTTGCGCGAAACCGAGAGGACACAGGCTTGTTCTTGAGAACCTTTTATTTCAGCTCGCAGCTTTCTAGAGCAAAAATGAAAAATGCCGTGACACTTACGGATCAAAGCGGCGCTGGATACTTCAAGAAATAGCGAGGGGGGGACCCACAACTCCCCCTATAGATCAGTCTTGCAACTATCTGCGGACGTGGGCTTTACCGCATTCCTCGCCTATTGACTATACTCCAATGTACAGCGAATTTCAAGTCTAAGTCTTTGGAATCGTGGTTAGATTCCAAAGACTGAAAAAAGACTCGAAATCAAAGGCTTACTTCGCCAACCGCCGGTTCCGCGAGGCCAGCAGGCGCAGGCGCAGGGCGTTCAGGGTGATGAACCCCGCCGCGTCCTTCTGGTCGTAGGCACCGGCGTCGTCCTCGAAGGTCACATGCGCCTCGGAGTAGAGCGAGTGCTCGGACCAGCGGGCGATGGTGTTCACCGAGCCCTTGTAGAGTTTGAGCCGGACGGTGCCGGTAACATGCTCCTGGCTCTTGTCGATCAGCGCCTGCAGCATCTCGCGCTCCGGGGAGAACCAGAAGCCGTTGTAGATCAGCTCGGCATAACGCGGCATCAGCGAGTCCTTGAGGTGGCCCGCGCCGCTGTCCAGCGTGATCTGCTCGATGCCACGATGGGCTTCGAGAAGGATCGTGCCGCCCGGCGTCTCGTAGATGCCGCGGGACTTCATGCCGACGAAACGGTTCTCGACGAAGTCGAGACGGCCGATGCCGTGCTTGCGGCCGTACTCGTTCAGCTCGGTCAGGATCGTCGCCGGACTCATCGGCACGCCGTTGATCGCCACCGCGTCGCCCTTCTCGAAGGTCACTTCGATGATTTCCGGCGTGTCGGGCGCATCCTCGGGGTTCACGGTGCGCTGGTACACGTAATCCGGTGCGTTCTCCGCCGGATCCTCCAGAACCTTGCCCTCGGAAGAGGTGTGCAGGAGGTTCGCGTCCACCGAGAAGGGTGCCTCGCCGCGCTTGTCCTTGGCAATCGGGATCTGGTTCTGCTCGGCGAACTCCAGCAGCTTGGTGCGGGAGGTCAGCGACCACTCGCGCCACGGCGCGATGCACTTCACATCCGGGTTCAGCGCGGCAGCGGACAGCTCGAAGCGCACCTGATCGTTGCCTTTGCCGGTTGCGCCATGCGCGATGGCATCGGCGCCGACTTCCTCGGCAATCTCGACCAGACGCTTGGAGATCAGCGGGCGGGCGATGGAGGTGCCGAGCAGGTAAAGGCCCTCGTAGACCGCATTGGCGCGGAACATCGGGAAGACGAAGTCCTTCACGAATTCCTCGCGCACGTCCTCGATGTAGATGTTCTCCGGCTTGATGCCCAGCATCTCCGCCTTGGCGCGGGCCGGCTCCAACTCCTCGCCCTGTCCCAGATCGGCGGTGAAGGTGACAACCTCGCAGCCATACTCGGTTTGCAGCCATTTCAGGATGATCGACGTGTCGAGGCCACCGGAATAGGCCAGGACGACTTTCTTGGGGGCGGACATGCTGGAATCCCTCTGTTTGCAGGTTGACGCGCGGCTTACTGCGTTTTCCGGGCGTGGGCAAGGATAGGCGTTGACGGCGGGGACAGGCGTGCTAGCCCATGTGCAACCAAGGAGGTGGGCCATGAAGGGCTGGACGATTTTCCTGCACTCGGTGCAACTCGTGTTGCGCAACTTCGACATGGCGATGCGGATCACCCTGGTCCTGTATCTCGTCCAGGCCGCGTATCACGTCGTTGCCTTCATGGCTGCGCCCAGAGGCGGCGATGTCAGCATCTTCGCCCCGTCTGATCCGGCCTATGACGGGCTGCTTTTGCTGCTCGGGCTGGGCACGATCATTTCGAGCCTGTGGATGGCGGTGGCCTGGCATCGCTACGTCCTGCTGGAAGAGCAGCCGGTCGGCTGGCTGCCTCGCTGGCAGGGAAGCAGGATACTGGGCTATCTCGGGCGCTCGATATTGATCGGCCTGCTCATCGGTCTTAGCCTCGCGGTGACCGTGGGCGTTCTGGTGTTCGTTCCGTTCCTCCGGGTGCTCGTGCTTCCCGGCATGGTGCTTGCCGGATCGTATTTCTTCTTCCGACTCGGGGTTATGCTGCCCGCCGGGACCGTGGATCAGAAGCTGACCCTGGCAGAAAGCTGGTCCGCGACGCGGGACAAGGACGGGGCCATCGTGGTGCTTGCGCTGATCATGGCGGTGGGCAGCTTCCTGTTGCAAGTGCCCTCGCTGGTCAGCGGCAATCCGCATTCGCCTTTGACGCTGGTTTACAACCTGGTCACGGGGTGGTTTGCGACGATGATTGGCATCTCGATCCTGACCACGCTGTATGGCCATTATGTCCAGGGTCGACCGATTGACTGACTTGCGCACGGACGCGACCCCTGCCACGAAAGAGGCATGAGCGATTTTCAGGACAAGGCCCGCGCGGCCGCCCGTGCCATGCGAGAGGTGTTTCCTGCCACGCCTCTGCTGCGCAATGCCCATCTGTCGGAGCTGTATGGCGCCGACATCTGGCTCAAGCGCGAAGACCTGAGCCCGGTCCGCAGCTACAAGCTGCGCGGGGCCTTCAACGCCATGCGCAAGCGCGCAGACCTCGGCCTGGTGGTTTGCGCCAGTGCCGGGAACCATGCGCAGGGCGTGGCTTTCATGTGCAGGCATTTTGGCGTCAGGGGCGTGATCTTCATGCCGGTGACCACGCCGCAGCAGAAAATCCAGAAGACCGAAATGTTCGGGGGTGACAGCGTCGAGATCCGGCTGATCGGGGATTACTTCGATGAGTGCCTCGCGGCGGCCAAGGCCTTCACCGAGGCGGAAGGCGCCTATTTCCTCTCGCCGTTCGATGACCCGGACGTGATCGAGGGACAGGCGAGTGTCGGCGCCGAGATCGAGGAGCAACTGGGCGGAGTGCCGGATACACTGGTGATCCCGGTGGGTGGCGGTGGCCTTGCGTCCGGTTTGCTGGGGTACTTCGAAGGCCAGCCGAACTACACCTTCGTCGAGCCGAAAGGCGGCGCGTGCCTTCGCGCGGCGCTGGAGGCTCAGGAACCTGTGACGCTCAGGAAGGTGAATACCTTTGCGGACGGCGCGGCCGTGGCGCGGATCGGGGATGTGACTTTCGACCGGCTCAAGAGCATCGGGCTCGCCAGCACCCTGCAAATCGACGAGGACCGGCTCTGTACCACCATGCTCGACATGCTGAATGTCGAGGGGATCGTGCTGGAACCCGCTGGGGCGCTCTCGGTCGATGCCCTGAAGGACATGGGTCAGATGATCCGCGGGCGGCGCGTGGTCTGCATCACCTCCGGCGGCAACTTCGACTTCGAGCGCTTGCCGGAAGTGAAGGAGCGGGCGCAGACCTATGCGGGCCTCAAGAAATACTTCATTCTACGCCTGCCGCAGAGACCGGGCGCCCTGCGCGGCTTTCTAGATTTGCTCGGCCCGCAGGACGACATTGCGCGGTTTGAATATCTGAAGAAATCGGCGCGGAACTTCGGCTCCGTGTTGATCGGCATCGAAACGCGCGACCCCGGAAATTTCGCAAAACTTTATGCCAAGCTCGATGCAGGTGGCTTCGTCTACACGGACATCACCGAGGACGAAGTCCTCTCGAACTTCATCATATGAGGTTCGCGGGCCGTACCGTGATCGTCACGGGGGCCGGTCAGGGCATCGGACGGGCGATTGCGCGTGCATTGGCGGTCGAGGGTATGCGGGTCTGTGTCAGCGACCGTGACCCGACTTCGGCCCGTGCCGTGGCCAGCGAGGTCGGCGGCGTGGCGGTTCCCTGCGATGTGCGCAAACCCGAAGAGATCGAAGCACTCGTGGCCGAGGCAGAGGCGGCGCTGGGCGGGATCGGCATGCTGGTCTCCAATGCCGGTTTTACCAGCGGTGCGGTGAGGGGTCCGGCTTCCGCGCCGGATCAGCAATGGCAGGACAGCTGGGATGTCCACGTCATGGCCCATCTTCGGGCGGTGCGGTTGCTCTTGCCGGGGATGATCGCGCGCGGCGAAGGCTGGTTGATCAACGTCGCCTCGGCGGCGGGTCTGCTCAGCCAGATCGGCGATGCGCCGTATTCCGCGACGAAACATGCGGCGGTCAGCCTGGCACAGTCCCTGGCCATCGAACACGGTGATCAGGGAATCCACGCCAGCGTGGTCTGTCCATTGTATGTGGCGACGCCATTGCTCGGCTATGCGGAGGGCACCGCGCCGGAAGATCGCGCCAATGACCGGGTGCTTGGCGCCGAGGATGTGGCGCGTAGCCTGATCGAGGGGCTCAAGGCAGGGAAGTTCCTGATCTTGCCGCACGAAGAAGCGGCGGTGTTCGCGCGGCGCAGGGCGGAGGACATGGACCGCTGGATCGCCGGGATGCGCAGGCTCCGGCGCGAGACGTTCGGGGACGATCCGCCCGAAACGCTGGCGGGCCTTCACCGGCTCATCTGAGCGGCGTCTCAGGCCGCGAACCGTACGGGAAAGTCCTTTTCGAACGCCAGTTTGCTCGCCTCGAATGTTTCGCGGACACCGCCGGGGGGGATGGCCCCGGCATCGCCCTGCGCCGCGGCCCTTTCCCCGCGCTGACACAGCGCGGCCAGGTCCGCAAACCCGAGGTTCAGGGACGCACCTTTCAGGAAGTGCATCTGTTCTTCTGTCACGATCGGGTTGCCGGTGGCGCCCTCGAGCAGGTCGATGGCGTTTTCCACTTCGCTCAGGAACAATTCGAGGACCTCGGAAAAATCTTCCGGTCCGATTTCATCGCGCAGTTCGGCCACGCGTGCCCAGTCTATCATATCGCGTTCTCCACTGTGGCTTTCACCATAAGGGATGAAAGATGAATGCGTGGTTTCGGCAAGACTTTGGATCATTCGAGTTTTAGGTTTCAGAGCCTGTTAACGCGAGGCGCGTATCTGACCTTGAGGCAAGGAATTCCGCACCCTGGAAGGGAACCAAAGTGCAGCCAGTCGCAACTGACGAATTGCGGATTGAACCGGACGCGGTGCGACGCGTGCTGCTGGTCGATGACAGCCTCTCGCAACTGAAAATGGTCGGCCTGATGCTCAAACGGTGGGGATTCGAGGTCATGACCGCGGAATCCGGGCCGGAGGCGCTGGGCATCTGCGCGCGGACTCCGCCGGACCTTGTCCTGTCAGACTGGATGATGCCGGGTATGGATGGACTCGAGTTTTGCCGTCGTTTCAAGGCCATGCAGTCGGACGGGTATGGATACTTCATCCTGCTGACGTCGAAGAGCGACAAGGGTGAGGTCGCGCAGGGTCTGGATGCCGGGGCAGACGACTTCCTGACCAAGCCGGTCAATTCGCACGAATTGCGCGCCCGGATCAATGCAGGGGCCCGTGTCGTTTCCATGGAGCGCCAGCTTTCGGAAAAGAACCGGCAGGTGTCCGAAGCCTTTGCCGAACTGAAGATCATCCATGAGGCGATCGACAACGACCTCAAACAGGCACGCAAGATCCAGCAGGCGCTGGTGCCGGAACGGGTACGGCAGTTCGGATCGTCCCGGGTGAGCCTGCTGTTGCGACCCTGCGGCCACGTCGGCGGCGATCTTGTCGGCATGTTCACACCCGGATTCGACCGGCTCGGCCTTTACAGCATCGACGTCTCCGGACACGGAATCACCTCCGCCATGGTGACGGCGCGGGTGGCCGGATACATGTCAAGCTCCTTTCCGGACCAGAACATCGCTTTGGAGAAACGGTTCGATCATTACTATGCCATGCGGGAGCCTGCGCAGACCGGGCGGTTGCTGAACGAGCGTCTTGCGGCGGACCCGGGGGTAGAGGAATACCTCACCATGGCCTATATCGCCGCCAATCTGAAAACCGGCAAGATGCGCATGGTGCAGGCGGGTCATCCGCCGCCGATCCTGCTCCGCGTCGATGGCGTGGTCGAGTTCCTCGGGCAGGGCGGTCTGCCCATCGGTCTCGTCGACGAGGTGACCTACGACCAGGTCGAGTTCACCATGGCTCGCGGCGATCGGTTGCTGCTCTATTCTGACGGTTTCACCGAGGCGGTGATGAAAGGCGGTCACATGCTCGAAGAGGAGGGTCTGGCCGAACTCATGCGCCTCGGGGTGAAAAATGGCGGCGAAGGACCGGAGTTGCTCGAGGACATGTTCTGGCGGCTCACCGCGGATATGCAGAACCCGGAAACACTGGGCGATGACGTTTCAGCGGCGCTGCTGGAGTTCGACGTGATGGGCGAGGCCTGACCGTTCAGGCGATGTACCGCGCGACAAAGCTGCGGTCCCCGGGATTCCCGAGGCTGCGGACGGCCTCTGCGGCGTTCAGCCAATGGGCGCTGTGGCCTGGCTCGCTTGGCGGACCGTACCGCCGGACGGGCGTGGCACCGTAGATGATGCACAGTTTTTCGGCCCAGATGTCATAATCCGGCATGTAGGTGAACCGCCGGAACGCTCCGAGCCGCCGCGGATCGGCGATGCGCCAGCCGGTCTCCTCGAAGACCTCGCGATGCAGCGCCGCGATCGGATGCTCGCCTGGGTCTATGCCGCCGCCGGGCAGCTGGAATTCCGGTGTCGGAGCCTCCTGGAAGGTCAGCAACAGCCGCCCGTTCCGTGGCAGGATAACGTAGGCGCCGGGACGCAGGACGTAGCGTCGCCCCGGTTCGGGAGGTTGCCCATATCTGCGGATCATGCCATCGCCCCTTTGCGCTCGCCTTGTACGACCCTATATGGCTGCGGTATGCCAGCGCACGGCTGATAAGGAAACCCCATGACCATTGGTTCGAAAATCGCCTGGGACGATACCGTCCTTCCATTCCAGCTTGACCGATCCGACATGCGCGGACGGGTGGCGCGCCTCGACGGCGTGCTCAGCGGTGTGCTGAAACAGCACGACTATCCCGCCCCGGTCGAAGCGCTGGTGGCGGAGATGGCCTTGTTGACCGCACTCATCGGGCAGACGATCAAGCTGCGCTGGAAGCTGTCGCTGCAGGTGCAGACCAACGGCCCGGTGCGGATGATCGCGACCGACTATTACGGCCCGGACAAGGAGGGGCAGCCTGCCCGCATCCGCGCCTATGCCAGCTTTGACCGCGACCGGATCACCGACGCGCCGCCGTTCCAGCAACTCGGCAGCGGATACTTTGCCATCCTGATCGACCAGGGGCAGGGAATGCAGCCGTATCAGGGCATTACGCCGATCGCCGGAACCTGCCTTGCCGATTGCGCGTCCGCCTATTTCGCCCAGTCGGAGCAGTTGCCGACGACCTTTGCCCTGTCCTACGGCCGCTCGACAGAGCCGGGCGTGGCGGAGCATTGGCGCGCCGGGGGCGTGATGCTCCAGCACATGCCGAAAGCCTCGCCCTTTGCCACCGGCGAAGGCGGGTCCGGCGAAGGTGGCCTGCTGCACGCCAGCGATCTCGTCAGTGACGAGGTCGAGGAGAATTGGAACCGTGTGAACATGCATCTCGGGACGGTCGAGGAACTGGAGCTGATCGGCCCCAGCGTGCCCCCGACGGAGCTTCTGGTAAGGCTGTTCCACGAAGAACAGCCCCGCGTCTATGACGCCCAGCCGATTCGCTTTGGCTGTACCTGTTCCGAGGATCGCGTGCGCCAGAGCCTGTCGATCTATTCGGCCAAGGACATCGAAAAGATGACCACGCCGGAAGGAAGGGTGACGGCGGACTGCCAATTCTGCGGTGCGCATTACGACCTGGACCCGAAGACGGTTGGGTTCGAGGCGGACAATGGCGACGGCTGAGCAGGTCGACGCCCTGCGCCGCGCTGTGGGTGACCAGGGCGCGGCGACATCGGATTTCGATCTGAACCCTGAAACGCTGCTGCCGGAGGATCGCAAGTTGCGTCCCGCCGGAGTGCTTTGCGCGTTTCAGGACGGGCCGGGCGGGCTTAACCTGCTGCTGACCAAGCGCTCTTCCCGGCTCAAGCACCACCCGGGACAGATCGCCTTCCCCGGTGGCAAGCAGGACCCGGGCGACGCGGACGCGACCGCCGCCGCAGTGCGCGAGGCTTGGGAAGAGGTCGGCTTGCCGCCGTCGAATGTCGAGGTTCTGGGTTGCCTGCCCAGCCATGAAACCGTGACCGGCTTCTTGGTGACGCCTGTTCTGGGCCTGATCCGGAAACCGTTCGATCCGACGCCGGAGCCGGGCGAGGTCGAGGAAGTCTTTTCCGTGCCGTTCTCGCATGTCACGGATCCCTGCCGGTTCTCCGTGCAGGGTCGGCGCTGGCGCGGACAACGCCGGCATTATTTCACGGTACCTTTCGGGCCTTATTACATCTGGGGCGCCACCGCGCGGATCCTGCGGGTGCTGGCGGAGCGGGTCTCGGCATGACCCGGGTGAGCGGCGCATGGCTGGAGGCTGCGGGCACGCAGACTGTCATGCGGATGCTCGAAGAAGCCGGGTACGAGGCCTATGTCGTCGGGGGCTGCGTGCGCAATGCGCTCCTTGGGGTCCCGGTGTCCGACGTGGACATTTCGACCTCGGCGCGGCCGGAGACAGTCTCTGACCTTGCCCAGGACGCCGGATTGAAGGTCGTGCCTACGGGGATAGACCACGGCACGGTGACGGTCGTGGTGAAGGGTGAACCCTACGAGGTGACCACCTATCGCGCCGACGTGGAGACCGACGGCCGCCGGGCGGTGGTGCGCTTTGCCGATACCCTGCAGGAAGATGCGATCCGGCGCGATTTCACGATGAACGCGCTGTATGCGGACCGCTGGGGCGAGATCGTCGATCCGCTTGGCGGGCTGGCTGACCTGGCGGCGCGGCGGTTCCGGTTCATCGAGAACGCCGAGACCAGGATTCGCGAGGATTACCTGCGAATCCTGCGGTATTTCCGGTTTTCGGCCTGGTACGGCGATCCCGACGCTGGCCAGGATGCCGAGACATTGGCGGCAATCGCGGGCAATCTGGACGGTCTGGACCTGCTGTCGCGGGAACGGGTCGGTGTGGAGTTGCGCAAGCTGTTCAGTGCCCCTGACCCGGTGATGGCGGTCTCCGTCATGGATCACATCGGTGTTCTGGCACGGGTCATGCCAGGGGCGACGCCGCGTGCGCTTGGCCCGCTGCTGCAGCACGAAGCGACGCTCGGCCTGCCGCCGGAACCGCTGCGCCGGATGGCGGCGTGCGGGTTTTTCGACGGGGCCGTGCTGCGCTTGTCGAAACAGGATCAGAAGCGTCTCGGGCAATACCAGAGCCTGATTTCCTCCTCGCAAACCCTGCCGGAGATCGCGTGGCGGGCGGGTGCGGATATGGCGCGCGATGTTGCCGTGCTCAGGGCCGCCAGTTTCGAGATACCCCTGCCTTCCGAGGCCGCCGGTCAGATCGCCGACGGGGCCCGGGCCGTCTTTCCGGTCATGTCCAAGGACCTGATGCCCGCCCTTCAGGGCCCGGCCTTGGGCGAGGCGCTGCGGTTGCTGGAGGCCCGCTGGATCGCGTCGGGGTTTACCCTCGAAAAGGACGCTCTGCTGGAGTCCCTCAACTCGGAGTGACAAGGCGGGGTGACACGGGCCGAAAATTGGTCTATGCCCGAGACATCCAATCGGAGGACGCTTGATGATGTGTGACAGGATCCCAACCAGCCTACGCTGAACGGCCCTGTCCTCGTGCGGGCTTTTCACGCCCCGCCTATCATCAAGATTTGCAATGCAAGACGTAAAAAGTCCTCCGATATGCTCCGTTTCTTCGAAAATCTCGTCGACCCGTATTCAAAACATGTGCCGCTGGAAACGCCGCCGCAGAAGGTGTTGCCGTTCATCTGGCAGTACACGCGCGGGTTTCGTGGTGTCTTCATCTGGGCAACGCTCTTCTCCATTTTCGTGGCAGGAATCGAGATCGGTCTGATCTGGGTCATGGGCTGGGTGGTGGATATCCTGTCCGGTGACCCGGCGCAGGTCTGGGAGCAGCACGGCATGACCCTGATCGGGCTGGCGCTGTTCATCGTGCTGCTCAGGCCGGTGATCCAGGTCATTGACGTTGCGCTCCTCAACAACACGCTCCTGCCGAACATCGGCACGTTGATCCGGTTCCGGGCACATGACCACGTGATGCGGCAGTCCGTCGGCTGGTTCGAGAACGACTTTGCCGGGCGGATTGCCAACCGCATCATGCAGACGCCGCCTGCGGTCGGGGAGGTCACCTTTCAGGTCTTCGACGCGATGACCTTTTCGATTGCATATATCGTCGGGGCGGTCGTGATGCTGGGTGAGGCCGATCCGCGGCTGATGATCCCGCTGCTGGTTTGGGTCGTGCTCTACGGGCTACTGATCCGTTGGACCGTGCTGCGCGTCAGCCCGGCGTCCAAGGCGTCGAGCGACGCACGGTCGCAGATCACCGGACGGGTGGTGGATGCCTACACCAACATTCATGCGATCAAGATGTTCGCTCATCATGATCGGGAAATGGACTATGCGACCGAGGCGATAGAGCACGGGCGCAAGACGTTTCAGCGCGAAATGCGGCTCTATACCATCATGGATGTGGCGCTTGTCACGCTGAACGGGCTGTTGATCGTCGGGGTTGTCGGCTGGGCAATCGCGCTCTGGGTGCAGGGCAGCGCGACGGCGGGGGTCGTGGCGGCGGCTTCCGCTCTGGTGCTGCGGCTGAATGCCATGACCGGCTGGATCATGTGGGCGACGACAAGCCTGTTTCGGGAACTGGGCGTCGTGCAGGAGGGCATGAAGACGATTGCCCAGCCAATTGCCCTGAGGGATGCGCCGGATGCGGCGCCTTTGCGGTTGACGGACGGGCGGATCGAGATCGAGGATGTCTCGCATCACTACGGACGGGACAGCGGCGGTCTCGATCATATATCTCTGACCATCCAGCCCGGCGAGAAGATCGGCCTTGTCGGGCGGTCCGGTGCGGGAAAATCGACCCTCGTGAAATTGTTGCTTCGGTTCTACGACGTGGAAGGGGGCCGCATCCTGATCGACGGACAGGACATTGCGCGGGTGACGCAGGACAGTCTGCGCCTGCAAATCGGCATGGTGCAGCAGGACAGCGCACTCCTTCATCGCTCCGTCCGGGAAAACCTGTTGTTCGGTCGACCGGGTGCCAGCGACGATGCCCTCATGGCCGCCGCGAAGAAGGCGCAGGCACATGAGTTCATCCTGGACCTTGAGGACCCGCAGGGGCGGCGCGGTTATGACGCGCATGTGGGCGAGCGCGGGGTAAAGCTTTCCGGCGGGCAGCGGCAGCGGATCACGTTGGCGCGGGTGATGCTGAAGGATGCACCCATCCTGCTGCTGGACGAGGCGACGAGCGCCCTCGACTCGGAGGTGGAAGCGGCCATTCAGGACACGCTCTATGGCATGATGCAGGGGAAGACGGTGATCGCCATTGCGCACCGGCTCTCGACCATTGCGCAAATGGATCGCATTCTGGTGATGGATCGGGGCCGGATCGTGGAAGACGGCACGCATGACATGCTTTTGGCAAAGGGTGGCCTATATGCTGGGTTCTGGGCCCGGCAAAGCGGCGGGTTCCTCGATCCCGACACGCAGTCCGAAGACGAAGCCGAGGCAGCAGAATGAAACCGACCGAATGGATCAACCCCTTCGCCGAAGCGGACGGCCCGCCGCCGCGTACCCTCTGGGCGTTCTGCCGCTGGGCGATCCGGGGCGCCTGGCCGCCGTTGATGCTGGCGGCGGTGTTCTCGATCCTCGGGGGCGTGGTCGAGGTGGCCTCGGCCATCATCCTTGGATGGGTGGTGGACGGAGCGCTTTCGGCTGGTGCAGAAACGGTATTCAGCGCCAACCTCGGTCTTCTGGTCTTTTCGCTGGTCTTCTTCCTCGCCCTGCGGCCGGTGTTGTTCGGGATCAACGCGTACCTGCAAACCCAGGTGACGCAGCCGAACGTGTTCAGCCTGATCCTGAGCCGGGTGCACCGCTACACCATCGGGCAATCGGTGACCTTCTTCGACAACGATTTCGCCGGGCGCATCAGCCAGAAGGAAATGCAGACGGCGCGGGCACTGAACGACGTCATCACGGAGGTGCTGCATACGGTGCTGTTCGCGGTGGCCTCCGTGGTCGGCGCGGTGCTGATGGTGGGCACGGTGAACTGGCGGATTGCTGGCGGACTGGTGGTCTGGATGGGGGTCTATGGCCTGCTGATCCGGTACTACATGCCGAAGGTCCGCGCCCGGTCCAAGGCGCGGGCGGCGGCGCGGGCCATGATCACCGGGCAAATGGTCGACACCGTGACCAACATCAAAACGGTCAAGCTGTTCGCCCATGACGACTTCGAGGACAAGGCGGCGCTGGGCGCAATGGACACGTACCGCACGCGGTTCATCGAGTTCGGGCGTGTCAGTGTCTGGTTCCGCTTCTGGCTGATGGCTCTTGCCGGTCTGTTGCCGGTGATGATGGTCGGCGGTGCCTTGTGGTTCTGGAGCCTTGGTCTGGTGACGGCGGGGGATATCGCGGCGACCGGGGCCGTGTCGCTCCGGCTGGCGCAGATGACCGGCTGGGTATCCTTCGCCCTGATGGGGCTCTATGCCAACGTCGGCGAGGTAG
This sequence comes from Tropicibacter sp. S64, assembly GCF_049803835.1. Classification (NCBI taxonomy): domain Bacteria; kingdom Pseudomonadati; phylum Pseudomonadota; class Alphaproteobacteria; order Rhodobacterales; family Roseobacteraceae; genus Tropicibacter; species Tropicibacter sp. S64. Next base: position 202,087 of record NZ_JBNAGK010000001.1, on the reverse strand, counting down.
AGGACGGGATGCGGACGCTCACGCCTCCGCATACGCTGCTCGACGCGCCGGGAGCCGGGGCTCTGTCCGTGGACAAGGGCCGGATCGAGTTCCGGGATGTCGGATTTTCCTACGGGCGGAAGACCGGCGGTGTGGAGCACATCTCGCTGCACATCGAACCGGGTGAAAAGCTGGGTGTCGTCGGGGCTTCGGGCGCGGGCAAGTCGACGCTCGTGTCCATCCTGATGCGACTCTATGACGTCGAGAAAGGCACCGTGGTGATCGACGGGCAGGATATCTCCGAGGTCACGCAGGACAGTTTGCGGCGGCAGATCGGCATGGTCACGCAGGAGACGGCCATGTTCAACCGCTCCGCGATGGACAACATCCGCTATGGCCGCCCCGACGCCACCGACGAGGAGGTTTTCGAGGCGGCGCGGCGGGCGGAGGCGCATCACTTCATCCTAGGTCTGAGGGACCACGCCGGGCGCGAAGGGTACGGCGCGCACCTGGGCGAGCGCGGGGTGAAACTCTCGGGCGGTCAACGGCAGCGGATCGCGCTGGCGCGGGCGATCCTCAAGGATGCGCCCATTCTGGTGCTCGACGAGGCGACGTCGGCTCTCGATTCGGAGGTGGAGGCCAGCATCCAGGACGCACTCAGTCTTGTCATGGAGGGCAAGACCGTACTGGCGATTGCCCATCGGCTTTCGACCATAAGCAGCATGGACAGGATCATCGTTCTGGACAAAGGCCATATCGTCGAGGAAGGCACCCACGACGCCCTTCTGGCGAAGGGTGGCCTCTACGCGCGTTACTGGGATCGCCAGTCCGGCGGGTTCCTTGGCTCCGACGAAGGGCAGGAAGCGGCGGAATGAGGCGGGTGATGATCCTCGGGCAGCCGGGATCAGGCAAGTCGACTCTCGCCCGGAAACTTGGAGACCGCACCGGCCTGCCGGTGGTTCACATCGACCGGATCCATCATCTGCCGGGGTGGGTGCCGCGTCCGCTGCATGAAAAGATCGCCCTGGCGCTGGAGCAGCAGGCGCGGCCCGAATGGATTATCGAAGGTGGACTTTCGGTGACCTACGAAGACCGTTTCAACCGCGCCGATACCGTGATCTTTCTCGACTTTCCGCTGTGGCTGCGGGCGTGGCGGGTGTTCTGGCGGACGCTGCGGTACTACGGCCGGACCCGGCCTGACATGCAGGACGATTGTCCGGAGCGGTTCAACCTGGAGTTCTCGAAATGGATCTGGGACACGCGGCACACCGGGCGGCGCAAACCGTTGGCGTTGCTGGCGCGAATCGGGCCGGCCAAAGCCGGCGTGCATCTGCGCAGCCAGTCCGACGTGCGGCGCTATCTGCAAACGCTGGACGGCGCCGGGATTTCCGCGTTAGAGCCGGATCATGACACAGATCAGGATAGAACGGCTCGGCCACAAGGGTGACGGGATCGCCCCCGGGCCGGTTTTCGTGCCCGGCGCCCTGCCCGGCGAAGAAGTCTCGGGCGAGATCGTGGACGGGGTCATGGCGGCGCCCAGCATCGTCACGCCTGTGCCGGAGCGGGTGAAGCCGCCCTGCAGCCATGCCCGGTCCTGCGGCGGGTGCCAGTTGCAGCATGCGAAGGACAGCTTCGTCGAGGGCTGGAAGACCGAGGTAGTGCTGCGAGCGCTGGAGGCGCATGACCTTGTCACCGAGATCCGCCCCTGCCTGACTTCGCCGCCACGTTCGCGGCGACGGGCGAACTTTTCCGCGAAACGGACGAAGAAGGGCGCGCTGGCAGGGTTTCATCAGAAATCCTCCGATGTCGTCGTTTCGGTGCCGAACTGCCAGTTGGTGACGCCCGCGCTGGCAAAGGCCCTGCCGATGGTTGAGGCGCTGGCGGTGCTGGGGGCGAGCCGAAAGGGGGAGCTTTCGGTTCTGGTCACCGAGAGCCTGAACGGTCTCGACGTGGCGGTGACCGGCGGCAAGTCCGTCGACACGGCCTTTCGGACCGCCTTGGCCGACATCGGACGGGAATACGATCTGGCACGGCTGGCCTGGGACGACGAAGTCATTGCCCGCCGCCCGCCGATCCAGCGGTTCGGCTCCGCCGACGTCACACCGCCGCCCGGCGCATTCCTGCAAGCGACAGCCGAGGGCGAGGCGGCGCTGCTCGCCGCGGTCCGTGAGGCGCTGGGCCCGATGGGCCGCAATGCCAAGGTCGCGGACCTGTTCGCGGGCTGCGGGACGTTCGCCTTGCCGCTGGCGCAGGAGATGCGCGTGCACGCGGTCGAGGGCGATGCCCAAATGCTGAAGGCGCTGGACCATGGCTGGCGCAACGGGAGCGGCATGAAGCTGCTCACCCACGAGACACGCGACCTGTTCCGCAATCCGCTCATGCTGGACGAACTCGACCGACTCGCCGGCGTGGTGATCGACCCGCCCCGCGCCGGGGCCGAAGCGCAGGTGGCGGAGATCATCCGCGCCCGGGTGCCGCGTGTCGCACATGTCTCCTGCAATCCCGTCACCTTTGCGCGGGATTGTGCCGCGCTGGTGCGGGGTGGCTACGTACTTGATTTCGTTCAGGTGGTCGATCAGTTCCGCTGGTCCACGCATGTCGAAGTGGCGGCGGGGCTACATCTGGAGGATTGACGCCTGCGTCCTCTTTTGAGACATCCTCATTTGCGGTATGATGTTCGAAAAACCTGAATGGGTATATCGATGCAGTTTCTCAAGGTTGGGCTGGTTCTGGCCCTGTTTCTCGGGCTGTCGGCCTGCAGCAGCAAGTTCAAGACGTACAACGGCCCCGAAGTCACCCATGTGCTGGTCAGCAAGAGCGAGCGGCGCATGTACCTGTTGCACAACGGCGAGGTGCTGAAGACCTATCGCGTGGGTCTCGGCCCGGCGCCGGCGGGGCACAAGCAGTTCCTTGGCGATGGCAGGACGCCGGAAGGCGACTACTTCATCAACCGCCGCAATCCCGACAGCAAGTTCCACCTCAGCATCGGGATTTCCTACCCGAACGCGGAGGACATCGCACGGGCAGCGGCGGAGGGCAAAAGCCCCGGTGGCGACATCTTCATCCACGGGCGGCCGCGGAAATACCGTGACGGCCGGCGCGACTGGACCGCGGGATGCATTGCCGTGAAGGATCGCGAGATCGAGACGATCTACGCCATGGTGCGCGACGGCACGCCGATCCGGATCACGCCCTGAGGCGTGATCCTTTTGGATCACATTGCGGCGGTGCCCGGGATCGCCGAAAGGCCCGGTGCGCCGGTGATCATCGTCCACCAGATCTTGCCGCCCCCTTCCTGGTGCCAGGCAAAGCCGAGGTCGCGGGCGGACGGATCGAGAATGACCTTGCGGGTCGACGGCTCTTCCATCCAGGCGGCCAGGGTTTCGAGTTCGGTCTCGAAGGTCTCCGAAATGTTCTCTCCGACCACGCGACCCGGATATCCTGCGCGTCGCACGCGGTCGATCGGCGAAGATCCGTCAGAGCCGAAGTGCCAGGGCCGGTTTTGCACCGACATATCGCGCGAATGCGTGGCGGATGCGGCGTTCAGTTGAGCATTGAGGGCAAGCGGCTGCGCCCCCGCGGCCTGCCGAAGCGCGTTGACCGAGTCGAGCACGCGGAACTGGATCTGCCCCGTTGCGCCCGGCGGAATCCGGTAGACCTGCGGCAAGGGCTTTCCGTCTGGCCCCAGGGCGGTGCTGTAGGTGGCCTCCGCGCAGGCGGCGAGGAGCGCGGCGGAGGACAGGGCGACAAAGGTGCGGCGGTTCATGTTGGTTCCGGTTCGTGACATCATATGGTTAACCCCTCACTTAGCCTGCACGGCGTTGCCAATCAAACCCACATCGGCGTGAGCCCGCCAAAACACACGGCTTTGAATTGCGACTATGGCTTTGGAGCCATATGATTAACCATTGATTCATCGCACTGACAGGAGCCCGAGGCCATGCAAACCCCCATCCGGAAAGGGTTTAACCGCCGTCGTTTTCTCGCAACCGGGGCTGCGCTGATCGGGACACCCGCCCTCGCGCAGAACGTGAACGAGGGTACGACAGAGGTTGAACGCGACATTTCTTCCGTTGTCCGCCGCAACATTTCCAGTTTCCGCACGCTCGATTGGCAGCCCTACTTCTCCAATCTGCGCAACGGAGCGATTCTCGTGGATATCAGCAGCCGTGCGCTGCACTTCTGGGAGGAAACCGGCGGCTACCACTTGTACCCGTCGTCCGTGCCGCTGACCGAGGATCTGACGCGGCGGGGCCGGACCGAGGTGGTCCGCAAGGTCGAAGGACCGGAATGGCGCCCGACACCGTCGATGCGCAAGCGCAATCCGGAGTGGCCGGAGTACGTCGGACCGGGGCCGGACAACCCCCTCGGCACCCATGCGCTGTACCTCAGCTGGACCTACTACCGGATCCACGGAACGCATGACACGCGAAAGATCGGACGGCGTTCATCCAATGGCTGCATTGGCCTTTATAATGAACACATTAAGGAACTTTTCGGCATGACGAAAGTTGGGACGCAAGTGTTGCTAATTTGACGACACTTGGTCAGGCGGCAAAACGGGCCACGCAAGATGCAATTGCAAAAGCACGGAAATGCTGTTTAGACAATTATACGAGGTAAGTCTTGGGTGCCTGTCATACGTTCCTCAACATGGGTGTGACAGGCAAATATCTGGAGAAGAACATGAAGAAAATCGCTCTCGCCGCTGCTTTCGCTGCTGCTGCCACTTCCGCAATGGCCGGTTCCTACGCCAAGGACGACGTTGTGATGGAGCCCGTCGTTGTGGTTGAAGAAACCGCAGCAAGCTCGTCCTCCGCTGGCCTGCTGATCCCGCTGCTGCTGATCGCAGTCATCGCGGCAGCTGCGTCCGCGAACTGATCGTCAGTCTCGGAACGAACAGGAAAGGCGCTGCGGTTGCAGCGCCTTTTTCTTTTTGCAGGTCGGTTTTCCGGGTCAGGACAGCAGGCTGGCGGCGGGTTGAACCTTGCCGACCACAAGGCCGTCCCAGTTGAGAATGTCCGGGTTCAGGAAACGCCGGACGTCCGGGTGTCCGGCATCGACGACGCCCAGTTTGACCAGGATTGCGGCCATCGCGCATTCCGCAGCGCGCGTGGTGCCATCCGCGATTTTCAGCGCCACACCCAGACCCTGCTGGGGAAGGATCGCGACGAAGTATCCATCCGCGCCGGTCTTCACCGCAACCGGCTGGTTGGCTGCACGCATCAGCAGGGTGCAGGCACGCCCGCGCCCGGCGACCATCTCCGGCCAGGCATACATCGCCTGCACCAGCCGCGCGCCGGCCTTGCTCAGGCTGTCGTCGCGGGTATGTGCCGTGGCGTACCAGGCCATCGCGCGGGCCATCGCAGCCACGGTCGTAGCGTAGTTCGGCGCAGAGCAGCCATCGACCCCGTAGCCGGGGCTTTCAAGACCCGTGACCGTTTCGAACAGATCGAGGCAGCTTTTCTGCACCGGGTGCGCGGGATCGACGTAATCCGGTCCGGCGCCAAGGAACTTGCCCAGTGTCAGGAAGCCGGTGTGTTTGCCGGAGCAGTTGTTGTGCAGCCGGCACGGGACCTCGTGATCGCGAATCATCTGGAGTTTCAGATCGGTGTCCCGCGACGGCTGCGGTCCGCAAATGAGGTCCGGTTCCCCGAGGTCGAGCGTGGAGAGCCAGTCCGCAACGGCGGAAACATGCTCGGGCGCGCCCTCGTGCGAGGCGCAGGCGAGAGCGAGTTGCTTCTCCGTCAGCCCGAAACGATCCGCGGCACCGCTTGCGACCAGCGGCAGGGCCTGGATCATTTTCGACGAACTGCGCGGAAGCACCACCGCTTCCGCCTCGCCCCAGGCCTCGACCACGCCAAGGGTGTCGCTGATGACCGCGTGTCCTAGGTGGGCGTTCTCCAGGAAGGGTCCACGGAAGGTTTGGGCAAGCAGGGCTGGGGCTGTCATGGGTCTCCTCACGTCTGAGCGATATTCTGCCAAGAGGGCTTTTGTTGTTCAGCTATTTCAGGCTAATGTCCTGCCGTCGAGAGAAAAGGTTGCTCCCACTTGACGGGCGGTTACGAACCCGGGGTGTGGCCTGTCACGATTGAGGCAAAGACAGCTGGAGGCAGCCCTTATGATTTCAAGCTTTGTGCGCGTGATCGCCGCGACGGCCCTGACCCTGACGGCGACCTTCGCCACCGCGCAGGAAGAGAGCACGAACCGCGTTGACGCCATGACCGACTGGTCTGTCTTCGAGGGGCAGGACCCGCGCGAATGCTGGGCGGTGACCACCTTCAAGGAAAGCGTGAACACCAAGGACGGGCGGGTTGTTGCCGTGACGCGGGGCGAGATCCTGCTGATGGTCTTCTACCGTCCGACGGCAGGGGTGAACGGTCAGGTTGCCTTTACCGGGGGCTATCCCTTCGCGCCGGGCTCCACGGTGAACGTGAATGTCGGCGGCACCGAATTCGAGATGTACACGGAAGGCGAATGGGCCTGGCCGGCGACGTCGCAGGACGACAGCAAGCTGATCACCGCGATGAAGCGCGGCGCCGATGCGACGCTGACGGCGGTGTCGGCACGGGGCACGACGACGAAGGACACCTTCTCGCTGCTCGGCTTCACCGCCGCGGTCGAAGATGCCGAGAAGCGCTGCGCCAGCTGACGCGTTCGCGGCTGTTGATGATGTGAAGGGTCGGGGCAACTCGACCCTTTGTGTTTTTGGCCGAATCCTGTATGGGACAGGCTTCTTTTCTCGAAGGATGATGTTCATGGCCTCCGAAGCGCCGATCACCCAGGACGTTCTGACCATCCCGCGCAAGCTGCCGGAGGGGGGCAAGGTGAACCTTGTCGGCCTGACCCGCGACGCGCTGCGGGAGGCGCTGATCGAGATGGGCACGCCGGAAAAGCAGGCGAAGATGCGGGTCAATCAGGTCTGGCAGTGGGTGTACCACTGGGGTGTGCGCGACTTCATGGCGATGACCAACCTGGCAAAGGACTATCGGACCAAGCTCGACGCGCATTTCGTGATCGAGGTGCCGGAGGTGGTCTCGAAGCAGGTCAGCGCCGATGGCACGCGCAAGTATCTCGTGCGCATTGCCGGGGGGCATGAGGTCGAGGTCGTCTACATCCCCGAGACGGATCGCGGCACGCTGTGCATTTCCTCCCAGGTCGGCTGCACGCTGACCTGTTCCTTCTGCCACACCGGCACGCAGAAGCTGGTGCGCAACCTGACGGCTGGCGAGATCGTCGGGCAGGTGATGATGGCGCGGGACGATCTGGACGAATGGCCGGAGCCGGGTGTCGGCACCGGCGACGCGGGCCCGCGTCTTCTGTCGAACATCGTGCTGATGGGCATGGGCGAACCGCTCTACAACTTCGAGAACGTGCGGGACGCGATGAATATCGTGATGGACGGCGAGGGCATCGCGCTCAGCCGTCGCCGGATCACGCTCTCGACCTCCGGTGTCGTGCCGGAGATCGCCAAATGCGCCGAGGAGATCGGCTGTTTGCTGGCTGTCAGCTTCCATGCGACGACGGACGCGGTGCGCGACAAGCTCGTGCCGATCAACAAGCGTTGGAACATCAAGGAGTTGCTCGACACGCTGCGGGAATATCCACGCCTGTCGAACTCGGAGCGGATCACGTTCGAATATGTCATGCTCAAGGATGTGAACGACACGGATGCAGACGCGCGGCGGCTGGTGAAGCTGATCCAGGGCATTCCCGCCAAGATCAACCTGATTCCCTTCAACGAATGGCCGGGTTCGCCATATGAGCGCAGCGACTGGGAGCGGATCGAGAAATTCGCCGACATCATCTACAAGGCTGGTTACGCCTCTCCGATCCGCACGCCGCGGGGCGAGGACATCATGGCCGCCTGCGGCCAGCTCAAGAGCGCAACGGAGCGCGAGCGCAAATCCCGCAAGCAGATCGAGAGCGAGGCGGGGATGTGATCCCTTTCAGTCCCGTGAAACGGTTCGTAGCCCGGCGATCTTCGCCGGGCTTTTTGTTTGAACGGGCCGGATTGACATATCTGATAAAAACACTCAGGTTATATTGCATGGAGAACCCGGGGTAAGTCATGCGCTATTCGGACATAAGGCAATCGGGCAGCGGGCTGCGCGGTCCGGAAATGCGGCTCGTCACGATGCTACGGCTTTGGGCGGAAGGTCCGGAGGCGCAGGAAGCGGTCTGGCGAGACCTGTGCAAGCGTCTGGGCGCTCCGAGGGCGAGGGCCTGCCTGCAAGGCTTCGAAACGCTGCTCGGGCTACTCAAAAAGCATGGCTGGCACGCGCCTCTCGTGCTCGGATCCGATGCGTCGGGTTATTCAGAGGACGAATTGGCCATCGCCCGGTTTGTCATGGCGGCAACGGAGCAAAGACGGGAGGTCGCATTGACCGAGGCAAGTTTCCTCGTCTCTCCCGCCGGTATGCTGCCGCTAATGACCGCAGCCACGCGCGTCGGCCTGCCGCTGCTCTGCGAAGATTGCCGCGCCCGGGTCATGGGGCGCGGGACGGTGCATTGAGCGGTCGAAGTCTTGCAAAGACTTCGATCCGGAAACTTTCAAAGTTTCCGGGTCACTCCAGCCAACCCTTGAGATTCGTCTCGATCACGGAGCCAAGCGCCGCGATATGCGCATCCGCGTCGTTGAGGCAGGGGATATAGGTGAACTGCTCGCCCCCGGCATGGATGAAGCTCTCCTGGATCTCCTCGTTGATCTCCTCGAGCGTCTCGATGCAATCGGCGGCGAAGGCGGGGGCGATCACGGCGATCTTCTTCTTCCCCTGCTTCGCCAACTCCGCGACGTGCTCAACCGTGTAAGGCTTGAGCCACTCTTCGCGGCCAAAGACCGACTGAAAGGTCGTGCAGATCTGCGTGTTGTCCCAGCCGAGCCGCTCTTTCAACAGGCGCGTGTTCTTCTGGCACTGGCAGTGGTACGGGTCGCCCTCCAGGAGGTAGCGCTTCGGCATGCCGTGGTAGGAGCAGACCAGCATGTCCGGTTTCTCCTCCAGCGCGGCATAGGCGGTCTCGACCGACTGCGCGAGCGCGTCGATATAGAGCGGGTGGTCGAAGTAGGGCGGGATGGTGCGGACCGCGGGCTGCCACTTCTCTTCCATCAGCGCGCGGAAGAATTCGTCATTCGCGGTGGCGGAGGTGGCCCCGGCCTGTTGCGGATAGAGCGGCACGAAGAGGATTTTCTGACAACCGGCCTCGACCATCGCCCGGACCTTCGATTTCGTCGAGGGATTGCCGTAGCGCATGCAGAAATCGACCATGACCTGATCACCGTAGCGCTCCGCCATCGCGGCCTTCATCTTTGCGGTCTGGTCCTTGGTGATGGTCATAAGGGGGCTTTCGCCCGCCTCGTGGTTCCAGATCGACTTGTAGTTTGCCCCGGATGTGAAGGGGCGTTTCGTCAGGATGATGAGTTGCAGCAGCGGCTGCCACTTCCACGACGCGATGTCGATGACGCGCTTGTCCGAGAGGAACTCGTTCAGGTAGCGCCGCATCGGCCAGTAGGTATAGTCGTCGGGCGTGCCGAGGTTCGCAAGCAGGATGCCGACTTTTGCGGGCTTGATCGCTGGATGATCCGCAGGGGCTTGGGCCGGTTTCATGGCTTCGGTTGTCATGTCGCGCATCCTGTTCGTCCTCTCGTCCCCGGTGGTGCCGCGTAAGTATCGCCTTTTCAGGATGCGTCAATCCTTGAGCGGGGTTTCGCGGGTGCCGAGCATGGCAGCGAGACTATGCGTCGCGGAGCCGGGGCGGAGGGGTTGTGGCTGGCTGGCATCAGGGGCCCAGCCGGTCAGGGTGATGATCTCGAAGGTCGCCGGAATGCGGCCATCCTCGGTGCCGTGCATGTCGATGTAGAGTTCTGCGGCCCGCAGGAGAACGCTGCGGCGCGTGGGGTAACGCAGCCGTCCGTGCAGGGCGTTGGATTCACCCATGGCCCTGAGTTCCCGCATCAGGTGGAGCGGTGAGGCGTAGCTCGTATTCAGCGGCAGCGTGTCCGCCACCGGCAGGGCGAACCCGGCTCGTTGCATCAGGGCACCGAGGTCGCGAATCTCGCCCATGGGCAAGATACGAGGAGAGAGACCGCCTGTGATCTCCGCCTCCGCCGTGGCGAGGGCCGCCCGAAGTTCGTGCAGCGTCTCGCCGCCGAAGGTGAGGCAGAGCAGCAGGCCATCGGGACGCAGGGCGCGGCGGCACTGAATCAACTGGCCAACAGGATCGTTGGCCCAATGCAAGGTCAACGCGTGAATGACGAGGTCATGCGTTGCTTCGGAGAGATCCAGCGTCTCGTCATCGGAAATACACCGTGCTCCGGGTAACACGCCCTGCCAAATGTCGGGAAAAGGCGTGACGACGGCGGCACTCGTAAAGGTCCTTTTAACCATGGAGAGTCGATCCTGCGCTTCGTCCCGGGCGAGCGCGTGCAGGAACAGCGCGGCAGAATCGGTGACCCGCGAGCGGTGCAGGGCGAGCGTCTGCCGGTCGGTCAGGAGTGGCGGCTGAGTCATGGGGATGAAATATGAGTTGGGCCCAAAGGATGCAATCCATCGTTCAGATGGTCTATCCGCCCCGGTGCCTGTCCTGTGGCGGCATGGTCAGCGAGGATTTCGGTCTTTGTGCCACGTGCTGGAAGGATACGCCGTTCATTTCCGGCCTCGCCTGTGATCTCTGTGGCAAACGATTGTCCGGCCGGTCAGACCAGGACGAACTGTGCGACGATTGCCTGGAGGTAGCCCGGCCCTGGAGCAAGGGGCGGGCGGCGCTGTCTTACGAAGGGCGGGCGCGGCGGATGGTGCTGGCGTTGAAGCATGGAGACCGGCACGACATTGCCCGGCCCGCAGCCCGGTGGATGGCGCGTGTGACGCGGCCCATCGTGCGGGCGGATACGATGATCGCGCCCGTGCCTCTGCATTTTCGGCGGCACCTCGCGCGACGCTATAACCAGTCGGCTTTGCTGGCGGAAACGCTCGCCGGGCTGCTCGATCTCGACTACATGCCGGATCTTCTGCAAAGAGCGCGGCACACGCCGATGCTCAAGGGGCGGTCACGGGACGAACGCTATGAAATCCTGGCCGGAAGGCTTTCGGTCACGCCCGGATACGAGCCGTTGGTGCAGGGGCGTACCATCCTGATCGTGGACGACGTGATGACGTCCGGTGCGACTCTTGGGGCTGCTGCGGACGCCTGTCTTGCGTGCGGTGCAAGCGAGGTATTCGTGAGCGTACTGGCGCGGGCGGGCAAAGACGCCTAAGTAACGGGTGACACCATTCGGGACGCGCGCCATGCAAGATGTTGAAATCTACTCCTCCCCGCTCTGCGGCTTCTGCCACGCGGCCAAACGGCTGCTGACCCAGAAGGGAGTCACGTTTTCCGAAGTGGACGTGCTGAAGGAGCCGAATCGCCGGTCCGAGATGATGGACCGTGCCGGCGGACGTCACACCGTGCCTCAGATCTTCATTGGCGGGAGCCATGTCGGTGGCTGTGACGATCTCTATGCGCTGGAGCGGGCAGGGAAGCTGGACAGCCTGCTGGCGGGCTGATGCGGGTCGCCTTGCTGCAGATCTGCGCGTCCGACGATGTGCGTTCCAACCGGGATGTGGTGCTCGGCCTGCTTCGGGAGGCGGCGGCGCAGGGCGCGGACCTTGTGCTGACACCGGAAGTGACCAATATCGTGTCGATGGACCGTGCGTATCAGGCAGAGGTCCTGCGGCGGGAGAGCGAAGACGAAACGCTGCAGGCGCTGCAAGGCGCGGCGGCGGAGCTTGGGGTCTGGCTTCTGCTGGGATCGCTGGCCCTGAAGGCGGAGCCGCCGGAGACACGGTTCGTCAACCGCTCCCTGCTTGTCGGGGACACGGGCGCGATTGAGGCCCGGTATGACAAGATGCATATGTTCGATGTGCAGGTCTCCGAGACCGAAACCTATCGCGAATCGAGCGGTTATGCGCCGGGATCGCGGGCTGTTATTGCGAAAACCCCCTGGGCGAAGATCGGAATGACCGTGTGTTACGACGTCCGGTTCGCCTATCTCTATCGCGCCTTGGCACAGGCCGGGGCTGACATCCTGACGGTTCCCGCAGCCTTCTCCCCGGGAACGGGTCCGATGCACTGGCAGCCGCTGCTGCAGGCGCGGGCAATCGAAACCGGGTGTTACGTGCTGGCCCCGGCGCAGACCGGGACGCATGAGGCCCGCAAGGGACGCAAACGGCAGACGTATGGACACAGCCTGATCGTGTCACCCTGGGGTGAGGTGCTGCTGGACGCAGGGACGGAACCCGGCGTGTTCATCGCCGACCTCGACCTCGCCGCGGTGGCCGAAGCACGCCGCAAGGTGCCGTCCCTGACGCATGACCGCGCGTTCGAGGGACCACTATGAGCGACGGGAGCGGCCTCGCCATCTCGCTGTTCAGCGAGTTGCTGACGGCGGATCAGCTGCTCCGCGCACGGCTGAACAAGGTCCTGCCGAACCGGATGGAAATTTCTCATTTTTCCGTGCTGAACCACCTTGGACGCGGCGGCGAACGCACTCCTGCACAGATCGCCCGCGCCTTTCACGTCACGCGCGGGGCGATGACCAACACGCTGGGCAAGCTTGAACTCGCGGGTTACGTGCATATCCGGCCCGATTGGGACGATGCGCGGCGCAAGCTGGTGTCGATTTCTCCGGCCGGGAAGGCGGCACGCGACGCGGCGCTTGCGGCGATCACGCCGTTGATCACCGAAATGGTCAGTGAACTGGGAGACGAGAAGGTTCGCGCAGCGTTGCCTGTCCTGCGCGAACTCAGGGTCAAGCTGGAAGAGGACTGATCGGGCCGCGCAACGCACTGGGGCAAACGTCAGGCTCCGAAGATACCTTCGGCATGGTTGGTCATGTAGATGCGCAGCCACGGGGTGAAGCGCTCCGGCTGCTCCGTCACGCGCCGTTTCAGGTCATCGAGACCGATCCATGCTGTCGCCATCACCTCTGCAGGCGCGGGGTCCAGCCGCATCCCGGCATCGGCCTCCGCGACGAACAGGTCGACCACCTCGTGCTCGGTCAGGCCACCGCCGACGTCCGCGCGGTATTCGACCTGCTGACGGAACCGGGGCGTGACGCCGGTGATTCCCAGTTCTTCACGCAGCCGTCGGATGGCGCAGGTCAGCGCCGGTTCGTCCCAATGCGGATGGGTGCAGCAGGTGTTCGCCCAGAGGCCGGGGGTATGGTACTTCCCCAAGGCCCGTTGTTGCAGCAGGACATGGTCTTCGCGCAGGACAAAGACCGACACGGCCTTATGCCGAAGGCCGCGACGGTGGGCGTCGAGTTTATCCACCGGCACCAAGGTGCCGTTGATCCAGGCGGGAATCAGGGTTCTCATGTCGGACGAAGGGTTCGGAAACTCGGGCATCCCGCTCCTTTCCGCTATACTGGTGGAGAGGTCAAGCGCGGCATCTTGAGCCATTAAGCCTGTGGTGGGGCCATGTTACCGAATCTTCGTGCGAATTGAATGCTTGTAGTTTGCGCTATCTCAATGGCGCGGAACTCTGTCACGGGAGACATGACATGACACTGAAGATTGCAACCATCCTGACTCTGGCCGCGGTCGCCACCGGCGCTTTCGCGGAAGGCGACGCCGAGGCCGGCAAAAAGGTATTCGGAAAGTGCAAGTCCTGCCACATGGTGCAGGATGCGGACGGCACCGACATCGTGAAGGGTGGCCGCACCGGCCCGAACCTGTATGGCATCATCGGGCGGACCGCCGGCACCTATGAAGGATTCAACTACGGGGCGGACATCGTCGCCGCCGGGGCCGCGGGTCTGGTCTGGGACGAGGAGAGTTTCGAAGCCTACATCCAGGATCCGAAGGGTTTCCTCGCCGAGTATCTCGACAAGGGCAATGCGAAGAGCAACATGTCGTTCCGGCTGAAGTCCGGCATGGAAGATGTCTATGCCTATCTGGTTTCCGTGGGTCCTGCCGCCCAGTGAGCCGCGGCATCCGGAAACAACAAAGGCGCGCCGCCGGGCGCGCCTTTTTTTCCATGGATGTCAGACGATCAGTTGCTCAGGGCCACCGCGCGCGCGGTCAGGCCAAAGGCGGAACCGACCAGCGCAAAGACAGTCTGAATCGAGTTGACCGGGCTTTCGGTCGCGAGCACCGTATCATCCGGGTGGATCGGGAATTTCTTGGCCGCGAAAAGTCCGTCCGCGCTCGTCAGATCGAAGGTGAACACGACCTGCTGCATGGTCGGCCCAGGGCCGCTGTGGGCCAGGTGTTCGGGCTTGTACTCGCGCAGGACAAGCACACCCTTGGGGTCTGCGCGGAAATCGGCGAGGCCACCCATCAGGGACATGGCTTCCAGCGCGGTGACCTCGTCCTTCGGGAAGTAGATCAGGCTTTCCTGCCCGGACGCGCCAAGCGAGGTGAAGGAGCGCTCGTCCGGCTCCACGTAAACCGTGTCGCGGGGCTGCAGGAGCGCGTTCTTGGAGCCGTCCTCGAACAGCTTGTTGGCCGAGATTTCGTAAGTGCTCGTTCCCCGGATTAGTCGCACCTGCGGATTGCGCATGCCGCTCGGAATGCCGCCCGCATCGGAGATCACGTTGAGGATCTTGTAATTCCGCGACGGCATCGGGTAGGCGCCGGGTTTTGTCACGCCCCCGACGACATCGACAGAATGATCCCGTCCCTGGCGCAGGCTGAGCTGCACCTGGGCAGAGGGAACGATGGGTTCAAGGCGGCTCTGGATCTTGGCCCGCGCACCGGAGGTCGTCAGGCCCCGCACGCCGACCTTGTTGACGTAGGGCAGGTAGATCGAGCCGTTGCCGTCCACCTCGAGGTTCTGGATCTTGGTGTAGCGCTCGCCCGGGTTGGTGAGCAGCGAATTGTCCTGGCTGTCCCAGATTGTCACGTCGAGCAGGTCGCCGGTCCGGATGGTCGAGGAATTCGCACCCTCGGAGGTGTTCGGCCAATGGTAGCTGCCATAGCCGCTGTGCGCGGACCAGGCTAGGATGCCGGGGATGTTCTCGCGCGTGACGGCGACCACTTCGAACGTCGGGTTCTCGGCGTTCTTCGCGTGGAGGACTTCCGATTGCAGCGCGGCCCCGCGCGGAAGACTACAGGCGGCCAGGGCGACGAGCGCGGCGAAGACCGTCAGAAGTTTGAATTGTGCAGCCACTTTGCCCCCAGGGATCTGAGACCGAATGTATTGTATCAACCGATGAGACCGTTGATAAATAACCCCGTCCCAGATTGGAAGAAGAATGACAAGAAGCAGGGAGCGCGATCGGGTGGTCAAACGGGTGCTGTTGCTGGGTGCGAGCGGACGCGTCGCGCGTATGCTGCGTCGGGTTTGGGCGGATCGCCCTCTGGAAGGCCTTGAAATCATACCTGTTTTTCGGCCGGGGGGCGGTGGGGAGGAAGGTATTGCCTGGCAGGATGGCGCCGATGTCGCACAATTGCCACGGGTCGACGCTATTCTTGGCCTCTGGGGCGTGAAGTCTGGCGAGGCCGCCGCGTTGGCGCGAAACGCCGAACTTCATGTTGCAGCCATGGAACTTGCCGCAGCGCTGGGCGCAGCGCGGGTGCTGCACGCCTCCACGCAGGCTGTCTATGCGCCTATGTCAGAGCCCATTTCCGAGACGGGTGAGCTGCGCCCTGCCGGAGCCTATGGCCAGTCGAAACTGGCGGCGGAACGGGCTGTTGATGCCTGGTGTCTTGCGCATCCGGGAGGGCCCAAGGCCGTGCACATGCGGATCGGCAATGTGGCCGGGGCGGAGAGCCTGTTCGCCAACCTGCGGCCCGCCGGAGCGGTCACCCTGGACCGGTTTTCCGACGGCGCCGGCCCGGAGCGCAGCTACATTGCACCGCAGGATCTTGCCCGAGCGATCGAAGCGCTGCTGCGCTCCGACCGCGAGGGGCCAGTCAACGTGGCCGCGACGCGGACCACGCCGATGGAGGCCATCGCCCTTGCGGCAGGCGCGGAGGTACGCTGGATTCCGGCGCCGGAAACCGCGGTGCAGCGGATGGCGCTCGATACGACCTTGCTCGGCACACTTTGCCCCTTGCCGGACAGCGCGGCGGAGGCGCGGCACCTGGTGGATGGTGCGCGGGCCACAGGAGTCTGGCCATGACCCCGTTCCGCAGGCTGATCGACATCCTGAGCGCCTTCGTCCTCGGGACGGTGCTTTTGCCGGTGATCCTTTGGGTCACTGCTTTGCTGCTGATCAAGGAGGGGCGGCCTTTGCTCTACAAGGCGGAGCGGATGAAGACGCCGGACAAAGGGTTCCTGCTCTGGAAGTTCCGCACGATGCGGCCGGATTCCGGCGATCGGGGCGTGTCCGGTGGCGACAAGACTGGGCGGATCACGAAAACGGGCGCGATGCTGCGGCGCAAGCGGCTCGACGAACTGCCGCAACTCTGGAACCTGCTTCGCGGGGATGTCAGCCTGGTTGGTCCGCGTCCGCCGCTACGGCGCTATGTCGAAATGTATCCGGAGATTTATGCCGACGTGCTGAAAGCGCGTCCGGGGATCACCGGGTTGGCGTCGGTTGTCTATCACAAGCACGAAGAGGCGTTGCTGGCCCGGTGCCGGACGGCGGAGGAGACCGAAGCCGTCTACTGCCGCCGCTGTATCCCGGCGAAGGCGCGGATCGACAGGCTGTATGAGCCGAAGCGCAACACCTGCACCGATTTCCGGGTGATGTTTGCAACCGTCTTCAAGAATGTCGATCCGCACTGAGCGGGCGCAAGGGTGAGTATATTTTCAGACTAAAAATATACTCACCGCCGGGTTCACCGACGCATTGCCTGATTGCCGACGTAGCCCAGTTCGTGACCCAGCCATTGCCGTGCCGCAAGGATATTGCCGCGCGCATCAACAACGTATGTGTTGGAAAAGGACGCACCGTCGCCCTGGCAATTCGCGGTCATCGTGGTGCCCGAACTGTTGATTGCGCCCGCGACGATGGCGGTCGGCCCGCCGGCAGAGACCGTGCAGGAGACGTTCAGCGTGCTGATCACGTCCTCGGGTGTCAGGAAGCGCATCTGGTAGGAGGCGCTGCCCGCATGGCGCGACTGCACCACGCGATAGAGCGCGTCCTCCTCGCTGCTCATCAGGTCGCCGCCGAGGCCACGGGTGGCTGTGATCATGCCGTTTCGCAGCACGATCGACTGCCGCGTCGCGGTGCCGTAGGTGTAATACGGCCCGTTGCGCTCGATTCCGATCATCAGCGCCTGGCTTTCGCGCGACTCCAGATTGACGAATTCCACTGGAGCGTCCGTGGCCGCGAGGGTCTGGGCGGTCTGGTCGGCGGTGACCACGGTCTTCGGGTTCTTCGGCTCGGACGACAACAGTTTCTGCGAGCGGATATAGTCGATGGCCGGATGGGTCTCCGATCCACAGGCGCTCAGGGCGAGCAGGCCGGCGCAGGCAAGGCCAAGGCGGTTCAGGATTGGTGTCATCGCCAGAATCTCCCCCAGGAGCGGGCCACGTCCGGTTCGTGATACTCGCGGACCTTGGGATACAGCCGGTCGCGCACATCGAGCCGCGCCCCGCCGTCGCGAGTGAGCGACTGGACGGTCAGGCTGTCGGTGTGGCGGTTTGCGGAGCCGGTGAGCGTGGCCAGCGGCATGGTGAAGCGGATGCCCTTGTCGAAGGACCCTTCGCCGAAGTCCGCCGCCGACACGTTGGTCTTGGTGGCATAAGCCCCGATGCGCCAGCCGTTGGCGAATTCCTTGTCGATGGACAGGGTTGCGCCGTAGTCCCCGGCGAGGTAGCGGCCCACGTCCAGTTGCCCGTGGAAGCCGTTCCCGAAGCTGTAGTAGGCCGAAACGTGGCCGTTGACGTTCGGAATTTCGCGGCGGGCACCGCTGACCGGGTCGATGGTGGTGTTGCTCTGCAGTCCGAAGCCCATGTCGAAGTCGCGGCGCTGCACGTAGTTCAGTTCGGCGCCGAGGGCGAGACGGCTGTTGACCGGCTTCCAAAGGACTTCGCCAGAGACACCGGCGTACATGGTTTCCAGGTAGCCGAAGGTCAGGCGCGAGTAGAGGTTCTTGCCCGGGCGTCCGTACATGGCGACCTGCAGGAACTCGAGCGCATTGTCCGCTTCGACATACCGCGCGGCGTCGGTGCGCACGCGCGGCAGTTTGCTTTCGCTGATGCGCGGGTTGTCGCTGAGGTTGTCGAAGAGTTTGGTCCGGACCGAGCCGGAAATCTCGATGTTCGGGGAGACGTCCCACTTGGCATAACCGCGCAGACCGCCGTGGATGGCAACGGGGTTCTCCGGATCGAAGAGCTCGGCCATGGCATAGGGGCCGATGGACCACATGAACTTCGGGTAAATGCCGGGATCGACGTCCGGCAGTCGGCCATAGGCATCGGTGATCGCGGTGCGCGCGAGCATCGCATCCGCGCTCTCGTGTTCCAGCCGCTCGAGGTCGGACCGGCGAATGGTGACGGCGGACATGGCCATGCCGTTGACCACCGGGACGATGACGAATTCTTCGACGGAGGCGGGCAGGGCCCGGCTCATGGCGCGGGCGGTCCGTCCGATGGCCTGCGACGGGGCACCGTAGGTCGGGTTCACGAGACGCACCGTGGCGCGATGGGCGTCCAGTGTCACGCCCTCGATCTCGAGATCGTCCTTTTCCGCCAGTTTGCGGAGCGACGCCTTCGCACTCTCCGACACGCTGGCATTGCCGACCCAGCCCAGATCGCTTGCCGCACCGGCCGGGCGCACCTTGACCGGGTAGGACGCCGGCTCATTGCCACCGGGGATGCCGAAGGTCTTCGGATTGAGGACGATAGTGAACTGTGCGCCGACCTCGTTGCCGTTGACGTGGTAGAAGCTCAATTGCGATCCGCTGTCCCAGCGGTAGTCGACGCCGAAGTTCCAGGGGCTGTCCTTGGACATGTTCCCAAGGCGGGATTCCTCGACGTAGGCGTCGGAGGAATATTCGACCGCGAAGTTCCAGTGCCTGTTCGGCGCATAGCTGATGCCGCCAAAGCCCGAGACCGGACCGCGGAACCAGCGGTCATAGGTCGGCACACCGCCGTTCTGCAACACGCCGCCCGGACGCGTGCCGGTAGAGGTGAAACTGTTGTAGCTGCCCAGACGGCCCCAGCCGAGGCCCCCGGTGAGCTTCAGTCCCGGCGCGACGGTCTTGGTGGCAACGACGTATTCGCCGCCGAGCAGGCCGGTGCCGATGAAGTCCTGCAGGCCGATGACCACGGACGGCAGATAGTCGCTTTCCTTGACCAGCTGGAAGCGCAGGTCGAACGAGCGGTCATAGTAGACATCGTTCGCGTTGCTCTGGGGGTGATTGAAGTTGCCGATGCCGGTGTAGCGGAAGGTTCCCGACAGCCGCGGCGTGATCTGGAAACCGACCGTGGTCCGCGTGGTGTCGCCGATCTGGGCGACCGTCGCCGCGATCGTGCCATCCGGGTCCACTTCTGCCGTGGGCATGTCGATCAGTCCTGGAACACCGTAGCTGTTGTGGCTCGGCGTTGCGACGGTTTGCTCGGCCAGCGCACTCCAGGCGGACAGACCGACAACGGCACCGACTGCCGTTCCCGGCACCCAGATCAATCGCCGCGCTTTAGCCGACAGACGTTTCGCCATGCCGCGCCCCCTTCGAATGTCACCCGTTCTCCCCTGTTGCTAGACATTTTGCCGCGTGCTGTCCATTCCAGACCCTCCTGCCCGGGCTTGCTGTGGGAAAATCGGCACGGCTTTGCCACTGCGGGCCGCGGTTGGGTGCTTCTCCCGCATTAACGCGACATTTTTATTTGTTAAGCCGCTGGTAAAACCCGGACCCCTATACCCGTCGACGGTGGGAAATGAGGTGGTGAGATGAGCGGCGATAACAAGGTCGCGCCAATCATAATCAAGCGCAAGAAGGTTTCGGGTGGTGACGGACACCACGGCGGGGCGTGGAAGGTGGCCTATGCCGACTTCGTGACCGCCATGATGGCCTTCTTCCTGTTGATGTGGCTCCTGAACGCGACGACCGAGAAACAGCGCAAGGGTATTGCGGACTACTTCAGTCCGACCGTGGCGCTTGCGCGGGTGTCGGGCGGCGGTGACGGGCCTTTGGGCGGCGAGTCCGTTTTTGCGGAAAACGTGCTGCCGCGGATGGGGACGGGCTCCACGAGCCTGCGACCGACTGCGGACAAGAAGGAGAAAGGCAGTTTCTCCCAGGGTGAAGAAACCGAAAAGGACAGTCAGGACGAGATTTTCCAGCAGGCCGAGGACATGCTTATGGGCCGGGGCGGCGAAAGCATGGTGGCCGACGAGTTGCTCAAGCACATATTTACAGAGGTGACTGACGAGGGACTGGTCATCGAACTGTTCGGCTCGCGCAGCGCACCGTTGTTTGACGAAAGGGAGCAGCCGACTCAACTGTTGCGGGACCTGTCGCTGGTGCTGGTGCGGGCATCGGAACTGGTGACGAACCCGATTGCCATCGAGGGGCATACCGTATCCTATCCCGTTGTTCTTGCGAACAATCCGAAATGGGACGTGTCCGGTCAAAGGGCCGACAGCTTTCGCCAGCTCATGTTCGGCAACGGACTGCCGGAGCAAAGGGTGGATCGGGTGACGGCGCATGCCGACAGGGAGCCGAAGGTCAGCAACCGGATGGACCCGCGCAACAACCGCCTGGAAATCGTCTTCCTGAGACATTCGGCCGACATGGAGTGACGGACAGAATTCCGTACCAAGAATGGATCGTTTTTTAGCTGTTAGCCACACGGTAACCTAACCGCCTTATCTGTTGTCCGCGGATTTGAACCGCGACAGCAGAAAGGCGTGTCCATGACGATTTCTTCCTCCCTCAATGCCGGTGTGTCGGGCCTCACGGCCAACGCGACCCGGCTTGCCACGATCTCCGACAACATCGCGAACAGTTCCACCTACGGATACCGCCGAGCGGAAACGGAATTCAACGCAATGGTGATGTCGAACGGTGGGCGCTCCTACACCGCCGGCGGCGTGACATCGAGCAACATTCGCCTAATCGACCAGAAGGGCTCTCTTGTCACGACGGACAACGCGACGGACCTGGCCGTTCGCGGCCGTGGCATGCTGCCCGTCGTATCGGCGTCGCAGTTTGCCGCCACGAACGAGCCGGAACTTCTTCTGACTTCGACCGGGTCCTTCCGTCTTGATGAAAACGGCTATCTGGCCAACGAATCAGGGTACTACCTCATGGGCTGGCCCGCCAATCTGGACGGCTCGATTCCCTCCTATCCGAGGGATACGACGGACGGATTGGAGCCGGTGCAGTTCAGCCTGAGCCTGACCGCAGATCCGACCACTTCGGTGCAGATGTCGCTGAACCTTCCTGCCACGCAAACTGTCGAAGGGTCGAGCGGCGATCCCTACAACCTTTCAGTTGAATACTTCGACAACCTTGGCGTTTCGCAGTCCATGGCGCTGACCTTCACGCCGACGGTTCCGGCGGCTGGCGGCGGCCAGTCCAACGAATGGACCATGACGATCACTGATTCGGCGCAAGGCGGTGCACTGATAGGCGAGTATGTGATCGAGTTTGACGGAACCCGGGCAAACGGCGGTCAGATCCTCAACGTGACCACCGTGACCGGCGGCGCCTATGATTCCGTGACGGGTATCGCAATCGTCGATGTCCTCGGCGGCCCCATTGAGTTCGACATTGGCGCTGTGGGCGAGAAGAGCGGCCTGTCACAATTGTCCGACCGTTTTGCCCCGATCTCCATCGCCAAGGATGGCTCGCAAGTCGGCAATATGGTTTCCGTTGAGGTCGACGCGAACGGCTATGTCAGCGCGATGTACGACACAGGCGTGAGTCAGGTCCTGTACCAGGTGCCGCTGGCAGACCTGCCGAATCCGAACGGCATGATTCCGATGGACAACCAGACGTTCAAGCCTTCGCCTGAAAGTGGCGCCTACTTCCTGTGGAACGCCGGTGATGGCCCGACCGGCGACATCAAATCCTATGCCCGCGAGGAATCGACCACCGACGTGGCGCATGAACTGACTTCGATGATCCAGACCCAGCGCGCGTACTCTTCGAACGCAAAGGTCATCCAGACCGTCGACGAGATGCTTCAGGAAACCACCAATATCAAGCGCTGAGCGCTTGATATCCCGTTCTCAAGGAGACTGAATCATGTCGCTGTCCGGAGCTCTTCTAAACGCGTTCAGTGGTTTGAAGGCCACGTCGCGTGGCGCGGCCATCGTGTCGACCAATATCGCGAACGCTACCACCGAAAGCTACGGGCGGCGATCCTTGGCGCTGTCCCCTGCGTCGGTCGGAACCGTCGGCGGTGTTCATGTGGACGGCGTCGTGCGCCATACCGACACCGCCCTCGTTGCCGACCGGCGGGTATCGGACTCGAGCCTCGGCTGGGCCAATTCGATGATGGCCTTTGCAAAGGGTCTCGAGGACACTATCGGCGAGTCAGGTACTCCGGGCGCGCTGACGGACCTTGTCACGACCTTCGAGAACGCGCTCATCACCGGCGGGGCCAACCCGGCGTCGACCCAGCGTCTGGAGAGCATTGCGACGGCGGCGGACGATCTCGCCGACAAACTCAACGTTCTGTCCAACAAATTGCAGGAGGAGCGTGTCTCGGCCGATACCTCGATCGCGACGCAGGTCCGCACCCTGAACGAGACCATGGTGCGGATCGAGACGTTGAACAACGACATGGTCAAGGCGGGCTCGACCGGGGCGGACATCTCCTCGATGCTCGACGAACGGGCTCGCCTGCTCGATTCCGTCTCCGACATCGTGCCGCTGCGCGTGGTGGCGCGCGAAAACAACACTGTGGCAGTCTATACGCAGGGCGGTGCCGTGTTGCTCGATGGCAAGACCTTCGAAGTCGGCTTCACGCAGACCCGGTCCATTGCCCCCTACATGACCCAGGCCGCAGGGGATCTGAGCGGTCTGACCCTCGATGGCGTCGCAATCGGATCGCGCGATGGCGGCATGCTCGGGGGCGGTACGCTCGGAGCCGCATTCACGCTGCGCGACGACGTCACGGTCGAGCGGCAGGCGCAGCTTGACGGCATAGCTCGCGACCTGATTGACAGGCTTGGGCCCGGTGGACCCGACACCACGCTCGCGGTTGGCGACCCCGGCCTTTTCACCGACGCTGGACTGGCTTTCGATCCGCTCAACGAAACCGGCCTCGCCCAGCGCATTGCGCTCAATTCCCTTGTTGCGCCCGGCAGTGGCGGCAGCTGGCGACTGCGCGATGGCCTCGGCGCCGCGACGCAGGGGGAAGTCGGGGACGCGACTTTGCTCACAGCGATCACTGCAGCACTCGAGGAGCAAGTGGTGCCCGGGTCGGCTGCCCTGGACGCGCTCCCCAGCAGTTTCATGAACCAGGTTTCGGATTTTGCGTCCGATGTGGTCGGTGAACGGGTCCGCGCCGAAAACCGCCAGGTTTTCGCCACGTCGCAGAACACGGGGCTGAAGGAAGTCGAACTCTCCAAGGGTGTCGATACGGATTTCGAAATCCAGAACCTCATGGAGATCGAGCAGCTTTACACCGCGAATGCCAAGGTCATGCAGACCATCGACAAACTTCTTGAACGCCTGATGAACATCTGAGGAGAGAGACCATGGATTCAGTAGGAAACCTCGCCCGCTCCCTCGTGTTGCGCACCAATCAGGTCCGGCTTCGCGAGGAAATGGACAAGCTGGCAGTCGAAGTCTCGACTGGCCTGGTCAAGGACACGGGGCAACACCTCAACGGTGACCTCAGCAACCTGCTGGCCATCGACAGGTCGCTCAACAAGCTCAACGCGTTCGCCGTAAATGTCACGGAAGCAACCTACATCACGAGCACGATGCAAACCACGCTCGAAGAGATGCAAAGCCGGACGCAGACGCTCTCGCAGACACTCGTCGCAGCAGAACTCACGCCGTCTGGCGAGCTTCTGTCAACGATGTCCGACGATGCGAAAAGCGCTTTGGGCCAGGTGCTGGGGGCTCTGAATCGTTCGGTCGCGGGTCGTTCCCTGTTCGCGGGCACTGCCACGGATCGCCCGGCAGTTCTTGCACTCGACGACGTCATGACCGAGTTGACGACGGCTCTCGCCGGGCAAACCGATCTGGCCGGAATCGAGGCTGAGCTAGACATTTTCTTCGGGGCAGGCGGAACCTATGAGACGGTTGTTTATCAAGGGTCGAACACTGGATTGAGTCCCATCCGTCTTGGTGAGAACGAGACGGCCAGTGTCGATATACGCGCGACGGACGACACGTTCCGGGAATTGCTGATCCCCCTCGCAATGGCGGCGGTCGCCTCGAACGGTGGGCTGGGTCTCGACGAAAGCGTTCAGGTGGAACTTCTGTCCAAGTCTGGTCGCGACCTGCTGGCGGCTCAGAAGCCGATTGTCGAGTTGCGGGCTGGTCTTGGCGCCCTCGAAGCCCGTATCGAAGAGACCAAGACGCGCAACGCCGCTGAGCGAACGGCGACAAGCAAGGCAAAACTCGAACTTGTCGGTGCTGATCCATACGAGACCGCCTCACGCTACGAAGCGATCCGTGGGCAACTCGAAAGCCTGTACACGATTACGGCGCGGTCCCAGCGGCTGTCTTTGGCGGAGTTTCTCTGATGACATTCCGTAAAATTATCGTTCTATTCCTTACGATTTTTCTGAGCGCGACGGCGCTGCACGCGCAATCCGTGCGAATCAAGGATCTCGTGGAAGTGGATGGCGTCCGCGCCAACGATCTTGTCGGCTACGGGCTCGTGGTCGGATTGAACGGAACCGGAGACGGACTGAGGAATTCGCCCTTCACCGAAGAGATCATGTCGAACATTCTCGAGCGTCTCGGTGTCAATGTTTCCGGGGAGCAATTCCGACCGAAGAACGTCGCAGCTGTGATCGTCACGGCAAGGTTGCCAGCCTTTTCCCGGGTCGGAAACCAGATCGACGTCACGGTTTCGGCAATCGGCGACGCGTCGAGCCTGCTCGGCGGCACACTCATCATGACACCCCTGAACGCCGCGGACGGAGAAATCTATGCCGTCGCACAGGGTACGGTTATTGCGGGCGGCGTTTCGGTTCAGGGAGACGCGGCCTCGGTGGTTCAAGGTGTGCCGACCGCGGGTGTGATTCCGTCGGGCGCTCGCGTGGAGCGAGAGGTCGAGTTCGATTTCACCCAGCTCTCCAGCCTGCGCCTTGCGCTCCGCGAGCCGGATTTCACGACGGCGGCGCGTATCGAGGAAGTCATCAATCGGCAGGTCGGTCGCCGGGCAGCAACGATGCTTGACGCCGGAACCGTGTCGGTAAACCTGGAACAAACAGGCGCCGGCTCACCGGCCCGAGCGGTTGTTGCAATCGAAAACCTGGCGGTCGAACCGGAACGCAGGGCACGCGTTGTTGTCGATCAGCGGTCCGGAACGATTGTCATGGGGTCCGATGTTCGGATTTCGCGTGTCGCCGTGTCTCAGGGTAACTTGACATTGCGGATCGAAGAGGCGCCCCTCGTGGTGCAGCCAAATCCCTTTGCCGAAGGCCAGACCGTGGTGATTCCGCGCACGGCGGCGGGTATCCAGCAAGATCCGGGGATCAGCCTGGCGGAAGTGCCAGAGGGCACTTCCTTGTCCGAGGTGATCGCTGGGCTGAATGCCTTGGGCGTCAGCCCGCGGGACATGATCGACATCCTCAAGAGCATTAAGGCGGCCGGCGCATTGCACGCCGAGTTCGTTGTGATGTGACGCAAAAAACCGCCAGCCAGTGAGAGGTTCTTAACGGCTGGCTGTCATTCTCAACGAAAGTCTAGTCGGGAGTTCAGAATGCTGAGTATTGTCGGTATTGCCGTGATTTTCATCATGGTTTTCGGCGGTTACATCCTCGCTGGTGGCAAGCTGGGGATCATTCTCAAGGCGTTGCCATTCGAGTTCATGATGATCGGTGGGGCCGCGGCGGGCGCATTCCTGATCAGCAATGATGGCGCGGCCGTCAAGCATGCGCTCAAGGATGTAGGCAAAGTGTTCAAGGGAGCCAAATGGAAACCTGACGACTACCGTGATCTTCTTTGCCTTCTTTTTGAACTGATTAGGCTGGCGCGCAGCAGTCCGGTTGCCATCGAAGAGCACATCGAGTCTCCGCAGGAATCGGCGATCTTTCAGAAATATTCCAAGATCCAGGGGGACAAGTACGCGATCGAATTGATCTGCGACACCATGCGATCGGTGTCGATGAATTACGACGATCCTCACCAAGTCGAGGAGGTCTTGGACAAACGTATCGAGGGAATGCAGCATCACGCACTGCATTCCAGCCACGCAATTCAGTCTTTGGCGGACGCGCTTCCTGCCTTGGGAATCGTTGCTGCTGTGCTTGGCGTTATCAAGACTATGGCAGCAATCGACCAGCCGCCGGAAGTTCTCGGCAAGATGATCGGTGGCGCACTTGTCGGGACCTTTCTCGGAGTGTTCCTTGCCTACGGTCTGGCCGCGCCCTTCGCGTCGAAGGTAAAGGCTGTCGTCGAGGAGGATATGCACTTTTACCAATTGATCCGCGAAGTGCTGATTGCGAATTTGCATAACCATGCCACCAACATTTGTATCGAGGTTGGTCGCCAGAATGCGCCGTCGCAGTTCAGGCCGAGTTTCATTGATCTCGAAGAGGCGCTGAAATCCGTCAAGCAGGAGGCTGCATGAGGCGTCTCGCCTTCATAGTCTTCCTCGTCCTGTCGCCAGCCTCGGCGTTCGCGCAGCAGGTAGTGGTTCGCAGCGGAGAGCACGGAGCATTCACGCGTCTCGTTCTTACCGTTCCGGAGGGGACGCAATACGATCTCAGCCAGCTGCGCAACTCGAGGGATATCAGAATCAGCTTGTCGACGCCAGGTCTCGATTTTGATACGTCCAGCGTTTTCGACAAGATAAACACGAACCGCATTGCGGCTATCACGCCGGTCGAAGGCAGATCGGCGCTTGATGTTTCGCTGAATTGCTCGTGTGTCGCGAAAACGTTCACGTTGCGCGGGACAATGATCGTTGTGGATCTGCAGGAAGGTGATCCCGGATCGACGGAACTGGCTTCGCAGGAGACATCGTCACTGTCTGCAGCTCCGGCCATCCGCACTCCAACACGAGATGAATTGGCGCTTGCGCGTGACTTGTCGACAGTTCGTGTGGAAGGTTTGCCTGGTATAGGTCCGGATCGCCGGGCAGAACCGCTCCTTCCGTCGGTTGGCATCCTGCGCCCAGAACGGGTACAGGATACTTTGGCAGGTCAGGGAGAATCGAAGCCTTACGAGCTTGGTGGGGCTATTGCCGCCAGCTTGGCCAAGGCGGCGACCGAGGGCCTCTTGGAACCCGCGATTTCAGCGGCACCTCAAGCTGCGGATATCGTTTTGCAGCCCACTCAGACCGACGAGTCGCATGATCAAGCGGCCGGAGTTGTGGAAGATTTGGCGCGTCAGTTGACGGAATTGAGCCCGGAAAGTGACGAGAAAGGTTACATTTCCGTTGGAGCGGGCGCGTGCACGCCTGACAAGGCTGTGCACATTTCAGATTGGTCGTCTGCAGACTCGGTCAATGGTGTCTTGTCCGAGCGGCGGAACCAACTCTTTGGTGAATTCGATGTCGTCAATGAGAATGCGGTCAACGCATATGCCCGAGAACTGCTCTTCTTTGGCTTCGGCGCGGAAGCGCGATCGGCTTTGCTGGCATTGCCGGAAGGGCCGGACCCGGTGCTGAATTCAATCAGTTACTTGGTAGATGGTGAACAAGATCCGACGGGATGGTTTCGTTCCCAAGCCGATTGCGAAGGGTTTGCGGCATTTTGGGCTGCGCTGAGCGGAGGCGTCAAGCGTGGTAACGCGCATTACAATTCGGCGGGAATACTGCGTGGATTAGAGAACCTGCCAACTCACTTGCGAGACTATCTTGGACCATTGTTGGCCCAACGACTTTCTTCGGAGGGAAAAAGTGAACTTGCCCGTGACGTCCTGCGTAGGTTGGAAAGACTACACGGTGGGCCGACCGACAGTTTGGCGTTGAATGCGGCAGAAATCGAAATGCGAGATGGAAACGTCGACAAAGCCGAGTCGACGCTGAAATCTATCAATGCCCTTCCCGAATCCGAAGCGTACCGTGCGGTTACAACTTCGGTGGACATCGCACACGCCCGAAATGTCCCGGTGTCCGAAGAGGTCGTTGCCTTGACGGCCGCCTATGCATCCGAACTCCGCGATAGCGAGATGGGTCCTGACCTATGGAAAGCCCACCTTCGCACTTTGTTGCTCAATGACCGGTTCAGCGAGAGCTTCAAAGTGCTTGAAGACGCTGGAGCCGCACCGGCGGAAATACAGAAGGAAATGCTTAGCGAAACCGTGCGGGCCGTGACGCAAAGGGCCGATGATCTGGAGTTCTTGAAGTATGCCATGGGTGGCGCGCTCGATACCTCTGGGATGCATGACACGGCTCTCGAGCTCGCAATCGTACGGCGGCTGACCGAACTGGGCATGCCAGACATGGCTTTGGATCGGCTCGACAAGGAGCCGCAGGCTCGGGAAAACCGAGATTTCCGTCTCGCGCGCGCCAAGGCGCTCATGGCTCTGTCACGGCCGGAGGAGGCAGAAATCACCTTGGTTGGTTTGCGTGGCGAAGAGATCGATGCGCTGCGTGCGGATGCCCGACGTGGAATGGGCGACTATTCCTATGCCCGTGAGTTGTATGACGGAATGGGTCGAGGTGATGACGCATTGCAAAGCGCATGGTTGTCCGGCGACTGGGAGCGCGTTGCCAAAGACACAGACACGCCCCTTGGTCAGGCTGCGCAATTGTTGAATGCCGATGGTCCGGCCCCTGAAAGCCCGACCCTGACTTATGCTGAGACCTTGAGCGGCAACGCTGCCGAAACCCGAGAGACTTTGCGTGCCCTGCTGGAAGCAACGCGGATCGGCGCGGGTGGATGAAAAACTTACTAAAAATAAATCCTTGGATTCTAGGTTTGATTGCGACGCGGTTGTAGCAGAGAGCCAAGAAATGGCGAATAAACCATCCCGAAACACCTGGCGCAGCCAATCGCGGCCGCGCCACGGCGAAGGAAGTGCGCTGATCAGAACAGAGAAGCTGATCAAGCGGAGCACGGTGTCATGAATCTGACACTGGCGTCTATCACGCGCCCAACGATCCTGCTTGCACTGGCACTCATGGCCATCATCGTCATGATGATTCTGCCGATGCCTTCATGGGTTCTTGATGTCGGTCTCGCAGTATCCTTCGGTCTGGCCATTCTCATTTTCACGGTGACACTCTTTATCGAGCGGCCGCTCGATTTTTCAGCGTTCCCGACGATTCTGCTGACCTCATTGATGCTGAGGCTTTCGTTGAACGTCAGTTCCACCAAGCTGATTATCGGCAATGGTCACACGGGAACGGGGGCTGCCGGGGAGGTCATTGAGGGATTTGCCAGCTTCGTGATGGGGGGCAGTGTATTCCTCGGATTTGTGGTTTTCGGCGTTCTGATGATCGTTAACTTCACGGTCATCACGAAAGGTGCGGCGCGCATGGCCGAAGTCTCGGCCCGCTTTGCGCTGGACGGCATGCCGGGCAAGCAGTTGGCCATCGATGCCGACATGGCTGCCGGCGCGATCGACCATGCAGAAGCCAAGGCGAGACGAGATCGCGAGCAACAGGAAACGACTTTCTTTGGCTCGCTGGACGGTGCCTCGAAATTCGTGAAAGGCGACGCGGTTGCCGGTCTTCTAATTACCGGCCTGAACCTGATCATGGGCATAGCCATGGGCGTTTTTGTCCATGGCATGGGTTTCGGCAATGCCGTGGAAACCTACGCGATCCTTACGGTGGGTGATGGGCTCGTGACCCAGATTCCAGCCGTCATCATTTCGATTGCAGCCGGCCTTCTGCTGGCGCGAGGTGGCACAACAGGATCAACGGATCTCGCCATCTTGAGCCAACTCGGGCGCCATCCATCCGCCCTGGCGACCGTTGCGATCCTGATGGGTCTGTTTGCCCTGGTCCCAGGGCTGCCGTTCATCCCGTTCATTGCCGGTGCAGGCGTACTCGGTGCGGCGGCGTGGTGGATGGCCACCCGGCCCGAACCAGACGAAGAAGAAGTTCCCGAAGACACCGCGGAGGAAGGTCCTCGGGAGCGGCGGATGGGAGACGTGCTGGACCTGGATGATATTCATGTCGAATTCGCACCAGACCTCGTCAATATGGTTCTCGATCCGGGCACGGGCCTCGATGCGCGAATTGCCAACATGCGAACCCACGTGGCAACTCAATATGGGCTAATTCTTCCGGAAATGCGGCTGACCGACGCGCCGGAGCTGAGGCCCGGAACATACGTGGTCAAAATTCACGGGGTGGAGATGGCCAGGGGCGAATTGAACCCGGACTTCGTGCTGGCGCTGATGCCGGAGGACCGATCTTCGTTGCCGGCCGGTCAGGACGTGACCGAACCGGTCTATGGGGCACCGGCGCGCTGGATACGCCCGGAAGATCAGGAGCGTGCGGCGATCACTGGTGCGACAATAGTCACTCCGACGGAGGTGCTGGCCACGCATCTTCTGGAAGTGGTGCGCCGCAACTTCGGACGCCTGTTGACCTTGAAATCTTTGCGGCGTCTGCTCGATGAAATGGTATCGCTCAGCAACCCCGCCAGGGCGGAAGCGAACCGCAAGCTGATTGACGAGTTGATCCCCGACAAGGTTCAGATCGACACGCTTCATCACGTCCTGCGACTTCTGCTGGACGAGCAGGTGTCCATCCGCAACCTTCCGCTCATCCTGGAAGCGATCTCGGAAATGCGCGGTCAGCAGAACCAACCGGAGGCGATTTGCGAGCATGTCCGGAAACGGCTTGGTTTCCAATTGGTTGCTCGGCTGCGGCGTGAAGACGGGACGATTCCGCTCATCCAGCTGGCGCCGGAATGGGAGGAAACGTTCTCGTCCTATCAGATTGACGGCGGGCACGGCTCGCTTGATGTTGCCCTGCCTCCGGAGCGGTTCGAGGCTCTGACCGAAGGCCTCGCCGTGCAGATCAATGATGCGGGCAATCGTGGGGTTGTACCAGCGGTCGTTACCTCTTCGCGCCGGCGCCGTTTCCTGCGCACGGTCATGGCAGCGAAGGGCATGACCAACCCCGTGATGTCCTTCGAGGAAATCGGTCTCGAAGCGCGGCCAGCGCTGATTGGCGTGGTTGCGGCATGATTGCCGGATTGGACGGCCTTGTCGGCTTGACCACGGCGGCGCTCTGGGGCGGTTTGATCGTTTTCCTGAGGGTCGGTGCTGCGATGATCGTGCTGCCCGCTCTGGGAGAACAGATGTTGTCCGTTCGGGTCAAATTGGTGCTGTCTCTGGCGTTGACATCCATCGTTGCGCCTGCCGTCCTGCCGGGCATTGCACTGCCGGAGCCGACATTTGGCCACTTCGTCTCGGCGCTGGTGACGGAGTCACTCGCCGGGCTCTTCGTCGGACTGATGTTGCGCCTCTTCATTCTGGCCATCCAGATCGCCGGGTCGATCGCCGCGCAGTCTACGTCGCTGGCTCAGGTTCTCGGATCGCATGGACTCGACCCCCTGCCTGCGATCGGTCACGTGCTGACGCTCTCGGCGCTCGCGCTGCTCATGGCGACCGGCTTCCACGTGAAGGCTGCGGCCTACATGGTCTTGTCCTACGATCTGTTGGAACCATTGCAATTTCCGGACCCCGTCGCGATCGCCGATGTCGGGCGGCACCGGATCGGCGAGTGTTTCACCCTGGGATTCAGCCTTGCCGCCCCGTTCGTCATCCTGTCTGTACTCTACAACCTCACGCTGGGCGTCATCAACAAGGCCATGCCGCAGCTGATGGTTGCATTTGTCGGATCGCCCGTGATTACGTTCGGCGCGATCTCCATGTTGCTTCTTTGCGCGCCGGTCATCCTCACGGTCTGGCTTGGCGCGGTCGAGGCCTTCCTCGCCAATCCGATGCGGTGACGGGATGGCTGAGGACGACGAAGGCGAAAAGAGCCACGAACCATCACCGAAGAAACTCGAAGACGCCCGAAAGAAAGGTGAGATTCCCAGGGCGCCCGACTTGTCGACAGCGATGTCCTATCTTGGGCTTCTGCTGTGTGGTTTGACACTTGGTGGGCCGATCCTGCGGGATTTTGCGAATGCACTGCTGCCATTGATCGAACAGCCGGACCGTCTGGAAACCCTGTTCTTTCGAGACGGAGCGACGGAAGTGGCGGGCGAAGTGCTCCAGGCGACGCTGGTGCCCGCTCTGCCGGTTTTCCTTCTTCCTGGCGGAATTGTCCTGCTGACGCTTGTGGCGTCGAGACAGATGTTGTTCACGCCGTCCAAGTTGGTGCCAAAAGGGCAGCGGCTCGATCCGATTTCCAACGCCAAGAACAAGTACGGGCGGCGGGGACTCTTCGAGTTCTTCAAGAGCTTCGTCAAACTGATGGTTTATTCCATCTGCCTTGCGCTGTTCCTGCGGAGCAAGCTCGGCGAGATTGTCGGAAGCATCTACGCCAGCGCGGCGGAGGGGTCGGTCATGATGCTGTCCCTCATGATGGAGTTCCTGGTCCTGGTGGTGGTGATCGCGATGGTGATCGGCGGGCTCGACTTCTTCTGGCAGCGGGCGGAGCACATGCGCAAGAATCGTATGACGCTCAAGGAGTTGCGCGACGAGTTCAAGGAAGCTGAGGGCGATCCCCATTTCAAGCAGGCCCGTCGCAGTAGAGCGCAGGAATTGGCGCTGAGCCAGATGATGGCGGCGGTTCCGGAGGCGGACGTGGTCATCGTCAACCCGACACATTACGCCGTGGCGTTGAAATGGAGCCGGATGCCTGGTGCGGCGCCGGAGTGTGTTGCGAAGGGCGTGGACGAAATCGCGTTGAAAATCCGGGAATTGGCGGCAGAAAACAACGTGCCGATCCATTCCGATCCACCCACCGCGCGCGCCTTGTACGCGACGACGGAGATTGGCCAGGAAATCGCGGGAGACCATTACCGTCCGGTGGCGGCGGCGATCCGGTTCGCGGACGCCATGCGCGCAAAGGCACGGCAGAGAGGTTGGTAAATGACGGGAAAGTTCGACGATTTGATCGCGGTGAGCGATATCCTGCAGGAAAGGGCGCTCGACAAGCATCGCATGAACCTTGCGGAAAGCAGGCGTCTCGCCGCGGAGCTTGATCAGATCGATGCGCTGCGACAGGCGGTGCAGGAGGATGGCGCATCGGTTGGCGCGCGGCAGTTGTCCGGTGCGGACTCGCTCTGGCAAACGTGGCTTGTGACACGGCGGGCGTTCATTCTCCAGGAAATGGCGATGGCCCGGGCAAAGGAAGCGGACAGCCTGTCCCAGGCGCGGCTGGCCCAAGCGCGGTTCGACGCAGCACAGAGCCTGGATCGGGAAGACCGAAAGCGGAGCCGCGAGAAGCGTTTGCTGGCACAGGCCGAGACCATCGAGGCTCTGGGACGCTTGCGCCACGCGCAGTCCGACGACATCTGATGCGTCAGACAGCATGACCCTCTTGGCCATCGCCGCGAAACCTCCTAATGCGTTTGCATGCGCTTGTTCAGATCCAGAAAGCCCCAAGCCGTTTTCGATGCGCCGATTGCGCCGGAGGAGCCCTTTTACGCGGTCGGCGACCTGCACGGCTGCGATGAACTGTTCTTGAAACTTTTGCATCGCTTGCATGAGGAGGCTCACCCCACCGCAAGGCTGATTTGCGTCGGTGACTACGTGGACAGGGGTGACGACAGCGCGGGTCTGCTGGCGCGACTGCACCGCATGCAAACCGGCTCCGAGGGGCTGATGGTCTGCCTCATGGGCAATCATGAACGAATGCTGCTGGATTTTTTGGAGGACCCGGCGGCGCATGGATTTCGCTGGCAACGCAATGGTGGATTGCAGACCCTAGCCAGTTACGGATTGCGCGGCGTGCCTGAATCCGGGTCGAATGACGATTGGGCCGGGTTGCGGGACAAATTGGCGAGGAAGATGGGACCGGGTCTGATTGGCTGGCTCCAGGACCTGCCGCTATATTGGCAGACGGGAAATGTGGTTGTGGCGCACGCGGGGGCCGAACCCGATCTTCCGATCGAGGAACAGGGCGAGCGCGAATTGCTGTGGGGGCGGTCCGCTTTCTTTGAAAAGACACGCGGTGACGGACTGTGGGTGGTGCATGGCCATGTCATTACGCGCGATCCGAAAGCAGAGCAGGGCCGCATTCCGCTCGACACCGGGGCTTATGCCACCGGAAGACTGACCGCGGCGTTGATCGAGCCTCAGTCTGCGCGATACCTTGAGTTCTGAAACACGCGTCATGTTACAGAATGTCGAAATAGTTTGAGTTTCAGTAACGTTTTTCTTGCGTCGAATCGCCTGTCGCGTTAGATCGACCATGCGGTCGGCGAATGCCGGCAGGAGGAGACGCGCGACCATGACCACTCAGGCCTTCATTTGCGATGCTATCCGAACGCCCATCGGACGGTACGGCGGGGCGTTGTCCTCCGTTCGGGCGGACGACCTGGCGGCCTTGCCGATTTCCGCACTGATGGCGCGGAACAGTGGTGTCGACTGGGGCGCCATCGACGACGTGATCTACGGCAGTGCCAACCAGGCCGGGGAGGACAACCGGAACGTGGCGCGGATGGCGGCCTTGCTTGCCGGTCTGCCGGTTGAAGTGCCGGGCACGACGATCAATCGTCTTTGTGCCAGCGGCATGGATGCGGTCGGTATGGCCTCTCGCGGGATCAAGGCGGACGATTACGACATGGTGATCGCTGGCGGTGTCGAAAGCATGTCGCGAGCGCCGTTCGTGATGCCGAAGGCGACGCAGGCGTTCACCCGGGCAAACGCAGTGTATGACACAACCATCGGCTGGCGGTTCGTCAATCCGAAGATGAGTGCGATGTATGGCACGCATTCGATGCCGCAGACTGCGGACAATGTGGCCGAGGACTACGGGGTGTCTCGCGCCGATCAGGATGCCTTCGCGGCCCGGTCGCAGGCGCGGTGGGACGCGGCACACAAAGCTGGTGTTTTCGCGGACGAGATTACGCCGGTGTCAATCCCTCAGCGGAAAGGCGATCCGATGGTCGTGGACACGGATGAACATCCGCGTCCCGGAACGGATGTTGCAGCGCTGGCGAAACTGAAGGGGGTCAACGGTCCTGACCTCACGGTAACGGCGGGTAATGCTTCTGGCGTCAATGACGGTGCCGCGGCGGTCTTGCTCGCGAACGAGACGGCAGCAAAGGCCAACGGGCTGACACCGATGGCGCGTATCGTCGGAATGGCCTCGGCCGGGGTTGCCCCGCGCATCATGGGGATCGGCCCGGTCCCGGCGACGCGCAAGGTTCTGGCGCGGACCGGACTCACCATCGACCAGATGGATGTGATAGAATTGAATGAAGCCTTCGCCGCTCAGGGCCTTGCCACGCTGCGCGAGCTTGGATTGCCCGATGACGCACCCCATGTGAATCCCAACGGCGGGGCGATTGCCATGGGCCATCCGCTCGGCATGTCCGGGGCACGGCTCGTGCTGACGGCGGCCTATCAACTCCGGCGGACGGGCGGGCGCTATGCGCTTTGTACCATGTGTGTCGGTGTCGGTCAGGGCGTCGCCCTGATCCTGGAACGCGTTTGAGGAGGACGGACGATGTATGCGCAGATGGTAAAATCCGAAGCGACGAATGACGATCCCGAGAAACTGGCCGCGTTTCAGGCGCGGATCGACGCCGGGGAGCGGATCGAGCCCAAGGACTGGATGCCGCAGGGCTATCGCAAGACTCTGATCCGGCAGATCGGCCAGCATGCGCATTCCGAAATCGTCGGGCAACTGCCGGAAGGCAACTGGATCACCCGGGCCCCGACGCTAGAGCGCAAGCAGATCCTGCTGGCCAAGGTGCAGGATGAGGCGGGCCATGGTCTGTACCTCTACTGCGCGGCGGAAACGTTGGGTGTGTCGCGTGACGAGCTGACGGAAATGTTGCTCGACGGGCGCATGAAATACTCGTCGATCTTCAACTATCCGACGCTGACCTGGGCCGATATCGGAGCGGTCGGCTGGCTGGTCGATGGCGCGGCGATCATGAACCAGGTACCGCTGCAACGGACCTCCTTCGGCCCCTATGCACGCGCCATGATCCGGATCTGCAAGGAGGAGTCGTTCCACCAGCGCCAAGGCTACGACATCATGATGAAGATGGCGCAGGGGACCGAGGCGCAGAAACGGATGGCGCAGGATGCGCTGAATCGCTTCTGGTATCCGTCGCTGATGATGTTCGGCCCGTCCGATGCCGAGAGCGTGCATTCGGCGCAGAGCATGAAGTGGAGGATCAAGATCGACAGCAACGACGGCCTGCGCCAGAAGTTTGTCGATCAGACGGTTCCGCAGGCGGAATACCTCGGGCTGACGATCCCCGACGAACATCTGACATGGAACGAGGAGAAGGGCGGTTACGACTTCTCCGAGCCGGACTGGACAGAATTCTTCAACGTGTTGAAGGGCAACGGCCCGTGCAATGTCGAGCGCATGGAAGCGCGGAACACGGCGTGGGACGAGGGCGCATGGGTGCGAGATGGCTTGCTGGCCCATGCGGAGAGGAAACGCGCGGCCAAGGTCGCGGCGGAATAAGGGAGCGAGACAATGTCGAGGGAATGGCCCCTGTGGGAGATTTTCATCCGTGGTCAGCATGGCATGAGCCATCGCCACGTTGGCTCGCTGCACGCGCCGGACGCGGAAACCGCGATCCGCAATGCGCGCGACGTGTACACACGGCGGAACGAGGGTGTGTCGATCTGGGTGGTCGAGGCGGCGCAGATCACGGCAAGTTCGCCGTCGGAAAAGGGGCCGCTCTATGAGCCGTCCGAATCCAAGGTCTACCGCCACCCGACCTTCTTCGACATTCCCGAAGAAGTGGGCCATATGTGATGGCCGAGGTGATTGATAAGACGGCGCTTTTCGAGTTTCTGTGCCGGATGGGGGACAATACCCTGATCCTCGGGCACCGAGTTTCGGAATGGTGCGGCCATGCGCCGGTTCTGGAAGAAGACATCGCCCTCGCCAACACGGCGCTGGACCTGATCGGCCAGACGCAGCTTTGGCTGGGGTATGCAGCGGAGGTCGAGGGCAAGGGGCGGACGGCCGACGATCTGGCATTCCTGCGCGACGCCTGGGATTTCCGCAACGTGCTGATGGTCGAACTGCCGAACGGCGATTTCGGGCAGACACTGATGCGGCAGTTTCTTTTCGACGCCTGGCAGGTGGTCATGCTTGGGTGGCTGAAGGCATCTGCGGACGTGCGCGTGGCTGAGATCGCCGAGAAGGCCTCGAAGGAAGTGGCCTATCACCTCGATCGCTCGCGCGGGACGGTGATCGGGCTCGGCGACGGGACCGAGGAGAGCCATCAGCGGATGCAAAGGGCGCTGGAGCGGCTGTGGCCCTATGTCGGGGAAATGTTTGCGTCCGATCATGTGGACGACGCCATGGAAGCCGCCGGGATCGCGCCTGATCCCAAGGGGCTCAGGGCGGACTATGACGCGATTGTCCTGGCAGCGCTCGGCGAGGCGACATTGAGTGTGCCGGAAGGCGACTTCCACCACACCGGCGGGCGCGATGGGCGGATGCATACGGAGCATCTGGGCCATATCCTCTGCACCATGCAATGGTTGCAGCGCGCCTATCCCGGGGCAAAGTGGTAAGCGCCATGGTGGCGTCGGTCGAGCAGGTTTGGGACTGGCTGGACGCGGTGCCCGACCCGGAGATTCCGGTGATCAGCCTCGTCGATCTCGGGATAATCCGGGATGTGGCGTGGCAGGACGATACCCTGGAAGTGACTGTCACGCCGACCTATTCCGGCTGCCCGGCGACCTCGATCATCAATCTCGACATCGAGACGGCGCTGCGTGGCCACGGGGTTGAAAAGATCGCCCTGAAACGGCAACTCAGCCCGGCCTGGACCACCGATTGGTTGTCGGATAAAGGGCGAAAGCGGTTGGAGGAATACGGCATCGCCCCGCCGCAGCCCGCCGGGGGACCGGACAAGTGCCCCCATTGCGGGGGGCAGAATGTTGAAAAATTGAGTCAATTCGGCTCGACCCCCTGCAAGGCGCAATGGCGGTGCACGGACTGCCTCGAGCCTTTCGACTATTTCAAGTGCATCTGAGAGGAGCAGGCGCATGGCGCGATTTCATCAGCTGGAAGTGACTGGTCTGCGCAAGACGATCCGCGACGCTGTCGAGGTGACTCTGCGCCCAACGGAGCCGGAGGCATTCACTTTTGTACAAGGTCAGTACCTTACCTTCCGGCGGATGTTCGACGGCGAGGAGTTGCGCCGGTCCTATTCGATCTGCGCGGGGCTGGATGACAACACGCTTCAGGTCGGGATCAAGCGGGTCGAAGGTGGCGCGTTCTCGACCTATGCCAACGAGGAGTTGAAGGTTGGAGACGTGCTGGAGGCCATGCCTCCGATGGGGCGCTTCCACGCGGCGCTCGATCCGGACAATGCGCGGCATTATCTCGGCTTTGCCGGCGGGTCAGGGATCACGCCGGTGCTGTCGATCATCCGGACGGTTCTCGCTCGGGAACCGCGCAGCGCCTTCACGCTGGTCTATGCCAACAAGGCGGTGAGCACGATCATGTTCCGTGAGGAACTGGAGGACCTCAAGAACCGCTACATGGGACGGTTCAACGTGATCCACATTCTGGAAACCGACGCGCAAGACATTGATCTCTTTACCGGATTGGTGACGGAAGAAAAATGCGCCGCGCTGTTCCGGTCGGGTTGGGTCGACATCGCCTCGGTCGATCTGGCGTTCATCTGTGGACCGGAGCCGATGATGCTCGGTATCGTCAAGGCGTTGAAGGCGCATGGGCTGACGGACGAGCAGATCAAGTACGAGTTGTTCGCCAATGGCCAGCAGGGGCGGGCGAAACGGCAGGTTGTTTCCAAGGACGGCGCAGTCAAGGGGCACATGCTAAAAGCGCGGGTGACGCTGGACGGTGCGACCCAGAATTTCGAGATGGACCGTGACACGTCGATCCTGGAGGCGGCTTTGGCGAACAAGCTGGATGCGCCTTATTCGTGCAAGGCGGGGGTGTGCTCCACCTGCCGCTGCCGGGTGATTGAAGGCGAAGTCGAGATGCTCGCCAACAATGCGCTCGAAGACTACGAGGTCGAGAAGGGCTATGTCTTGTCCTGTCAGAGTTATCCGCTGACGGACAAGGTCGTGGTCGATTACGACCAGTGAGGGGAGCGGGGCATAGCCCCGCCCTACAGACCGTCGAGGCCCTTCAAGGTCAGGTCACAGACAAGTGCCGCGTAGGCCTCCCGTTCCTGCTTGGTCGCCCGTGTGTTCCACATGTGGAACCAGTTGAGCATCCCGAAAACCGACATGGTCACACCCCGGCGCTTGTGCCGATCTTCGGACAGGGCCGGGGCACAGGCGGCGATGACGTCGGAAGTAAACCGCACAAGCTCGCGCTGGTAACTGCGCAGGAGGTCCTGCTGCGCGTCCGGCAAGGCGCCCAACGCGTTCATCTGAACCTTGTGCTCGTCGTCCTGACCCTCGTAGGCCATGAGGATCGCACTCACAACGCGGCGCAGGCGCGTTTCCGGATCCAGACCATCCAAGGGAAGCGTGCAGATGCGTTTCTTCAATCCTGACAGGTAGTTATCCAGAATGTCGAAGAGGATTGCGTCCTTCGATTCGTAGTAGTGGTAGATGTTGGCTTTCGAGATGCCACACTCCCGGGCAAGCGTGGCCATGGAGGCACGGTCAAACCCTTCGGTCGCAAAGACCTTCGCCGCCGATTTCAGGATCTGCCCGCGTTTTTCCTCGTAGTCCTTGGCAATCGTGCGGGCCATCAGCCCTCGCCCCGGTTGTCGATGACGCGGCGGGCCTTGCCCTGACTGCGCTCGACGCTGCCCGGGTCGCCGACGAGGATTTCGGTGGAAACACCGACGATGTCCTTGATCCGCTTGGCCAGCATCCGCGCGGCGGCGCTGCGCGAGGCCTCGTCGGCGGCGGTGGTCGTCGCTTCGACCATGACCCGCATCGCGTCCATGCGCCCGGACTTGTAGAGCTCGATCTGGTAATGCGCGGCAAGGCCGCCGGTAGCCATCACCTGCTCTTCGATCTGGCTTGGAAAGACGTTGACACCGCGCAGGATCATCATGTCGTCGCTGCGTCCGGTGATCTTTGCCATGCGGCGCATGCTGCGGGCGGTGCCGGGCAGGAGGCGGGTCAGATCGCGCGTGCGATAGCGGACCATGGGCAGGCCTTCCTTGGTCAGCGTGGTAAACACCAACTCTCCCATTTCGCCATCCGGGAGAACCGCTCCGGTTTCGGGGTCGATGATCTCGGGATAGAAATGGTCCTCCCAGATCACCGGGCCGTCCTTGGTCTCGACACATTCGTTGGCCACGCCTGGACCCATGATCTCACTCAGACCGTAGATGTCGACCGCGTGCATGTCGAAGGCCTGCTCAACCTCCGAACGCATGGAATCCGTCCAGGGCTCGGCGCCGAAAATGCCGACCTGCAACGACGTCTCACGCGGGTCTATGCCCATCTTGTGACAGGCTTCCAGGATGTTGAGCATGTAAGACGGGGTGACCATGATGGTTGTCGGCTTGAAATCCTGAATCAGCGTGACCTGCCGTTCCGTCATGCCGCCGGAGACAGGGACAACGGTGCAGCCGAGACGTTCCGCGCCGTAATGTGCGCCAAGACCGCCAGTGAACAGGCCGTAGCCGTAGGCGATATGGACGATGTCGCCGGGGCGGGTGCCGCTGGCACGCATGGAACGCGCAACGAGATTGGCCCAATTGTCGATATCATTCTTGGTGTAGCCGACGACGGTGGGTTTGCCGGTTGTCCCGGAAGAGGCGTGCACGCGGGATATCTGCTCACGCGGAACCGCGAACATGCCGAAGGGGTAGTTGTCGCGCAGGTCGGCCTTGTAGGTGAACGGAAATTTCGCAAGATCCGCAAGGGTTTGCAGGTCATCGGGGTGCACGCCCGCATCGTCGAAGCGCTGGCGGTACATCGGGACATTGTCATAGGCGTGTTTGAGCGACCACTTGAGGCGGTCCAGCTGAAGCGCACCGATTTCGTCGCGCGAGGCGATTTCGATGGGATCGAGGGTGCTGCGGTCGGGAGTAAGGTCAATCATGTCTTAATCCTCTTCGGGGAAGAGTTGGCCCTGTATGGCGCGCGATGCGCCCCGGAATTCGGCGATGGTCGCGCCGGTCTGGTTGGTGACGGTCACATCATAAAGCCCGCTACGGCCGCGGAGGGACACTTCGCGGGCGGTCGCGGTCAGCGTGTCGCCAAGTTTGCCGGGGGCAATGAAGCTGATGGTATTGTGCTGCGCGACGGTGACGGCGTTGCGGCTGTTGCAGGCGAAAGCAAAGGCGCTGTCCGCGAGCGTGAAGATGAAGCCGCCATGGCAGATCGCGTGGCCATTGCAGTGGTGCGGCTCGACGGTGAGCGTCAGCGTGGCTGTGCCCGCGCCAACCTCCGCGATCCTGAGGCCAAGCCATTGGCTTGCCTTGTCATTTTCCCACATGGCTTCGGCGGAGCGGGTTGCGCGATCTTGCGGTGTCATTGGCCTTTGAAATCCGGTTTGCGCTTGTTCAGGAAGGCGCTGACGCCTTCGGCGTAGTCGGCACTTTCGCCGCACCGCTTCATCAAATCCGCCTCCAGCTCGAGATGGTCGTGCAGGGTGTCCGTGGCGGCCGCCTGGATGGCCTGCTTGGTCAACGCGTAGCCGAGGGTGGGGCCACAAGCGAAGCGTTCCGCCATGCCGCGGGCTTCGGTCATGAGATCTTCATCGGGCAGGGCTTTCCAGATCAGCCCCCAATCGGCAGCCTTTTCGGCGGACAGGGGATCGGCGGTGAGTGCCAGTCCCTTGGCGCGAGCCTCGCCGAGCAGGCGCGGGAGGTGCCATGAGCCGCCTGTGTCTGGGATCAGGCCAACCTTTGAGAAAGACTGGATGAACTTTGCGGATTGCGCCGCCAGAACGATGTCGCAGGCCAGTGCAAGATTGGCTCCCGCCCCGGCGGCGACACCATTGACGGCGCAGATCACCGGCGCGTCGAGCGAGCGGATCAGGCGCACAAGCGGCGCGTAAAAAGTGCGGACAGTCTTCGACAAATCCGGCGGGCCGTCCATTTTCGACGGGTCCCGATCCGCCAGGTCCTGCCCGGCGCAGAACCCGCGCCCGGCGCCTGTGAACAGGACGCAGCGCTTGCCGGTGTCGCGGGCACTTTCCAGCGCAGTGCGCAAAGCGCCGTGCATCTCTTCTGTAAAACTATTCAGGCGGTCCGGCCGGTTGAGGGTGATTTCCACCCAAGGCCCGTGGTCTGCGACCAGAACGGTATCGCTCATTGCTCTGTCCTCCCTGACACCGAGGTTGCATAAACCGAACGGTTGGTCAATAAATAACGTATCCGACGAAGGAGGATCGCCGTGGGACTTCAGAATGTGCAGAGTTTTGTGGCCGGACGCTGGATCCAGCCGGGGCCGAACGCGCGGGATATTGCCTGCGCCTATGACGGGCGGCTCATCGCGCGGGCCGGCGATGGAGACTGGTCCACGGAAGAGGCGCTGGATCACGCCAGGACTGTCGGGGGGCACGCGCTGCGGACTCTGACGTTCCATGACCGGGCACGGATGTTGAAGGCGCTTGCGCTGGCATTGCAGGAGCAAAAAGACGCCCTGTACGATCTGAGCTACATGACCGGCGCAACGAAGTCCGATCATGCCTTCGACATCGACGGCGGAATCGGGACGATGTTTGTCTTCGCCTCGAAGGGACGGCGGGAGATGCCGGACTCCAAAGTCTATCTCGACGGCACACCGGAGCAGTTCGGCCGGCAAGGAACCTTCCTGGGCCAGCACATCTGCACGCCGGTGTTGGGTGTGGCGGTCCATATCAATGCCTTCAACTTCCCGCTCTGGGGCATGCTGGAGAAGCTGGCTCCGACCTTGCTTGCCGGGGTTCCGGCGATCGTAAAGCCGGCGACGGACACCTGCTATGTCACTGAATTCGCGGTTAGAGTCATGCTGGACTCCGGGATCTTGCCGGAAGGCGCCCTGCAACTGGTGACCGGCGGCCTCGGCGATATGCTGGACCGTCTGACATGCCAGGATGTGGTGAGTTTCACGGGCTCCGCGGCGACGGCCGGTCTGCTGCGATCCAACAAGACCGTCCTGTCGCAGGGCGTGCGCTTCGTGGCGGAGCAGGACAGCCTCAACGCTTCCATTCTCGGTCCTGACGCCGAGCCGGGCACACCCGAGTTCGATCTGTTCGTCAAGGAAGTCAGTCGGGAAATGACGGTGAAGGCGGGACAGAAATGCACCGCGATCCGTCGCATCCTTGTGCCGGAGGCGCGTATGGACGCCTTGCAGGATGCTTTGTCGGCACGGTTGTCGAAGGTCGTCGTAGGTGATCCGCGCGATGAGACGACTCGCATGGGAGCGGTGGTCAGCCAGAGCCAGCGCAAGGATGTGCTGGAAAAGATTGCCGTGCTGCGCGGCGAAGCCGATATCGTCTGCGGCGATCCGGACGGACTTTTGGACAGGGCCGGAGCATTCCTTCCGCCGATTCTGCTGCGGTGCAGCAATCCCGATGCCGCGCAACGCGTGCACGACACCGAGGCATTCGGGCCGGTCAGCACGCTGCTGCCCTACCGCGATCTCGACCATGCCATCACCTTGGCCAATCGCGGTGGCGGTTCGCTGGTGACCTCCGTGATCACGCACGATCCCGATGTCGCAACACAAGCGGTGATGGGCGTTGCCGCGTGGAATGGCCGTGTGTACCTCAATGACCGCGACAGCATGAAGGAGAGCACCGGCCACGGTGCGCCGATGCCGCACATGATCCATGGCGGCCCGGGGCGCGCAGGCGGTGGCGAGGAGTTGGGCGGCGTGCGTGCGGTCAAGCACTACATGCAGCGGACCGCCGTACAGGGCTCGCCCCGGATGCTGAGCGCGATCGGCGGGCGCTGGATCCCGGGCGCACCGGAGGTGGACGGCGGTGCACATCCGTTCACAAGGCGGTTCGGAGAGCTGGCGATCGGCGAGACCATCGTGACAGCGCCGAGGACCATCACGCTCGACGACATCGAGCATTTTGCGCAGTTTACCGGAGACACCTTCTATGCGCACATGGATGACGCTGCGGCGGAGCGAAATCCGTTCTTTCCGGGGCGCGTGGCCCATGGCTATCTGCTGCTCAGCTTTGCAGCAGGTCTGTTCGTGGAGCCGAACGAAGGGCCCGTGCTCGCCAACACCGGGCTCGATTCCCTACGTTTCATGAAGCCGGTGAGCGCGGGGGAGGCGATCCACGTTCGATTGACGGTCAAGGCGAAGACGCCGCGCAATGCCGAGTACGGCGAGGTGCGCTGGCACGTCAGGCTGCTCAACCAGAACGAAGAACGGGTTGCCGAATACGAGCTTCTGACGATGAACGCCACTTGAGACGCCGTGCCGCCGCGCGTAGGTTGGGGCATGCCCCAAACAAGCCCCTATGTGATTGAAGACATTGCCCTGTTCGCCCAGATCGGACCGCTGAGGACATGGTCCGTGGTGGTGACGGTGATGGGCGATCTTCTGCGCACGCCGGGGCAGGGGATCAGCGGCAAGGAACTGGCGGCGCTGGTTGGCGCATTGGGTATCAGCGATCAGGCGCTGCGGGTGGCCGTGCACCGGCTGAAGAAGGACGGCTGGATCGAAAGCCGCCGCGAAGGTCGGGAGTCGAAGCACTTTCTCACCGAACGGGCACGACGCGAAACCGAAGCGGTGCGCGGCCTGATCTATGACGCCTCCTCTCCGGACATCGGGCCCGTTTCCCTGGTCGTCGCGCCGCCGAACCTCGCC
The DNA here is from genome assembly GCF_049803835.1 of Tropicibacter sp. S64. Classification (NCBI taxonomy): domain Bacteria; kingdom Pseudomonadati; phylum Pseudomonadota; class Alphaproteobacteria; order Rhodobacterales; family Roseobacteraceae; genus Tropicibacter; species Tropicibacter sp. S64. The sequence goes on along the minus strand of NZ_JBNAGK010000001.1, from coordinate 157,274 downwards.
GAGCCGCTTGCGCAGCGGTTGCCGGAGCGGCGCTCAGCCGTCCTGTCGGCGCGGTCTGCGCTGGTCTCGGGTGATCTGCCGGACGTCGACTTCCTTCGCACGCCGGTGGATACACAGGCCCTGCCGGGCTGGGTGCGGGACGTGCTCGCGCCAAGGTCGCTGCGTGACGAGTTCACAGCGCTGCGCCGCGCGGTGATCGAGGCGCTGGAACGGGTTCCGGACAGCGAGGCGCACCGCAAGGCCCTGCGGTTGGTCATCCTGCATCACTGGCGGCGCACGGTCCTGCGCCAGTCGCCGTTGGCCGAAGCCCTGCTCGGACCGGACTGGGAGGGCGCGCAAACGCGGCAGGTTGTCCTTCATGCCCTGAAAACGCTGTGAGCACGCTGTCAGTCGCCCGCAATTTCCCGTTGCATTCATGCCCGGGATCGGCCCATTTTGCGCCATGTCCGATTTGACTTGTCCCAATTGCGGTGACGCGGTTCCGGCGCAGATTAGATATGTGACCATGGTCACCTGCCCGTCCTGCAGCACAACGCTTTACCTCGACGGCGCGCAGTTGAAGAATGCGGGCAAGTCCGGTGAAATGCATGACGGGCCTCAGCTTTTCGGTGTCGGTGACACAGTGATCCTCGGACAGGTTCCGGTACAGATCCTGGGTCATGCCCGGTATTCCTATGGCCGGGGCTGGTGGGACGAATATTGGGGTCTCGACGAGGAGCAACGTGGCGTCTGGGTCTCCGTCGACGAAGGCGACGTGGTGCTGCAATATCCCGTCCGCGAGGAATGGTGGCCCGCAGTCCCGGCGTCGGCCGCGGTTGGAATGGCCTTCGAACATCGCAATGAGACATGGCGCGTGATCGAAGCGGACAAGGCGGAATGCGTTGCGCTGCGTGGCTCTTTCGGCGAGCAACTGACCGTGGGCGAGACCTATCGTTTCCTGAACCTGCAGTCCGAAAGCGGAGCGCTGATGTCCGGGGAATTCTGGCCGGGCGGGAAGTCCTGGTTCCTCGGGTTCTGGCACGATCCGTTTGATATCACCGTCGAGGCGCTATCGTGACCCGCGCCGCCTGTCTCGAATCCATTAACTGCACGGCGTGCGGCGCGGGGCTGGATATTCTCGGTGGCGGGCGGGTGACCACGCATGTCTGCGGATATTGCGGCACCGAGTTGGACGCTCTGCACGGCTACCGCGCCCTGCGCCAGTTTTCCGACATGCCGCGCCCCGACACGCCGTTCAAGCTCGGCATGACAGGCACGATCAAGGGTGTCACATGGACGGTGATCGGCACGCTTGGCCATCGCGAAGCCTGGGGCACGGAGATCTGGGAGTGGGTCGAGCATCAGCTGTATTCGCCAACCCATGGCTACGTCTGGCTGACGGTCGAGGATGGGCACCTGATCTATTCGCGGCGCCTCCGGGGTGCGCCGCAATCGCTGTGGATGAGCGAATACTGGGTCGAAAATGCGGAAAATCTGCCAACCGTTCACCACGATGGCGAGAGTTTTCGCTACCTGGAAACCACCAAAAGCCGCCTGACCTTCGTCGAGGGTGAATTCACCTGGGCTCCGACCGTGGGAGAAGCGACGACAACGATTTCCGCGATGTCGCCCACGGCCATGCTGGATTTTTCCGAAACCGGGACGGAGCGGGAAATCTACCGCTCGGAGTATCTGCCGCAGGCGGAGGTCAAGAAGAGTTTCGGCATCAAGCCCGGCGATCTGGTGGCGCGGGGCGTTCATGCCCTGCAGCCGTACAAGGCCGGCGAAAACAGCGCGTTCCTTGCCTATGCCAGCGGGCTTGCCGCGGCGTGCAGTCTGATCATCGCGATTACGCTCAGTTCACTGCCCGGGTTCGAGGTGCTGCCGCAGCAGGAAATCAGCATCCGGGCGCTGCCCTACGAGCTGACCTTTGACCTCAATGACACCAGCAGGCTGGCGACGATCCGCATCGCGGCAAACGTCTCGAACGCGTGGTCCTATTTCGAGATGGACCTGACCGACCCTGATGACGTTCCGGTGTTCGAGGCGGGGCGGACCGTGGAGTACTACTACGGCGTCGAGAATGGTGAGAGCTGGAGCGAGGGCAACCGCTCGTCGCGCATCACCTTCCGCCCGCCCGAAGCCGGGACCTATACATTGACCATAGACCAGCCGGAGGCGGACACCTGGGGCGGCGGGCGCAATGCGACGGCTGTCACGGTTTCGGTCAGGGAAGGCCTGTCGACCGGCTTCTGGATGTATTTCCTGGCCGCCGGTTTCGCGGTATTGGCGGCAGTGACCTACGGGCGCAAGCACCTGCACAGGGCGCGGCGCTGGTCGCACAGCGATTGGGATGACGACTGATGACCCTGTTCCGCACGGCTTTCGTAGTCCTTGCCACCCTCGCCATCGCGGGGACAAGTTACGTGTCCTATTACGGTGCGGGCGGCGAAAGCACGGATCTGGATCAATCGGTCCGGACAGGATCGGCGGGGCGCGTCGTCGGCGTTGTCGGCCGGGTGAAATAACAGGGGGACCCTCATGGATCTGTTTGCAGCAATTCAAGTGACCGAAGTGGTCAGCACCATCTTCTACACCGTCCTCGGTGTCGTCCTGATGTCGATTTTCTGGTGGATCATCAACATCATGACCCCGTTCTCCGTGATCAAGGAGATCGAGGAAGACCAGAATATCTCGCTCGCCATCCTGATCGGATCGGTCTTCGTCGCCCTCGCCATCATCATCGCGGCCGTGATCCTGTCGTGACCGACGCGCGTCTGCGCGAGACATGGCTGCTCGCGGCGACCTTCCTGATCGCGGTGGCCGGGCTGATCTACGAGTTGATCGCGGCGACGGTGTCGAGCTACCTGCTCGGCGATTCCGTGCGCCAGTTCAGCATCGTGATCGGCGTCTTCCTCTCCTCCATGGGTCTCGGCGCCTGGGCATCCCGCTACGTCGGCGAGGCGATGCGAGGCTTCGCCTGGGCACAGATATTCCTGGGCATCATCGGCGGCTTCATGGCCCCGACGCTGTTCCTCGCTTACGCATGGGTCAGCGAAGTCGGGATTCCGCTCTACGGCATGCTGATCGCCGTCGGGGTCCTGTCGGGCATGGAAATTCCCTTGATTGCCCGGGTGTTGAAGGACATCGGCGCACCGGAATTCCGGTTCGAGAACGTGCTGACCGTGGATTACGTCGGCGCTCTCGTGGCCTCGCTGGCCTTCCCGCTGCTGGTGATCCCGCATCTGGGTCTCATGTCCGCCAGTCTTGTTTTCGGTGGATTGAACCTGATCGTCGCGGGGCTGTCCCTGTACCTTTTTCGGGAAGTGGCGTCCCGGCTGCAATGGGTGGTCTGGGCCACCGCGATGGCGCTGACCTTCGGTGCGCTGGTGCAGAGCGAACGGCTGGTGTCGGTGACCGAGCAGCAGCTCTTCGAGGACGACGTGGTGCTGACCGAGGCCACGCCATATCAGCAGATCACCGTCACGCGGTTCCGGGACCGGGTCCGGCTGTTTCTCGACTATTCGATTCAATTCGATACGATGGATGAATACCGCTACCACGAAATGCTGGTGCATCCGGTCATGGGCCTTGCGCCGCGCGTCAATTCTGTCCTGATTCTCGGTGGCGGCGATGGAATGGCCGCGCGGGAAGTGCTGCGGCATGACGGTGTCGAGCGGATCACCCTCGTCGACCTTGACCCGCGCGTGACGGAGTTGTTTCGGGATCATCCGGACCTGGCGGCGTTGAATGGCGGCTCCCTGAGCGATCCGCGCCTGACGCTCGTCAATCAGGATGCATGGCAATTCGTGGAGGCCACCCAAGAGTCGTTCGACGTCATCATCCTCGATCTGCCTGATCCGAAAAACATAGCGTTGTCAAAGCTCTACTCGCGCGAGTTCTATGGTCTCCTGGTCCAAAGGCTTTCGGCGAACGGTCTCCTGGTCACCCAGGCCGGCTCGCCACTTTTCGCGCGGCAGGCGTTCTGGTCCGTGGCGCATACACTGGCAGCGACAGGCAACCCTTACGCCCCCGGCGAAGGGCTGTCGGTCATTCCCTCGCATGTCCACGTGCCGAGTTTCGGCGAATGGGGATTCGTCATGGCCAGCTTCGCAGGCCTTGCCGACCGGGAACCGAAACTTCCGGACGGGTTGAAGTATCTGACGCCCGAAGTTTGGCGCGGGGCACAGGTTTTTTCCGTCGATACGGGGGACATGGACGCCGAAATCAACGATATCCAGAGCCACGCCCTCGTGGGATACTATCTCGAAGGCTGGGACGCGTGGTTCCGGTGATCATGAATCCTGGCGGGCGATCTCGGTGATCAGGACGTCGCTGACCACGTCACCGAGCACGGGTTTTGCGGCTTCGAGCAGACCACGGCGGAGGTCCTCCATGCGGTTGCCGTTCGTAAAGTTCCCCTGGAAACCGCCGACGTTGGCATGGTCGAACAGCACCTGCAAAAAGACATCCCGCAGTTTCGGCTCGCGGGAATACACCATTTCCGTCGAGCCGATGGTCACTTCCACGCTGAGGGCCGCAACAACCAGAGCGCTGACGCGATCCTCGGACATGATGGGAATCACGAACTGGTTGTTCAACTTGACATATTCCCGGGTGGCCGGAGCGGCCTCCGCCTCTGGCGGGGTTTCCGCCGCAGCATGGTCCGCGGGTGGCGCACAATCCACGGCACCCTCGGCGGCATGCTCCTCCGGAGCCGCCGGCATCAGGAAGAACCCCGCGCCGACGCCGGCCCCGGTTCCGATCAGAGCCAGGAGGATGGGCAAAAGTTTTCGCATCGGTTCCTCCTCAGAAAGGCAGGATCACATCCAGCACCTGCTGGCCGATCCGAGGTTGCTGGACGTCGGTGATCTGGCCGCGCCCGCCATAGGAAATCCGGGCCGACGCGATCTTGTCGTATGTGATCTCGTTCTGGCGGGAGATGTCGGCGGGGCGGACAAAGCCGGTCACGAGAAGCTCGCGCAATTCGAAGTTGACGCGTACCTCCTGGCTGCCTTCGATCGAGAGAATGCCGTTCGGCAAGACGTCCGTGATGGTCGCGGCGACGCGCAGGGTAAGCTGTTCGCTGCGTTTCACGGATCCGTTGCCGCTCGAATTGCTGGAACTGTTGATCCCGACGGCACTGTCGAGGCTCGCGCCATCCGTGATGTTCTGGTTGATGCGTTCAGGAATACCGAACAGATCGGGAATGCCGAGCGATTCCGAGCCGGACCGGGACCGCGACGTGCTGTTGTTGATCGCCGCCTGTTCCTTGATGTCGATCACCACGGTGAGAATGTCCCCCCGCTTCATCGCGCGACTGTCGCCCAGCAGCGATCCCTGACGGCTGCTCCAGAGCGAGGCACGATCGGTGACCCGCAGCGGCGCTGGCGCTTCGGGCAGTCCTTCGGCGATCATCGCCACACGTTCGGGACTCTGCGTCTGCGGCGTGAAGGACGGCTCGCGGCCGATGTGCTTGACGCGCCCGCAGGCAACCGTCGTGAGGATCAGACCGATAAGGCACAGATTTCGAAGCATGTCATTCCTCATTTCGAAACGATGATGGTGCCGTCTTCGGAGATTTTGCCGAAGAGGACGGTGCGGGAGCCGGTGTTCATCACGCGGATTCGTTCGCCGACGCCGCCGCGGCCCAAGGAGCGTCCTTCTGCGACGATGCGCAGGCCGCCGTATTCGTAGACCAGTTCGACCATCTGGTTGCGGTCCACCAGCGCCGGTTCACCGATCGCGCCGCGCATGACCGCACGCCCCGGGTAAAGCGCGAAACGCGCCTCCTGACCGACGACCTCGTAGACATCCCGGTATGCGCCGGGGATCTCGGCCTGATCGAGGCGCACGTCCTCGGGCATGATGATTTCCTGCGGCCGGATCGTCCGCGTGGCAATCACCGACTCGGCGAACCCGGGTGCGGCGACAAGGGCGATCAGAACCGCGAGACGAAACATCAGCGCACCTGGCTCGTGGCGGCGAGCATCTGGTCGGCGGCAGAGATGACCTTGGAATTCAGCTCGTACCCGCGTTGCGCTTCGATCAGGTTGGTGATCTCGCGGACGGGATCGACCGAACTCTGTTCGAGATAGCCCTGCCGCAGGGTGCCGAGGCCGTCCTGTCCAGGCGTGGTCTGGAGCGGGGCGCCGGAGGCTTCGGTCTCGGTAAACAGGTTGTCACCGATGGCCTCGAGTCCCTTGGCGTTGGTGAAACCGACGAGGTTGAACTGGCCAAGCAACTGGGCTTCGGCGGAGTCCTGGAAGTAGGCATAAACCTCTCCGTCGGCGTTGATCGACACGCTGACCGCATCCTCCGGAATGGTGATTTCCGGCGCGACCGCAAACCCTTCGGAGGTGACGATGAGCCCTTCGCCGGTGCGTTTCAGAGCCCCGTCGCGGGTATAGGCGGACTGGCCATTGGGCAGCGTGACCTCAAGGTATCCGGCGCCTTCGATGGCGACATCGAGATCGCCGCCGGTCGCGGCCAGTGCGCCTTGCGCCAGCATCACCGAAACGCTGGATGGTCGAACGCCGAGACCCAGTTGCACGCCGGTTGGCAGAACAGTCCCGTCCGAGGCGTTGATGGTGCCGGGCCGCGTGGCTTGCTGGTAATGCAGGTCGGCGAACTCCGCCCGGCGGGTGTTGTAGCCGGTGGTGCTCATGTTGGAGAGGTTGTTGGAAATCACCTCGACCCGCGTCTGTTGTGCGGCCATGCCGGTTGCGGCGATCTGTAGAGCTCGCATGTGTTTTCTCCCGATTACTTTATCATTGCCTTCATGGCGCTGCGGATGCGTTCGTCCTCTTTCTCCAGAAAGCTCTGGCCCATCTCGTAGGCGCGCTGGACTTCGACCATGCGCGAGATCTGGAGGATCGGATTGACGTTGGAGGATTCGATGAAGCCCTGAATGATGCGCGGTTCTTCGAGTTGCTCGAAGCCGCCATCGGTGCGGAACATCACGCCGCCCTCACGAACCATTTTCAGGGGGTCTATCGGGCGCACGACGCCGATCCGGCCCAAGGGAACGCCGCCCGCGCTCATGGTGCCGTCGGCGGCGAAGGACAGGTCTGTCGCATCGGGCGGCACGAAGACCGGAGCGCCGCCGTCCCCCAGAACGTCGTAGCCGTCCATCGTGACCAATGTGCCGGCGGCGGAGGGTGTGAACGATCCTGCGCGGGTCAGCCGCTCGCCGTTGGGCGTGTTGATCAGGAAGAAGCCGTCGCCCTCGATGGCGAGGTCGAAGGTGCCGTTTGTCTGCTGCAGCGCGCCCTGTTCAAACGACGTGTTGCGCACCCGCGCCGCCGACATCGCGACCGCGGCGCCTTCATCTGCCCGCTGCACGTATTCGGAGAAGATGATCCCCTCCTGCCGGAAACCCGTTGTGTTGGCATTGGCGATGTTGTTGGCAATGACCCGCATCTCGTTCTTGAGACCCGAAAGTCGGGAGAGGGCGGCGTATCCTGCGGCTTCCATGTCAGCCTCCGGTAATGATGGGAATGATCTGGCCCTGGAAAAATTCCACCAGGGTGCGGGTCATGAAGCTCATCGACATCCAGAACACGACGATGATCGCCATGAGCTTCGGGACGAAGGTCAGGGTCATTTCCTGGATCGAGGTGAGTGCCTGGAACAGGCCCACGCCGACACCTGCCACGAGCGCGGCGGTCAGGATCGGCACCGAGGTGATCGTGGCGATCCAGAGCCCCTGCCGCAGGGTGTCGAAGAAGATGGCTTCGTTCATCATGGCGTCAGACCGGCATCCGCAGGATTTCCTGGTAGGCCTCGACGACCTTGTTTCGCACGGCGACAACCGTCTCGACGGCCAGTTCGGATTGGGCCAGCGCCTCGACCAGCGCATGCGGGTCTGCGCCGCCGGTCATACTGGCCTGCGCTGTGTGCTCAGCCTGGCGCAGGGTGCCGATAAAGTCCTTCGCGGCGGCAGAGAATTTCTCTTGAATACCCGATCTGGCGATTTCGTCGGGCTCGGTTGCGGGGCGGGATGCTGCGTAGCTTTGGGCAGCATAAAGCGATCGGATGTCCATTCTGGTCTCCTGTCACGGTTGATTTGGGTTGGATTGGGTCAGCGTCTGAGCAGTTCCATCAGGCTCGATGACATCTGGCGGGTCTGGTCGAACATCTTGAGATTGGCTTCGTAGCTGCGCTGCGCCTCGCGGGCGTCCGCCATTTCGATCACCAGGTCGACGTTTGACCCCTCATAATAGCCGGTCTCGTCCGCAAGCGGATGCGACGGGTCATAGACCCGTTCGAGATCCGAACGATCCAGCTGCACGCGCCCGGTCTTGACCATGTCGAGGCCGCTATCGCTGCGATCGACGGCGAAGGGAGCGGACTTGCGGCGAAAACCGGGGGTGTCCATGTTGGCGATATTCTCCGAAACGAGGCGCAGGCGGGTGGCCTGGGCCTTCAGTCCGGCGGCGGTGACGCTGAGAGCATCGGAAAAGGCACTCATGATTCAGGTCCTTCAAGTGCGGCCGAGGCTTGCCCGAATGACGGACAGGCTGTTGCGGTAGATGGCGAGGGCGCGGTCGTGTTCGCGTTTGGCGTCCACGGCGTTGACCATTTCCAGTTCCAGCGAAACGGTGTTGCCGTTGGGGTCCATCTCTTCTTGTCTCTCCAAAACCTGAACGGAGCGTTCAGTGGAGCCATTGAGATGCTTGTCCCGGGTTGCCTTCTGCCCGATCAGGCTGCCGCGCAGCGTGTCCTCGAATGCCGGCAGGTCCTTCGCGCGATACCCGGGGGTATCGGCATTCGCGATATTCTGCGCGCTCAGCGCCTGCTGCTCGCCCGCATGCCGGGCCATGGCCATCGCCGTTCTGAAGACGTCCAAATTTTGGAACATCGGGGCTTCTCCCTCGATTGCTTAAGCCAAAACTTAACTGTGATTCCTTTAGAAACGGTTTGCGGAAACCTTTAGGGAGCGCACGATGGACAAGAATGTCATTGCTGGCCTGACCAAGCGAATCGCGCAGATGCAATCGGTGCGCAGCGTCGGGAGGGTGCGGTCCGTGGACGGAACCACTATCTGGATCACCGGTTTGGCGCATACAGCGTGTATCGGAGATCGGTTGAGACTCTTTCACCCCACCGGAACGATCGAGGGTGAAGTGCTTCGAATTCGAGACGAATTGGTTGCGATGCTTCCCGATGAGGCAGCGGACGGGGTGAGCCAGGGCGACCGTGTGGCAGTTCTCGGCGCTCCGGTCCTGGCGCCTTGCGATTCGTGGATCGGACGTGTCATCGATCCATACGGGCGGCCTCTGGATGGAATGCCGCTGGGACCGGGACCCAATCGCAGACCCTTTCGCGCCAGCCCGCCGCCCGCCGCTGCCCGTCGCGGGCTTGGTGCGCGGTTGAGCACCGGCCTCGCGGTCTTTGACACGCTGCTTCCCATCGTACAGGGGCAACGGATCGGATTGTTCGCGGGATCTGGTGTGGGCAAGTCCCGCCTGCTGGCTCAGCTCGCCCAAGGCATGCAGGCGGACGTCGTTGTGCTTGCGCTTGTGGGTGAACGGGGACGTGAAGTGCAGGATTTCGTGCGCACCGTGCTCGGTCCGGAGGGCATGGCGCGCAGCGTCGTTGTCGCCGCGACCTCTGACCGCTCACCCATGGAGCGCCGCCGATGCCCGCTTGCGGCGATGACCATTGCCGAGCATTTTCGGGATCAGGGCAAACACGTGCTTTACTTGGCGGATTCGATCACGCGGTTTGCCGAGGCGCATCGCGAGGTCGCGATTGCGTCGGGTGAGTTGCCGGCTCTGCGCGGTCATCCGCCATCGGTTGCGCACCAGATCATGCGCCTCGCCGAGCGCGCAGGTCCCGGCGGATTGAATTGCGCGGGTGACATCACGGCCGTCTTCAGCGTCTTGGTTGCAGGGTCCGACATGGACGAACCCGTGGCAGACATTCTGCGCGGGGTTCTCGACGGTCATGTAGTCATGGACCGGCAGATCGCGGAAAGGGGCCGGTTTCCTGCAATCGATCTCCTGCGCTCTGTTTCGCGCAGTTTGCCGGAGGCGGCGAGTGCCGAAGAGAATGACATCATCTCGGGCGTGCGGCGTTTGTTGGGCGCCTACTCTCGCTCGGAAACCATGGTTCGAGCAGGTCTCTACCGGAGCGGAGAAGACCCCATCCTTGATCAAGCCATTACCGTCTGGAGCGATCTTGACGCCTTCTTGGCTGAACGCTCGCCGAGTGGACCAGTCGCGGCATTCAAGAAACTGCAGCTCTTGCTGAGGCGCGCGGGATCAGGATCGAAACCGACCCTCAGAAACAATGGTGGACGGACCGGCGGTCAGGCCGCATTGGGTGGCAATGGAGGAAGGCCTTCGGTCAAGCCCTGATGAAACCGCTGCCGGGCTCCGGAAATCAGAGCCCGGTTCGTGATATCAAAGGAGCGATCGCCTCGGCATTGCCTGGAGCAGCGACAAGGCAACGGTCGCTCCCGAAGAAGCGTTTGACTGTTTCACCTGAGACTGCAGCAGGAACGTCTGGACGACCTTGTCCAGGACTTCTGGCTCGGAAAGTTCGCTGATTTTGGAAACGCCGAAACGCCGTTGCGCCTTGTCACGAAGGACTTCCAATTGCTGATCGAGGTCGATTTGTGCAAAACTGCTTGGAAGCCCGAGTGCAGTCTCGAATACTTGGCGCAAAGCTGTCGTCCCCATGACACGAAACCACATCGTAGAATCGGATGATCCGCTTTCTGTGATCTCAGGCAATGCGCGGCTGAAATTCAGTGCGAGACGCAAATCGTTATCCTGGTCGCCAACTGCGACCTCGAACGACTGCTCGCGAAACCGCGTGACGATTTCGTCGCCGAAAAAGCTCAGTTGAGTGCGTGATCCAACAGGAGAGTCGAAGGCAAATGCCGACGCGAAGCTCTTGTACCGTTCGTCTGAAAGCTTGACGGCCAAGGCGTCCGGCGCAACTCCGCCTTCTTCGAGGATTTTCTTGATAAAGAACTTGTTGTTTATGTCGTCCTGGAGACCAAAAGCCCCCAAGGCGACACGCAACAGTCTCCGATCCGCGACCAGGTCTTCTGCTGTCTTGATCGAGCCGATTTTTTCCTTGAAGTAGTCGGTGTCACGCACAAGATCCGAGGATTTGTTGAACACGGACTTCTGGGTGTTCTCGGTGGCTTTCAGAAACTGCCAACCTACAAGTCCCGTACCGACAATGACAGGTTGGAACGTCATTGCTTCGGCGCGGCAAGAAGCCGGTCCTCTCTTGGGATCAAGGCGCGTAGCGACTTTAGGCACTGGTAGTACTGTTCGGAAAGCAGGGCGCTACTAGCCTGTGACAAGAGCCGTCGACTGTCGTGATCGACGAGTATTTGGCTCAATTCTTCGATCCTGGGAATCAGCTGATTCCGCGCCGATACGGGGTCGGCGTCGCCGGTCAAGACAAGTTGTGCCGTGTAGCACAGACGTCTTACTGGTGTCTGAGCTTCATCGGGGTGGATGGCGTCACGAAGCCGAAGAACGTTTGCATTTGGCGTTACGATGGACAAGCGGCTGCGGCGATCACCATTCTCGATTACCGCACCATTGATGAGTACGCGCTCGCGCGGACCCAGTTTCAGTACCAAACCACTCATTGTGCGCTCCTTCTGCCGCTCAGTCCGCGCAGGATGGCAGCGTTTATTTCCAGAAGGGGCGTGATACGACCTTTTTTCATCAAGACCTTGTTGGTGTGCTGTTGCACGAATTCTGCAAGGTAAAATATGCGGGCGCGTAGTTCCTGCGGCAGTGCATTGTCCTTGTCGGCGACGTCTGCGGCAAGCAGAGTCCAGAGCTTTTGATTGTCGGACAAGGCTTCGACCAATTTCGGATATGAAAGAGGACCGGCTTCGGCCGCAGCCTTGATACGGTGCGTCGTGCGTGCGATGAGCTCGTATTCGGTGCCGCGGGCGGTCTTGGTGGTCCGACCGGTTTGAGAATAGGCGCGCTGGGCAAGGTTTTGGGCGTTCACTGCAGAACCTTCTGGTTGTCAGTTGGCTGAAGAGATTGAGGAAATCGGAGGCCGGTTTTCCGGCCTCCGACCATGTGCCTTAGCGGAACAGCGACAGCAGCTGCTGCGGCGCCTGGTTGGCGATCGAGAGAGCCTGAACGCCAAGCTGTTGCTGCACCTGCAGAGCCTGGAGTCGTGCCGAGGCCTCCTCCATGTCGGCGTCAACCAACGTCCCGATACCGGACTTCAGCGCGTCGGTCAGACCGGTAATGAAATCGGTTTGCGTTTCGATACGACCTTGTGCCGAACCGAACGCGGAGGCGGAGTCGATTGCAGTCTGGATCAGGCCTTCGATCTCTTCGAGAGCAGAATCCGCGCCTGCCTGAGTGGTCACGTCGATGTCGTTGAGAGCCTCGAGACGGCCACCGATGGTGGTGTTCGCCGCAGACGCGGTCCGGATTTGCAGGGAGACCGTACCGGCACCTTGGCTGAGATCGCCGCCAGTGAAATCGATCTGGTTGCCGCTGCTTCCATTGACTGCCGCCGAAATGCCGGCTGCGGATGCAGCACTGTCTTCAGCGACATACTTGTTAAAGGCTTCCACGAGCCCGGCAGCCACATCCGCCTCGGTATCACCGTCGCGCGCAACGTAGGTGATTTCCTGGTTTCCGGCGGTGGCCGTCGTGTTCATGCTTGCGAAAGCGCCGCCACTGGCGGTGATTTCGATGATGTAACCGGTGCCAGCCGTTACTGCGGTAGATCCTGCACCAGCTGCGGAACCGACGACTGCCAAGGTCGAGGCGGGCGATGCTGCGGCGGCCAGGGCAACGGCACCGGTGCTTGCTGCTCCGCTGGTGCCTGTACCGGCCGCGTTGTAGGCTGCGGTTGCGACGTTGATCGAGCTGGCCGTGGTTCCGAGGTCCTGTTTGGCCACGTTGATATCGGAAGCGGTCACGCCGGTGCCGGAGCGGTCGAGCGACGCCAGAACGTTGATGCTGCCCGAACCGGCGGTCGTGCTGGTGTTGGAAAGCAGGTTGAGGCCGTTGAATTGTGCGGCGCCCACGACAGCCGAGATCTGGTCACGCAGGGCGTTGATATCCGTTTGGATCTTCTCCCGGTCAACGTTCTCTTCCTGAGCCGCAACGATCTTGCCTTTGATGTCGGTCAGAAGCTCGGTCGTGGTTTCCGCGGCTTGACGGGCAACAGCCACCGTGGACTGACCCAGGTTGAGGCTGTCGGAGATACCCTTGAAGCCTTTGACGTCGGCTTCCATAACCTTGGAAATTGCCCAGACGGCAGAGTTGTCCTTGGCGTTCGAAACGCGCTTGCCGGTGGAAATTTCCTGCTGGGTCGTTGCGAGACCCGAGTTGATGGATTTCAGGGTCTGCAGCGCCACCATGGCGCCATTGTTCGTCAGGATGCTAGACATGATTTTGTCCTTGCTTGGTTAGGCGCTTTTGCGCCGGTTTCATTTGCCGATAACGGCATCTCTGACGTCTTTCTGACGTGTGCAGTCAGGGATTTTCCCGATCCGCGCCACCCATTCGAGTGCAGCGCCACCATGCGTTCGGAATCCTAACACTGCGCTAATTGCATCAACGACATTGCCAACAATTTGATGAGAATCGTCACGCCCGGCGCTCCAGCGTCCGCACTGCGGGCGCGCCAAGACTGGTACGACGTCCGTTTTCATCATAGGTTTCAAGGCTTTTGCGGGCCCGGTTGGCCTGGCTGATGCGATTGGCGACGTTGCGCAAGCCGGCGAGGGCGTGATCGTACAGCTCCTGATTCCGCCGCAGCCCGTCCCGCAGCGGTTCGAGAACGGTCTCGTCCTTCTCCCGTCCATTCAACTCGCCGACGAAGCGCTCCTTTTCGTCGAGGAGTTCGGCAATCTTTTCGAAGTCGCCGTCCATCAGGGCTTTCCGCTCGGTTTCGATCAGGATCTTCAACCGATCCAAGGTGTCATCATTGGTCATGCATTTTGTCCTTCATGGATTGATAGAGAGAATCGGCGAGGCCGATACCGCCCTTCGCCGCCATGGCGCGGGCCTGCTCCTGAACGAGAAACGAGGAGAACTGGTCTTCGCCCGCTCCGCCGCCAAAGCTTTCGGGGGTCTTGCCGACTCCGGATGCACGCAGCATTTCGGCGAGGAAGCTGGCCTCGAGTTCCCGTGCCGCCTGCATCAGAGCCTTGTCCCTCTGTTGCGGGAGTTTGGATGTAAGAGGGGGGATGTCCATTGCTTGTCTCCAATTCGACTCACTTCGGTCAGTTTTCTTCGAAGGCGGTAAAGAAGCTGTAAGGATGTTGGATTTAAGAAAAGGCGACGGAAGAAATCCGGAGACATGCCGATGTTTACTCAACTCACGGCCCTGCTTGGGCTGGCACCCAAGATCCAAAGTGCCGACATACCTTTGCGAAAGGGTGAGCGGCCCGATTTCACGGCGATTTTCGAACAACTCTCTGATCGTTCGCCCGATGGTCGTGCTGGATCTACCGTGGAAACATTCGTGAAGGATGCAGTGGACGACGAAACGGACGTCGTCGTGAAAGAGCCAGAAGCGCCGGGCGGGCTGGATCTTGTGGACGACGCTGATTTGCCGGTTGTCGATGAGGAAACCTTCGGGGAAACCTTGCCGTCGGACCCGCCTGAACCAGTGATTGTGGACGACCCCGAACCGGACGTTCCCGATTCTGTTGTCCCTGGTCCCGTCGAGATTGAGCAGGAGACCACAGATCGGAAGAAGACCGTATCCACGGCCATGGTTTTCAACGCGGACGGTTTGCCGAGGCAGTCCACGTTTGCTGCCCCCGAAGTCGAGCGAACCTCCTCGAGGCGCGTCAGCGGTCCCGGCATGAAATCCGAGGAGATGCCGTCCGCGACTCCAAAGACTTTTGTCGACATTCCGATGGTGGTTGATCGTGCAGAACAACGATCTCGGCTTGATAGCGCTAGTTCAGCGGCAAAAGCAGATTTGAGGTTCGCGACGGTGCAATTGGCCGGTGAGAACCAGCGCTCGAACGCGGATGTCCTCAACACCGTTGAACGAGGTATCGCTGCGCAGGCCAGCGGTCAGACTGGGGTCGTCATGGGCGTCGGCGCTGCTCATGCCCCTGCGAGCCGCTTGGCGGAAGGCAGCATTCCGGCGGCGGCTGCGTCAGGTGTTTCGGCTGGAACCAACACGAGCGACGGGCTATCCGGACGGGTGGGTGAAGGGCGCAACACTGCTTTCGCCGCGCAGGCTTTCGCGGAAAAGGCAGCGTCGCGCTCAGGCCAAGTTGAACGGCCAGCAGCGCCTAGCGACCCACAAGCGGACGACACATCTCGGTCTGCACAGTCCGCTGTTCCCAAGACGGGGAGTGCTGACCAACTCCCCGCAGACGACCTGAAAATCGCCACGGCCGCCGTCAACTCTGCGTCTCCACGTGGCGCGATTTCGAAGAGTTCGACTCCGGTACCGGGTGCGCCCATCGACAAGGCCGTTCCTTCCGTAGCGCCGAGGGCATCGGATACGGGTTCCGCGATGAAGTCCGGGACAAATGCACCGGACATCGCGGGAATCGAGAATTCAGTACTGAACCAGGGTACCGCGCGTGCGACCGAAGTCTCGAACGACAGCGACGCGAATCGCGCCCCAGTCAATCGAGTGCGTATCGCGTCGACGGACTCCGTCTTGATGAGGCAGGCCCTGGCGGCCCGAATCGGTGAAAAGAGGGCTGACCCCGTCGGATCGCAGTCGTCTCTGATCGCGGGACGTTCTCCGATGAGCGTGACGGTTACGAGCACCGGACGCGGCGGATTCACTGTGCCGGAAGACCAGATCAACGGTTCATCGGTTCCAACGACGGATGCCTCGAAACAACCAGAAGCGCCGACTGGGTATTCTGCCGCAATGGCTTCAGCCGTGAGACGGACAGGCAGCGAGACAGGTGCATCTGATGTGGCGACGGTAAATCGGCCGGTGCCGGGTCAGGCCGTTCATTCGGACGGTGCCGTAGCCCCCGGCACATCGAACCGGCCGGCGGACTACCGTATCGCAGACCAATCGGCTCCGCAGGGTGGGTTCCCGGATAAGCTTGGCCTTAAGACTGATATCTCCTGGAACGCCGCCACGCCGCGTAATGGAAGTGAGATGACTGCCCAAAGGGATTCCAGTCTGGTGGAGACGGACAAGTCGCCCCGGATTTTTGCCGCGCGCAAGATGCCGCTGGACATTGAGCCGCTCGCAGCGACGAACGCTTCCGCCCGATCCATCGACCAAGGCCAGCAGTTGGGCGGTGAGACGCTCCTGCCTGTCGGGGGAACGGGCGGACGCGCCTTGCCGATCGGCGACTCGATCCAGATACTCGAACCCGATTCGAGACCTTCTGGACGGTTCCTCCCTGAGAGCACCGCATCGGTCGTCAATCCCACCGTCACTACAACCCGGACCCGCGATGCCGTTCCCGGATTTTCCGGCGATCTGGCTGGCGGACAAGATGTCGAGGACCTCAGTCGCATGACTGTGGCAGAACCGCATCGACCCGAACGCGTCGCCGGCGCGGCGCTCAATCCGATGCGGAATGAACCGGCGGTGACGTCTCTTGTCGGGGTTCTGCAGCCACCGGCTCAACCTTCTCCGCGTGCTCTGCGGCTGGATCGCGAGGGCGATCCGGACATCCAAGTTCAGACGCAAACCTCTCAGAAGACTGAAATCCAGGCGCGACAGACCGTTCAGGCGCCGAATGCGGCTGCTTCCCCAACTTCCCTCCCGATCCCGGCGGCGGGTCGGGTGTCTCCGGTCGACGGCAGCGTTGTTGGAAAAGCTGAAGAGGATGAGGCGGACCTTCTTGCCAGCAGCGGTCCGGATGCACCTCGAACGACGTTTGCGCAGTCCGCGGGTAGCGCTTCGGGTTCGGCGCATGGCCGCGACACCGCCGGTGCGGTACTTCGCCAGATCATGGAGCGGGTACCCAAGTTGGCGGATGGCGCTCTCGAGGTGCGGCTCAGTCCGGAAGAACTCGGCCGGGTTCGCATGCACATGACCCCGAGTGACCATGGCATGACGGTCCACATCCAGGCGGATCGTCCGGAGACGCTGGACCTGCTCCGGCGGCACGTGGACCAGTTGGCCCGTGATCTCGCGGACGCCGGGTTCGAAACGTCGAACTTCACCTTCGGAGGCGGCGAATCGGACAGTCGCCCCGGTGGCGGCCAGCCTAGCGAACCCTCCATGCCGACGATTTCGCAGAGTGCCCCGAACGGAGCGGACGCGAATGTTTCAATCACCCACAGCCTGACCGCGTCCATGGACGGTCTGGACATCAGGATATGAGGAACCAAGAATGGTAGATGCCGTAACCTCGACCAAGGCGGCAACCAGCAGCGCTGGCGCCGCAACGACAAAGACAGAGAACAGCCGTGCGGCCCTGTCTTCGGACTTCGATACCTTCGTGAAGATGCTGACGGTCCAGGTCCAGAATCAGGATCCTCTCAATCCGATCGACTCCAGCGACTACGCTTCGCAGTTGGCGACATTCTCGTCCGTCGAGCAGCAGATTCTGACAAACGATCTGCTCAAGGATCTTGGTATGAAAATGGCCGGGAACGCGCTGCAGCAAGCGGGCGGCTGGATCGGGAAGGAAGCCCTGACACGGTCGCCGGTCATGTTTGTCGACAGCCCGATCGCGATCCGTCCCGAGTATGCCGACAATGCAACGCGGGCGACGTTGCTCGTCACCAATTCGGCGGGCGAGACGGTGCAGACTTTCGAACTCGACGACCTTCCGGAAGACATCATCTGGACCGGCGCCGATTCGGAAGGAAACTTGCTGCCGGTGGATATCTACAGCTTCCAGATCCAGCACTACGTCGGAGACCAGATGATCGAAGTCACGACGCCGGAGGCCTACAGCCGCATCACTGAGGTGCGCGCTGACGGTGACGACGTCTTGATTCGCCTGTCTGACGGAACGGAGGTGCCGCCGAGCATGATCACCGGCCTGCGATCACCTTACTGACAATCCGGGACGGTCACGGCAGCAGTTCGGCCAGCAGGACGAACCCGGCCCCGAGAAGGAGACCCAGAAGCAGCGCCGCCAACCTGCCCGGCCATAAAGACCGAGAGCGGCTCGCCGGCGGCGTTGCCTGCCGGATCAGCGCGGCCTCGACAAGTCCGGGCAGGCGCGGACCAAACCGGGACAGGACGCGCAGTGTCTTGCCGAGGTCGCTGGCAACGGCACGCGGACCAATGCTTTTCTTGATGTAGTCCTCAACCACCGGCTTTGCGACGGTCCAGATGTTCATGTGAGGATTGAGGGATCGGGCAACCCCTTCGACAACGACCATCGTACGCTGCAGCAGGATCAACTCCGTCCGAGTTTCCATGCCGAACCGTTCAGTGACCTCGAACAGGTAGGCGAGGAGCTTGCCCATCGAGATGCCGCTGGCATCCATGCCGAATATCGGCTCGCCGACGGCACGTAAGGCCCGCGCGAATTCATCGACGTCGCGGTCCGCCGGAACATAGCCCGCCTCGAAGTGCACTTCTGCCACGCGCTGGTAGTCGCGGCGAATGAAGCCATAAAGAATTTCGGCGTACACGCGGCGCGTGTATTCGTCGATGTGTCCCATGATGCCGAAATCATAGGCGATGATGTCCCCGTTCGCCGCGACTTTCAGGTTCCCCTGATGCATATCCGCATGAAAAAAACCATCGCGCAGGGCATGGCTCAGAAACAGCTGCAACACGCGTTCCGAAAGGAGGACACGATCATGGCCCGCAGCGTCGAGCGCGTCGTTGTCCCCGAGCGGGACTCCGTCGGCCCAGCCGAGCGTCATGACACGTCGGCCAGAATAATTCCATTTTATTTCAGGGAGTTGAAAGCCCTCATCCCCGGCGGTGTTGGCCGCGAACTCGCTTGCGGCGGCGCTTTCCAGGCGCAGGTCCAACTCGCCCATGACCACGCCTTCGAAATGTTCGATGACGTCTGTCGGACGCAGACGGCGCGAGGCCGGGGAGAGGAACTCGATCACGGACGCCGAGAAGTAGAAAGCGTCGATATCCCGCCGGAACCGGCGCTCGATACCGGGGCGGAGGACTTTGACAGCCACAACCTCGCCGGTTTCTGACAGGCGCGCCTTGTGGACCTGGGCGATGGACGCGGCAGCGACGGGTTCCGAGAACTCGGAGAAGATGTCTTCCACCGGACGACCAAGTTCCGCCGCAACGGCCTTCTTCGCCTCCGCGATGGAGAAAGGCGGTAGCTTGTCCTGCAGAATGCGGAGTTCCTGCGCCATCGCATCACCGACCACATCCGGGCGGGTCGAGAGGATCTGGCCGAACTTGATGTAGGCCGGACCCAGCGCCGAAAGCGCGCGCGACGGTGGCGGCATCGACGGATCGCCCTTTTCACCGAGCCACCGGAACGGCCAGACCAGCCTGGCTGCGATGCGCAGAGGCGCCGGTGCGTCCATGGCATCCAGAACAGCCTTCATCGCGCCGGTGCGCTCCAGCGTGGCGCCGGTCTGGATCAATCGCCAGATGTTGTGCGGGCCGCGCATGGTCAGATCTTCCAGCCCGAATGCAGGCAGGCGATGCCCATCGTCAGGTTGCGATACTTGGCATTCTCGAAACCGGCGGCGCGAACCATGCCGAGGAAGGTTTCCTGGTCCGGGAACTTGCGGATGGATTCGACAAGGTATTGGTAGCTGTCACGGTCCCCGGCGATCATCTGGCCCATGCGTGGGATGATGTTGAAGGAATACAGGTCGTAAACCTTCTGCATCAACTCGTTGGGAATCTGCGAAAATTCGAGGACCATCAGGCGTCCACCCGGTTTCAGGACGCGAAACGCCTCGTTCAGAGCCTCTTGCGGACGGGTGACATTCCGGATGCCGAAGGAGATCGTGTAGACATCGAAGGTGTTGTCCGGAAAAGGCAATTTCATTGCGTCGCCGACCACCCAGTCAAGCATCTCGGCCATGGCGTCCGCTTCGGCCCGCTTGCGCCCTTCGACCAGCATGGGCTCGGTCAGGTCGCAGACGGTGGCGTGGCCGTGACCTGCGCGTTTGAGAAACCGGAACGAAATGTCCCCAGTGCCGCCAGCAACGTCCAGCAATCGCTGTCCTGGACGGGGCGCAAGCCAATCCATCATGGCATCCTTCCAAATGCGGTGAATGCCCATCGACATGGCATCGTTCATGATGTCGTACTTCGACGCCACGGATTGGAACACGCCCTGAACGCGTCCCGCCTTTTCGCCTTCCGGCACGTCCTGAAACCCGAAATGCGTGGTCTTGTGCTGCTCGTCAGTCATGCAATGGATCCGATCCGGCCTTCGTTGGGTCGCATTTGTCCTTAAACTCACGGAAGTCAAAGGACAAACGGTCAAATCCGCGCAAAGTCACACGGGGGGTCGGTTTGGGTTTCATAACGATTGTTCAGTTTGCTCTGATTGCGACGCTCATCGCGCTGCCTCTCATGCGGTTGCAGCCCGCGCGGTTCCTGATGGGATTCCGCGATATCCGGCGAGGCGCCAAGGTCACGTTGAGCTCGGAGGAACACTCCGCGCGCATCATCTACGGCGCAGGCAGCCGGCGCCCGAAGCAGTTCGGCGATCTGGCGCTGTTCGAGGCGACCGTCGGTGTCAAATACCTGCCGCCCGCGCTGATGGTGTTGATCGTCTTTCTGCTGATCCGGGACGAGGGGATCGCGAGCCTTTGGGTTGGGCTGCACGCGCTGATCTTTATTCTTGGCGGCATCTACATGGTGGCGTTGACCCACCGGACGCGGATCGTTCTGGATGGCAACATGCTTCACAAGCGCGATTGGTTGTTCCGGCATCAGATATACGACCTGGCGGATCTGACGCATGCGGAAGAGGACAAGAGCGGCAACTACCGGCTTCAATTCGAGGACGGGCGGTCGACTTTCATTCTCAAGTACGTGACGGGTCACGCCGCGTTGAAAGACATCATGATCCGGGCGCTGGAGATCAACGGGCGCTAGGCTGTCTGTTGTCTTACGGTTTTGCTGCGCGTGTTCCACGAATGCGCGCGGAACTCGCGGGTCGCCGTCCACCGCGACGTGCTCCGTCGCAAGGGTCGTTCAGGCAGGCTGTCCGCTCCTGACCTGACATCCCGAGAAGGTGCCGACTCACCGGCCGGGGCATTGCACTCTTGATTTCACGGTTGGTGCGCAGACATATGTGACGGCGTTCGACGATGGCCTTGCGGTGTTGAAGGACGGGCTGGGCCAAGCGCTCGCAACGAACGGAAGACGACATGCCGGAACTGCCAGAGGTCGAAACCGTCCGCAGGGGGCTTGCTCCGGCGATGGAGGGACAGCGGATCGTGCGGGCGCAGGTCAACCGGCCGGACCTGCGCTGGCCGTTTCCCGAGCGGATGGCCGACAGGCTGACAGGAGCGCGGGTTGTCGGTCTGCGGCGGCGCTCGAAGTACATCCTCGCGGACCTCGACAGGGGGGAAAGCCTGCTGATTCATCTCGGCATGAGCGGGCGGATGCTGGTTTCCGGCGATCCTCTCGGGCAATTCGTCCATGACCATCCGGCGGCAGAGAAGCACGACCACGTCGTGCTCGACATGGAGAACGGCGCGCGTATTACCTTCAACGATCCCCGGCGGTTCGGAGCCATGGACCTCATGCCGACCAGTACCGCCGAGGCGCACCCCCTTCTGGCCAGCATCGGGCCGGAGCCGCTGGGCAACGGTTTCAGCGAATCCCACCTCGTCGCCGCGCTGAAGGGACGGTCCATGCCGATCAAGAGTGCGCTTCTGGATCAGAAAATCGTTGCGGGGCTCGGAAACATCTATGTTTGTGAAACGCTTTACCGTGGCGGAATTCACCCAGCCCGCCGGGTGAACCGCATCGCGGAGCGGCGTCTCGCGGGACTGGTTCCAATCGTGCGGAAAGTCCTTGAAGAAGCCATCGCGGCGGGCGGTTCCTCGCTCCGGGATTTCCGACAAGCCGATGGCGAGCTTGGATATTTTCAACACAGTTTCGACGTCTACGGACGCGAGGGCGCGATGTGCAAGACCCCCGGTTGCGAGACGAGAATCGCTCGGATCGTGCAATCGGGCCGATCGTCGTTCTACTGTCCGTCCTGTCAAAGATAGCTTGAACCGTTCGTTCAGAATGATAAGCGTTGGCGACTGACGGAAATGGACCGGAGCCGAGCCACATGGCCTATGAGACGATCATCGTCGAAGTCGAAGACCACGTCTGTACGATCAAGCTGAACCGCCCCGATGCGCTGAACGCCCTGAATTCCCATCTTCTGGGTGAATTGGGTGAGGCGCTGACCGAGGCGGACAAGAACGACAAGGTGCGCTGCATCATCGTGACGGGCTCACAAAAGGCCTTTGCGGCCGGGGCAGACATCAAGGAGATGTCCGAAAAGAGCTACGTCGACATGTTCCTGTCCGACTATTTCGGGCGCGAGAGCGAGACGGTTGCCCGGACCCGCAAGCCGGTCATCGCCGCCGTGGCGGGATATGCCCTCGGCGGTGGTTGCGAGCTGGCCATGATGTGCGATTTCATCATCGCGGGCGACAACGCCAAGTTCGGCCAGCCTGAAATCAACCTGGGCGTCATTCCGGGCATCGGCGGAACGCAGCGGCTGACCCGTTTCGTGGGCAAGTCCAAGGCCATGGAAATGAACCTGACGGGACGTTTCATGGACGCCGAAGAGGCGGAACGCTCGGGTCTCGTGAGCCGCGTCGTGCCTGCCAAGCAATTGATGGAAGAGGCCCGCGCCGCGGCGGACAAGATCGCTGAAAAGTCGATGCTGACCACCATCGCGGTCAAGGAAGCGGTCAATCGCGCCTACGAGACCACGCTGTCCGAGGGGCTGCTGTTCGAGCGGCGGCTGTTCCACTCGCTGTTTTCGACAGAAGATCAGAAAGAGGGCATGGCAGCCTTCACGGAAAAACGCGCATCGCAATTCCGGGACCGCTGAGGCGGTCGTGGATTGCCAAGGCTGCGCGTTTCGGCGCGACTCTCTTCAGTGCCCCGACATCTTGGCGATGACCGATTGGATCATGCGCCAACTCTCGGCCTCTGCGGTTTCTCCGGCTTTCTCCAGCGCTTCGATGCGTCGCTGTACGTCATCCTCTGCCCGGGCGCCCCGTACGCGGTAGAGGGATCGGGCCATCTCCGAAGCTTGCGTTGCGTCAAGCATCGTCTTCCTCCCAAGTTCAGTCGCCCGCCCTTGCCCGGGCGGTTCCGACGCGATCGAGGGTAACATGGCGCAGTTGCGCTGACCAGTGAGTCGCGAGGCGGCCTTTATGCTTTGCATCCGCCGCAAGATCGTCTATAGGCAGCCGTCATACATGCGCGTGATGCCCGCCTGGCAAGAATCGGTCCGACAAAGTGGTTCGGGTCAGGATGGTATTGCGTTTGCATTTCCAGTTACCAAGACCCGAAGAACACAGGACAATTCATCATGGCAAACACGCCCCAGTCTAAGAAGCGCGCCCGTCAGAGTGACAAGCGTTTCGCCGTCAACAAAGCCCGCCGCTCGCGCATCCGCACTTACCTGCGCAAGGTCGAAGAAGCCATCGCGTCCGGCGACAAGGATGCCGCCGCAGCTGCCCTGCAGGCCGCTCAGCCGGAGCTGATGCGCGGTGTGACGAAGGGGGTTTTCCACAAGAATACCGCGTCGCGCAAGATGTCGCGCCTGGCGTCCCGCGTGAAAGCACTCGGCTAATTAGACCCCTAAATATTGTGGTTTTAATAGGCGGCGTCACGATATGTGGCGCCGTTTGTTGATTCAGCAACATATTTGCCCAGCGAGAGATTCTTTTCCCCCAAAATCCGAGTCAAGATACGAAGATCAGTTGCCGGGATGTAGCCGGAGTTGGTAGTTTCCTCAGGCGAGTCACATCGCGGGGGGGACAGGTCGCCAGATTCGGGCCAGCGATATTAACGGCCAAGGATCTGACTGCTTCACGCCGCTGTCAAAGCGGTATCAGTATCGGGGGAATCCCCGGCCGTGTCCAATGATAAAACACGGGTCGATTTGACCATATGCTCCTGCTGCCGCCGGAGAGGTCTGATTGCACGTCTGGCTTCATGCCAAACTCATGCGCTGCTCGCATGGGGCGTGTGTGTTTTGTCCAAAGTGGTGTGACCGTCGTCGAAAACAGGGACTTCGGCGCGGGCAACGGCAGTACAGAGACACGGAACGGGGACAAATGACTGATGAACAGTGGGGCGTTTTGCAGGGAAACATCTGCAGGACTATCGGCGACAACAATTACAAGACGTGGATTGAACCACTCGAATACTGCGGATTGAACGATGGCGTCGCGCGTTTCAATGCGCCGACCAATTTCATCGGAAATTACGTGGATCAGAATTTCGGCGATCTGATTATTTCTCAAATCTCGTCCGTGAATCCGACAATTCGGCGACTTGCTTTTTCTGTGGCCGATGCCGCCAATTCCGTGGAATCCCCGAAGCGCGAAAGAGTTGAAAAGCCTGACCCCGTCTTGCAGCCCTCAAGGGACGATCTGCCCGGTGCGCCGCTCGATGCGCGCTTCACGTTCGACAGTTTCGTCGTCGGCAAGCCCAACGAGCTGGCCCATGCTGCCGCCAAGCGCGTGGCCGAAGGCGGGCCGGTGACGTTCAACCCGTTGTTCCTTTACGGGGGAGTCGGTCTCGGCAAGACCCACCTGATGCATGCGATTGCCCATGAGTTGCGCGCCCGCAATCCGCAACTCGTGGTGCTGTATCTCTCCGCCGAGCAGTTCATGTACCGTTTCGTGCAGGCCCTGCGCGAACGCCGCATGATGGACTTCAAGGAGATGTTCCGCAGTGTCGATATCCTGATGGTCGATGACGTCCAGTTCATCGCCGGCAAGGATTCCACGCAGGAAGAGTTCTTTCACACGTTCAATGCGCTTGTGGACCAGAACAAGCAGATCATCATTTCGGCGGACCGCGCTCCGGACGAGATCAAGGACCTGGAAAACCGCATTCGCTCGCGCTTGCAGTCCGGCCTTGTCGTGGACCTGCATCCAACGGATTACGAGCTGCGCCTCGGCATCCTGCAGACCAAGGTGGAAATGTATCGGCAGCATTATCCGGGTCTGCAAATCGACTCCGGCGTCCTTGAGTTCCTCGCCCAGCGGATCAGCACCAACGTGCGCGTGCTCGAAGGCGCGTTGACCCGTCTGTTCGCGTTTGCCTCGCTGGTGGGCAAGCCGATCAACATGGACCTGGTGCACGACAGCCTTGCGGACGTGCTGCGCGCGTCGGAGCGCAAGATTTCCATAGACGAAATCCAGCGCAAGGTGGCAGATCACTATAACATCCGCCTGTCGGATATCGTCGGGCCGAAACGGGTGCGCACGTTTGCGCGGCCGCGTCAGGTGGCGATGTACCTTTGCAAGCAGTTGACGAGCCGGTCCCTGCCGGAGATTGGCCGCCGGTTTGGCGGGCGGGATCACACGACGGTCATGCACGGGGTGCGCCGCATCGAAGAACTGCGCCAACAGGACGGGCAGATCGACGAGGATATCGAGATGCTGCGCCGCGCACTTGAGGCGTAAACCCGGATTTTGAGTCCGCGGAACAACAGCAAAGCCCGGGGCGGTCGCCAGATCGCCCCTTTGTCTTGACGGGCTTTGACAAGCGCTAGACAAAACGTGAAAACGGGCTTGGAGACTGCGTATCCACAGGCTAGGGTACGCCTCCGGCTGCACGAGAGGGTAGGGCAATGAAGATCAGCATCGAACGCGCGACTCTGCTGCGCGCCGTGGCGCAGGCGCAATCGGTCGTGGAGCGTCGGAACACCATTCCGATCCTCGCCAACGTGTTGATCGAAGCCGAAGGCAACACGGTGACCTTCCGGGCCACGGACCTCGATATCGAAGTGCTGGACAAGGCCCCGGCCATGGTCGAACGCCCCGGCGGCACGACAGTGTCGGCGGTGACGTTGCACGAGATCGTGCGCAAGCTGCCGGACGGGGCGCTGGTCTCGCTGACAGAGGAGTCCGGCACCGGGCGTCTGACGGTGGCGGCGGGGCGGTCGAACTTCTCTCTCGCGACCCTGCCCAAGGACGACTTCCCGGTCATGGCTTCGTCGGAATATCAATCGAACTTCAGCGCCAAGGCGGCCGCGTTGCGCCGCCTGTTCGACAAGTCGAAATTCGCGATTTCCACGGAAGAGACGCGGTACTACCTGAACGGTGTCTACATGCATGTTGCGGACGGCGAGGATGGACGCGTACTGCGCTGCGTGGCGACAGACGGGCACCGGCTGGCGCGGATCGACGCGCCGCTCCCGGAGGGTGCTGCCGACCTGCCGGGCGTGATCGTGCCGCGCAAGACCGTGGGCGAGTTGCGCAAGTTGCTGGACGAGGATGACATGGACATCGCTGTGTCTGTCTCCGAGACCAAGGTCCGCTTTGCCACGCCGGATATCACCCTGACGTCGAAGGTGATCGACGGGACCTTCCCGGATTACACCCGCGTCATTCCGCAGGGAAACACCCGCAAACTGGAGGTGGACGCCTCCGAGTTCGCCAAGGCGGTGGACCGCGTGGCAACGGTGTCGTCCGAGCGGTCGCGAGCGGTAAAGCTGCAGCTGGACGAGGATCGGCTGATCCTCTCGGTGAATGCGCCGGACAGCGGCGCCGCCGAAGAAGAGCTGGCCGTGGCCTATGGCGACGAGCACCTCGAAATTGGCTTCAATGCGAAGTACCTGCTGGAGATTGCCAGCCAGGTTGACCGGGAAAACGCAGTGTTCCTGTTCAACTCTTCCGGCGATCCGACCCTAATGCGCGAAGGCAACGACACAAGCGCCGTCTATGTCGTCATGCCGATGCGGGTCTGAGGTGAGAAGATTTTTAGGCTAAAAATCTTCTCTGCCTCCGGCGGAGTTATTTTTGCAAAGACGAAACGGGAGGCGGGCCGATGCATCTGACGTCGCTCGTCTTGTCGCATTTCCGATCCCACAAGCACGTGCGTCTGGACGTCGATGCGAAGCCCGTCGTGGTGTTTGGTCCCAACGGTGCGGGCAAGACCAACCTGATCGAGGCAGTATCCCTGTTCTCCCCCGGGCGCGGGCTCAGGCGGGCGTCGGCGGCGGAGATGGCGCGGCGTCCGGAGGCGCTGGGGTGGAAGATTTCCGGAACCGTCGAAAGCGCGGAGGCCCGGCACGAGATCGCGTTCACGTCCGAGGGCGGCGCGGCGCGGCAGGTCACTATCGACGACAAGAGCGCATCGCAGGTGGCGCTGGGACGACTTTGCCGGGTCGTCTGGCTCATTCCAGCCATGGACAGGCTCTGGATTGAGGGGGCCGAAGGGCGCCGCAGGTTCCTGGACCGCGCGGTGCTGTCCTTCTTTCCAGATCATGCGCAGGCCGTTCTCGACTACGAGAAGGCCATGCGCGAGCGAAACCGGCTGCTCAAGGAGCAAATCCGGGACCCGCATTGGTACGGCGCTCTGGAGGCGCAGATGGCGCGTGCAGGGGCCGAAGTGCACGCCAAGCGCCAGGCGACGGTCATGCGTCTGGCGCGGGCTCAGGAACAGGCAGAGACGCAGTTCCCCGTGGCAGCGCTGGAGCTCACCCAATCCGAGGGTGCCATGCCCGAAACCGAAGCCGATCTGCGCGAGGCCTTGGCCGAGAGCCGCTTTCGCGATCTCGCAGCCGGGCGAACCCTGATCGGCCCGCATCGGGCGGACCTCTACGGAGTCTTCGCCGCGAAAGGCGTTCCCGCGTCCGATTGCTCGACGGGCGAGCAGAAGGCTTTGCTGATTTCACTCATCCTCGCCAATGCCCGCGCGTTGGCTCAGGACATCGGTGCGCCGCCCATCGTGCTTCTGGACGAGGTCGCGGCGCATCTCGACGCGGGCCGGCGGGCGACACTCTATGACGAGATCTGCGCCCTCGGGGCACAGGCCTGGATGACCGGCACCGAGCCGGAATTCTTTGCGGAATTGGGGCCGCGCGCCCAGCGTCTGCAGGTGGGCGCGGAGGGGGCGGAGTCGCTTGTCGTGACTGCGGCGAATCCCCACTAAATATTGTGTCCATTGCGTGACAACCCCCCGGTTTCAGGCTATAAAACGGCACGAAATGACGAAGGAAGACGGCATGTCTGACGCTGCTGGCGCACCCGAAGAATACGGCGCCAATTCCATCAAGGTTCTCAAGGGTTTGGAGGCGGTTCGCAAGCGCCCGGGCATGTACATCGGCGACACCGATGACGGCTCCGGCCTGCATCACATGGTCTACGAAGTCGTCGACAACGGTATCGACGAGGCGCTGGCCAAGTACGCGGACTACGTGCACGTGAAAATCCATGCGGATTCCTCGGTGTCCGTGCGGGATAACGGCCGAGGGATTCCGGTCGACCTGCACCCGGAAGAAGGCGTTTCGGCCGCCGAAGTCATCATGACCCAGCTGCACGCCGGCGGGAAGTTCGACCAGAATTCCTACAAGGTCTCCGGTGGTCTGCACGGTGTGGGTGTGTCCGTCGTCAACGCGCTGTCCGTCTGGCTGGAACTGCGGATCTGGCGCAACGGCAAGGAGCATTTCGCACGCTTCGAAAATGGCGATACGGTGGAGCATCTGCGGGTCACCGGGGAAGCAGTGGGCGAAACCGGCACGGAGGTTCGGTTCCTTGCCTCGACCAACACGTTCAGCAACCTCGATTACAGTTTCGAGACGCTGGAGAAGCGGCTGCGGGAACTGGCCTTCCTGAATTCCGGGGTGCGCATCATCCTGGAGGACGAGCGCCCGGCTGAGCCCTTGCGGACAGAGCTGTTCTACGAAGGCGGTGTCAAGGAATTCGTCAAATACCTGGATCGTTCGAAGCAGCCGGTGATGCCCGAGCCGGTCTACATGACCGGCGAGCGCGACGATATCGGCGTGGAAATCGCCATGTGGTGGAACGACAGCTACCACGAGAACGTACTCCCGTTCACGAACAACATTCCGCAGCGCGACGGCGGCACGCACCTGGCCGGGTTCCGGGGGGCGCTGACCCGCACCATTCAGAAATACGCGCAGGAGAGCGGCATCGCCAAGAAGGAGAAGGTCAACTTCACCGGCGACGATGCGCGCGAGGGGCTGACGGCTGTGCTTTCCGTCAAGGTGCCGGACCCGAAATTCTCCAGCCAGACCAAGGACAAGCTGGTCTCGTCCGAGGTTCGTCCGGCAGTCGAAAGCCTGATGAACGAAAAGCTGCAGGAATGGTTCGAGGAGCACCCGAACGAGGCGAAGCAGATCGTCGGCAAGATTGTCGAGGCGGCGCTGGCACGGGAGGCCGCGCGGAAGGCGCGGGAATTGACACGGCGCAAGACGGCGATGGATGTGAGCTTCAATGCGGCAAAGCTCAAGGATTGCTCGGAGAAGGATGCGTCCAAGACCGAGCTGTTCCTCGTGGAGGGCGACTCCGCCGGTGGGTCCGCGCAGACCGGTCGGGATCGTCGGACGCAGGCGATCCTGCCGCTGCGGGGCAAGATCCTCAACGTCGAGCGGGCACGGTTCGACCGGATGCTCGGGTCTCAGGAAATCGGCAATCTTGTCATGGCCTTGGGCACCGGGATCGGGCGCGACGAGTTCAACATCGACAAGCTGCGGTACCACAAGATCGTCATCATGACGGACGCCGACGTGGACGGGGCGCACATCCGGACGCTGCTGCTCACGTTCTTCTACCGCCAGATGCCGCAGCTGCTGGAACACGGGCACCTCTATATCGCTCAACCGCCGCTCTACAAGGTCGCGCGGGGCAAATCCGAGGTGTATCTCAAGGACCAGACCGCTTTGGACGATTACCTGATCCAGCAGGGCATAGAAGGGGCGCAGCTGAAACTTGGCACCGGCGAAGTGATCGTCGGTCAGGACCTTGTGCGCGTGGTCGAGGAGGCGCGGCAGCTCAAGCGGATTCTGGACGCGTTCCCAACGCATTATCCGCGCCATATCCTCGAACAGGCGGCCATTGCCGGGGCCTTCGTTCCCGGTGCCGTGGACGCCGATCTGCAGGGTGTCGCGGACACCGTAGCGGCGCGGCTTGACCTTGTGGCATTGGAATATGAACGGGGTTGGCTGGGGCGGATCACGCAGGACAAGGGGATCCGGCTGGCGCGGATTCTGCGCGGCGTCGAAGAAGTGCGCACGCTGGACGGGCCGATGCTGCGTTCGGGTGAGGCCCGCAAGACCGGCAGCTTCACCAAGGCATTGCAGGCGATCTACAACACCCCCGCCACGCTGGAGCGCAAGGAGCGCCGGCAGCTCATCCACGGGCCGTTGGAACTGCTCAAGGCGATCCTGGAAGAGGGCGAAAAAGGCCTTACGCTTCAACGCTATAAAGGTCTCGGTGAGATGAATCCGAGCCAGCTGTGGGAGACCACGCTGGACCCGGATGCGCGGACCTTGCTGCGCGTAACCATCGACGACATGGCCGAGGCGGATGACCTGTTTACCAAGCTCATGGGTGACGTGGTGGAACCGCGCCGGGAGTTCATTCAGGACAATGCGCTGAGCGTCGCCAACCTCGATTTCTGAGCTATTGCAGGAGTGCGCGCAGCGCTGCGTTTTCGCAAAGCGCTGCGCAGTTCGCCCGTAGTTTTTCGCGTTTGGTGATGCTGACAGAAATGGCCTCAGTGTTCAGGCGCATCACTGGCCCTTTGGCAACATGCTCGCGCAAAAGGGGCTGACACGCGCCGATGTCATGGGCATCGTTGCCTATGTGCGTGAACTGCAACGCGCCAACGGGATCAACTGACATGACCGGACTTTCCATCACACGACGGGGCTTTTGCGCGGGGCTGGTGGCGGCTTCCGTGGCACGGCCCGCTTGGGCCAACGCCGACCCGCTGACCGCACAGAAAGCCAGCGTCCAACTGGCGCCCGATGGCTATGGCGCCACGCAGGTCTGGTCTTATGACGGCACGATCCCCGGCCCGGTGCTGCGCTATCGGCAGGGGGACCGCCTGACCCAAAAACTGGTCAATCAGCTCGATGTGCCGACCTCGGTCCACTGGCACGGCATCCGCATCGACAACGCCATGGACGGCGTCGCGGGCCTGACGCAAGAGGCAGTGCCGCCGGGCGGGACATTCGACTATGATTTCGTCCTGCCCGATGCCGGAACCTATTGGTATCATGCCCATACCAACTCAATGGAGCAGGTGGCGCGCGGCCTGTCCGGGGCGTTGATCGTCGAGGAGCCCGCCCCCTTGGACGTAGACCGCGACGAGGTGCTGGTGCTGGACGATTGGCTGCTGGATCCGGAAACCGGCGATTTTGCCGAGCCGTTCGCCCATCCGATGATGATGAGCCACGGGGGCCGAACCGGCAATCTGGTCGGCGTGAACGGACGGTATGACTTCCGCCTGACGGCGCAAAAGGGGGACCGCTTGCGCCTGCGGCTGATCAACGCCGCAAACGCGCGGATATTCTCTCTGCGCCTTCAAGGAATGGATGCGTGGACCGTCGCGCTGGATGGAATGCCGCTGCATGCACCCGAGGCCGTGGATAGTGAGATCACCCTTGCCCCCGCACAGCGCGTCGATCTGATCGTTGACATCACGGCGGATGAAGGTGCCCCCGCGGGGCTGCTGATGTGGATGCAGGATGACAGCTGGCAGGCCTTGGTCGAGGTCGCTGTGTCGGGGCGATCCGCCCGCACAACCCGGCCCGCGCCCGCCGCGCTACCGCCCAATCAGGCGATGGATCTGCCCGACCTGTCGCAGGCCCGCAGCCTCGAGTTGGTGATGGAGGGCGGCGCGATGGCCGGGATGGACAGCGCGACCTATCAGGGGGAACAGCTGGATTTCCGGGCGCTGATCGACCGCGGCCAGTTCTGGGCTCTGTCCGGCCAGGCTGGCCGCTCGGACACGCCCTTTGCCGACCTTTCACGGGGCGACGTGCTGCGCGTCAAGCTGACCAACCGCACAGCCTTTCCGCATGGGATGCACCTGCACGGCATGCATTTCCGTCAGGTCCGCGCCGATGGCACATTCGGCCCGCTGCGCGACACCATCCTCAGCATCCCGAACGAACCGCTCGAGATCGCCTTTACCGCCGACAATCCCGGCAAATGGCTGTTTCACTGCCACATGCTGGCCCATGCCGCCAGCGGCATGACGACCTGGATCAACGTCGCCTGAGAGAGGCTTGCGAACAACGAAGAACGAGGGAGCAAATCTGTGAAGAAAACCACGATTGCGCTGACGCTTATTGCTTTCGGCACCGCTGCGCTGGCCCATGGCGGCGTCGGGAACAAGGACGTGATGGCCCGGATGGAGGTCATGAAGACGATCGGCGACCAGATGAAGCTGATCGGCACGATGGCCAAGGGCGAGGTGCAGTTCGCCCCGGCGGTGGCGCAATCGGCGCTGATCGAGATCGCCGCGCAATCGGCGCAAATTCCGTCGATGTTCGAAACCCGCGCGGACGACCCGAAATCAGAAGCGCTGCCCGCGATCTGGGAGCAGTTCGACACGTTCACCGCCCGCGCCCGCGAAACCGAAGCCACAGCGGAACGTCTGGCCGGCACGGTGATGGCTGAGGCCGATCTTGGCCCCGCGTTGGGGGAACTGGGCGCGACCTGCAAGGCCTGCCATTCCGTCTATCGCAAGTGATCATGGGGTCGCGCTGGCCGCCCCATCAATCATGACGACAGCAGTTTCTTGCGGGCTGCGTAATCCTCGGCGTCGATCTCGCCGCGGGCCAGACGCATGTCCAACTCATCCAGCGCACTGGTGGTCTTGGCCCTGGGCGCGGTGATGTCGCCCCGCCGGACCATCCAGATCACCCCGGCAACGATCAGACCGATCACGATCAGCCACAGCACAGGGCCAAACATCATCCCGATCCCGTAGCCATCCATCATGTAGCCATACCCCTCGGCGCGCTGCGCCAAGGCGGGTTGGGCGAACAATGCGGTCACAAGGGCAAGACGTTTCATGGCGACCTCCGTGGTGCGTTTCCATGACACCAGCCTGTACCGCACCAACCGCGACCGCATTGATCCAAGGCAAGAAATCGGGGGCCGTCTCGTCAAACGGCCCCCATGGCGATCACTCGACCGTGATCTCGGTTACGGTCAGTTTGCCGTTCACCCGGTCGGCGACAAAGGTCACGGCCTGACCTTCGCTGAGGGTTTCCAGCAGGGTCGGGTCGGCCATATCGAACACCATCTTCATCGCGGGCATGTCGAGGTTCACCAGCGGGCCGTGGTCGATGGTGATCTTTTTCCATTTCATGTCGATCTTGGTGATCGTGCCTTGGCTCGCGGGCATGGAGTCTTGGGCGAAAGCCGCACCTGCGGTGAACAGGGCAACGGCGAGAGTCATAAGGGTTTTCATGTCAGGGTCCTTTCAATGGTAAACGCCGCACGGAACGGCAAGGGGATTCAGCCACGCGACAGGTGGCTGCGCGGGGTCAGACGGGTTTCGGGGCTGTCGTTGCGGGCCTCTTCGGGCAGTTCGCCCGTCCATTCCCACGCCTGTGTCCCGGGCGGATTCACGTACCAGCCGGGGTCCGAGTAATCGTCAGGTTCAATGCCCTCGCGCACCTTTACGACGCTGAACATGCCGCCCATTTCCAGCGGGCCGTAAGGCCCCCAGCCGGTCATCATCGGGATGGTGTTGTCTGGCAGCTCCATCGACATCTCGCCCATATCCGCCATGCCGGCGGTGCCCATCGGCATGTAGCCCGGCTGCTGGCGGCGGATCATCTGGGTCAGCCTTCGCTTGTCCGTGCCGATGAAGGTCGGCAGGTCGTGGCCCATCGCGTTCATCGTGTGATGCGACTTGTGGCAATGGATCGCCCAGTCGCCTTCGTGGATGGCGTCGAATTCATAGGCGCGCATGGCGCCGACGGGAATGTCGATGCTCACTTCGGGCCATCGGGCAGATTTCGGCACCCAACCGCCATCGGTGCAGGTGACCTCGAAGTCATAGCCGTGCATGTGGATCGGATGGTTGGTCATCGTCAGGTTGCCGCAACGCACCCGCACCCGGTCGCCCTTGTTCACGACCAGCGGGTCGATGTCCGGGAAGATCCGGCTGTTCCACGTCCACATGTTGAAGTTCGTCATCTCGGCCACCTTCGGGATGTAGGTGCCGGGGTCGATGTCATAGGCGGCCAGCAGAAAGGCAAAGTCGCGATCCACCGGCATAAAGGCCGGGTCGCGCGGATGCACGATGAACAGGCCCATCATGCCCATCGCCATCTGCACCATCTCATCCGCATGCGGGTGGTACATGAAGGTGCCGGACTTGGTCAGGTCGAACTCATACACAAAGGTCTTGCCCGGCGGGACCGCGGGATGGCTGAGGCCGCCGACGCCATCCATGCCCGACGGCAGGATCAGCCCGTGCCAATGCACACTTGTGTGTTCCGGCAGGCGGTTAGTGACATAGATGCGCACGCGCTCGCCCTCGACCGCCTCGATGGTGGGGCCGGTGGACTGGCCGTTATAGCCCCAAAGCCGCGCCACCATGCCATCGGCCATGATCCGTTCGACGGGTTCCGCGACAAGGTGGAATTCCTTGACGGTGCCGTTCATCCGCCACGGCAGGGACCAGCCGTTCAGGGTGACGACCGGGTTGTAATCCGGGCCGCTGCCGGGACGGTCGGGCACCTGCGTGTAGGGGCTGTCAGTGGCGGCGGCCTCGGGCAGGTCGCGGAACCGGGTTTCGGCGGCGGCAGCCGAGGCCAGCACAGCCCCGGCACCACCGGCAAGCAATTGTCTGCGGTTCATTCTGCGTCTCCTTTCGGGGTCCCGCCCCAGATCACGGCGGTCAGGGCGGCCTCGGCCCGCCAGTAGTCGGCCTTGGCCTCTGCGGTGGACAGTTCGGCCTCCAGCCCTTCGCGTGCATCGGCGATCAGGTCAAAGGTTGAGGTCAGCATGCCGTTGTAGCTCTTCAAAGCCTCTTCATCGACGGTGCGGCGCAGCGGCAGCACCGTGTCGCGCCAATGCCGCGCTATGCGGTATTTGCCGGTGACGGCTGCATGGGCAGACCGGGCCTCGGACCTTGCATTGACCGCTTGCTCCGACAGCAGATGGGCGGCGCGCAAATAGGCCAGCTCGCCCTTGCGCACGGTCAGCTTGCCGGTGTCGTAGATCGGGATTTGCAGGCTGGCATCCAGGATCGGCGCGGCCTCTTCATCCCGCTCGGCCTCCACGCCAGCGACAATCTCGGCCTCGCTCGAGGGCAGCGTTTGCCCGGTCAGGCGATAGTCCTGCGCGATGGCCTCCAGCTCCAGCTTGCCGATGGCAAGGTCGGTACGGTGCGTCAGCGCCAACCTTTCGATGTCGCTGCGTCCCGGTTGGTGACGCGGCAGGCCGGGCAGGCGGTCGGGGACGTAATATGCCGTCTCGGCCCCCCAGAGCCCCATCAGCCGGGTCAACTTTTCCTTGGCCAATTGCGCTTCGAGCTTGGCATTGGCGCGTTCGCCCGCCAGTTCCGCCGTAAAGATATGTTCACGCGCCTGATCCGCACGGTTCATCGCCCCGGTCCGGCCCAATTCAGCTGCCAGTTCCGAAGCCGCGTCGGCGGTGCCCTGTGCCCGACCGATCAAGGCGGAGGCTTCAAAGGCCGCAACCGCGTCGATCCATGCCATGCGCGTCTCGGAGGCCAGCGCGACGGTCTGGCCCAAGGCCCTCAGCTGAGCCTGACGAAAGCGCGTTTCGGCCAGCGCAGTGCGCTGTTTCTGCGTCGCCAGTTCAAGGACTGCGGCGGTGATGACCCCCTCGAACGTCCGGGCAAGGCCGCCCTCGCCGATCCCGCTGAGCGACAGTCCAAGATTTGGGTTCGGGCCGATAGCCACCTCCCACAACTCCGTCGCGGAAAGGCCCAGATCGGCATAGGCCGCCTGCAGCCCGCGATTGTTCATCAGCGCGACCTGCACGGCGGTGTCGGGCCCTATCGTCTTGCCATGGACCAGCGCATGAACGCGCGCCTCGGTTGCCGCTATCTCTTTTGCGGATTGCGCCCAGACGGTTTTTGCGCCGGTGGCGCGCCGCGCACCATCCGAGACGAAGGCAAAGCCCGCCTGCCTGTCGGACGCAGTCGCAATCACCGCTTGGTCGGCACAGGCCGCCAACACCATGCCCGAGATCAACAGCAGGGATATGGACCGCACGCTCATAACGACCCTCCTGGCGCCTGCGCGTCATTCAACTGGCGCCAATCACCCGGTTCGGTGATGGGACGCGGCGTGTATGCCACAGTGGGGCCAGTGGGTGCAGGTGGCGCGGAATAAGGGGCCGCGGCCCGGGTCAGAAGCCCGGATTCGGGAAGCGCCGCGGGCTGGGTGCAGCCCGCAAGCAGCAGCGGCAGGACTGCCGCGAAACGAAATGTCATAGAAAGACTCCGGTTTAGATCTTTGGTCCGGGCGCGTTTGCGACGCAGCCCACGAAGCAAAGATCAGACGCGCGGAGGTCGCCTGAGACCCAAGGGATCGGTCAGATCAGAGTAACCGGACGCATCCCAGTTGTTGGGCACCGAGATGACATCAAACGCTGCCCGACGCGCCAAACCCGCCACCGTCACATCAAAAAGACAGCCGTGGTCACAGCATATGAAAAACGGATTTTTTCCGGTGTCGGGCTCAGGTGCCATCGCCTCGTGCCCGACGTGATGGTGGGCGGGGCCTAGGACAACCTGCTCGGCGCAGGCTGCGCGTTCGCTGTCAGCCATACCCGCGACCGGAGAAATCGCAAGCACCAGGCAGGTCAGCGCCGTCACCAAGGCATGTATGAACCGCGTCATCATGTGCTCAGCGTTGAGCCAAGTCGCTTCGCTTGACAAGTCACGTCGCTGTCAATGCGAAACTTTTGTGCGAGATGGGCATGGCGCACGCAGTTCAACCGAGGACGCATCACTGGCTGGGAAGGTCCGCTTTTTCAGACGTGGGAACTCGAACCTCCGGATGCCGCGATCTCACACTTTCCGCCGGCTTCGTTGAACAACACCCGTTCGCCAGCGCAGAAAAACGATCGTTGAAGAGGGTTCGAGTGCTATTCCCACATGGCGTTTCGCGGGTGCTGCGGTGCAGGACGTTTCTTGGCCAGCTTGCGGAGGTTCTGGGCGGTTGGGGAGAGGAGGAATTCTTCGCTTGCGCAGCACGGTCCGCGTAATCGCAGCCGGTTGAGGCCGAGGGTCCGTTTGAGGTGGGCAAAGAGCATTTCGACCTTCTTTCGCAGGTACATTGAAATCACGTACGGGTGTGTCTTGGCGATCTCGCGGGCGACCAGCCAGCCCGGCATTGAAGCGGTGCCATAGGCAGTATCCGCGATCGGGTGCTCTGGGTGCAGGCCGAAGCTGGTCTTCACGCGGTCCGGCATGGTCTTGGTCGAACCGACTTCGGCCTGCGGGATGGATCTGGTGGCTTCGACATCCATAATGAAGCCATGGTCCGTGTCTCGCAGATCGTTGTCGGAATAGCTGAAGACTGCCGGGCCCTTGCGGGCTGCCGTCCACTGACTGGCCGGGTCGGACTGGGACGGGAACCTGGGCTGAATCTCGCTGGCCGTGCCGAACGCCACCTCATCCAGGGTTGCGAGATATTTGCGAACGGCACCGGGCGTGTCGGCGGGATCGATCTGCTCCGCCTCCCACTCTTCCTTCGTCGTCGAGGTATGCTTGTTGCCATCGGGCTCGATGAGGCTTGGATCACCGGCCAGACATCGTCTTCGAAGGGTACATGTCGGCGGCGAAATTGGTCCATTGCACGGCTTCGAGCGCGACGAAAAAATAGCCGCGCATTGCCGAAAACTCTTGGTCTCAAAGCGGCGTTAATGCATTGGGTGCCAATGGAAAATAATATTCGCACACCTGAAGCGTGCCGAAGTCTTCCAAAGACTTCGGATCGGAAATTTTCCGAAATTTCCGGGCGCCTCAGCCGGTGAGGCCCTTGCGAAGCGCGGCGAGGTCGAGGTGCGCGGCGACGAAGACGGCGCCTGCCTCGATGGCCTGCTCCCGCACCTCAGGCGATAGCGTCAGGATGCCCGGCGGCAGTCCGGCGGCGCGGATGCGGCGGATACTGTCCAGAACGGCCTTTGTTACCTCCGGATGGTTCGGCTCGCCGGGATAGCCGAGCGACGCCGCGAGGTCGGCGGGGCCGATGAAGATGCCGTCGACGCCGGGCACGGCGGCGATCTCCTCGATCTGGTCCATGGCGGCGCGGGTCTCGACCTGCAGCAGCAGGCAGATCTCCTCCCGGGCCATTTTGTGATAGCCGGGGATGGTGGCAAAGCGGGTGGCACGGGTGAGACCCGCGACGCCGCGGATGCCTTTGGGCGGGTAGGTGACGGCGGCGACCGCCTGCCGTGCCTCTTCGGCGGACTGGACGTAGGGCACAAGGATGGTCTGTGCGCCGATGTCGAGCAGCTTCTTGATCTCCGCCGCGTCGAGTTGGCTCGGGCGGACGATGGGCGTCACCGGGTATGGCGCGACCGCCTGAAGCAGCGGCAGGAGCGAGACGGCATCCATGGGCGAATGCTCGGTGTCGAACATCATCCAGTCAAAGCCGCAATCGGCCATCATTTCAGCGGCAAGCTGGTCACGCATGGTGCACCAGAGGCCCCGTTGCAGCTCGAACCGCTTGATCGCGGCCTTGAAGGCGTTTTTCGGCAGGTCAGCCATGAGTCGGTCCTATTATTTGATGCCGGTTAGGGCGATGAGTTCGGCGCGGTGGTCCTGCATCTTCAGGAAGGCCACGTAATCCCGGGCATAGGCCGCTTGCGCGGCGGAATCGGGCGTGAAGACATCCGGCTCATTGGCCATGGCGCGGGCGATGGCGGTCAGGTCGGGCGCGGTCTCGAGGCAGGCGAAGGCCATGGTGGCGGTGCCGAGCAGCACGGTGTCCTGCCCGCTTTGGCGCAGCACGCGGCGGCCGGTGACATCGGCGAACAGCTGGGTCAGCAGGTTGCTGCGGGTCATGCCGCCGATCACCGCCAGATCGGCGGAGGCAGCGCCAGCATCACCGATGTGTTCGATGATCTGCCGCACGCCAAGCGCGAGTGCCAGCGCAGCACGCCAGTATAGGGCGCAGAGGCCATCAAGGCTGCGGTCGAGGGTCAGACCGCTGATGACACCCTTGGCCATCGGGTCTGAGAGCGGCGCACGGTTGCCGTTGAAGTCAGGCAGAACGTGGATGTGCCCGCCAAACCCGGGGCCATGCCGGGCGATGAGCGCGTCGAGACGGCTGACGATCTGCGCGTGGGTCGGCTTCGGAGTGCCGGGCCAGGTGTCGAGGATGTGGTCGAGCAGCGCCCCGGCGGCGGACTGGCCGCCTTCGCTGACCCATTTGCCGGGCAGGACCGCGCCGAGGTAAGGCCCCCAGATGCCGGACCGATACAGCGGGTCCGGGCCGATGGACATGATGCAGTTGGACGTGCCGGTGATGAGCGTTTGTTGAGGTTTGTCAGGCGCTTGTGAGAAAAGACCCTGCGTACCCAGGGCTCCGGCGAACGCGTCGATGGCGCCGCTGGCGACCTGGCAGGTCGCGGTCAGGCCAAGGTCCCGGGCGGCGCCGGGCGTGAGTGTCCCGGCGGGTGCGCCCACAGGCAGCAGCTCGTCCGGAAGGTCGGCCCGCTCCGGCAGGTCCGAGAGGGCGAGGTCTGCGAGGAACCCCGTCTGCCAGCCTCCGGCGGCGGGCAGACAGGGCCATTTCGCGGCAGTGGTGCAGACGGACCGCGCGTTCCGCCCGGTGGATCTGAGCACGAGGAAATCGGCGAGATCCCCGGCCCATCCGAGCACGGACCACAGGTCCGGACGGTTGCGCTTGAGCCAGAGCAGCTTGGGTGTCTGCATCTCCGGTGACATGGTCAGGCCAAGATGGCGGATCAGTTCGGCGCCGGTGGCGGTGCAATCGCGGGCTTCCCGCACCGCGCGGTGGTCGAACCACGCGATGGTGTCGCGGTTGCCGGGACCAAGCGGCAGCGGATCATGCGCCTGATCGAGCAGCACGAGCGAGCAGGTGGCGTCGAAGCCGATCGCCCGGATGTCGGCGGGATCGACGCCGGAGGCTTCGATCGCGGCGCGGGTGGCTGTGCAGACCGCCTGCCAGATGTCGGAGGAGGCGTATTCGGCCCGGCTGCCGTCTTCCTCGTGTACGGGAAAGGCCGCAACTTCGCGCGAGAGCATGGCGCCCGCCTTCGAAAAGATGCCCGCGCGGGCGCTGCGGGTTCCGACGTCCACGGCGCAGACATGGGATGTCATGAAGTCACCGGGCGTTGATCAGGAGGTCGATTTGGTCGGGCAAGTCGTGCATATCGGCGATGATGGCATCCGGCGCGAGTTTTGCAAGTTTATCATGCAGGTTGGCCGGGCCGGCGTGGCTGCCGCCGGTGAAGCCGATGACGCGCATTCCGGCGGCTTTGGCAGCGGCGACCCCGGCGGGGCTGTCCTCGACGACAATGCAGTGGTTCGGCAGGGTGCCCCGCTGTTTCGCGGCGTAGAGGAACAGGTCCGGAGCGGGCTTGCCGTTGTCGACCATGGTGGCGCTGTAGATATAGGGCTCCAGCAGGTCCGCGAGGCCGGTGAGACGCAGCGAGAGGTGGATGCGCTCTGGCTGTGAGGAGGAGGCGACGCAGGCGGGCAGGGGCAGCGCGCGGATGGCCTCGGCGATGCCCGGGATCGGCTGGAGTTCGGCGCGGAACCGGGCGTAGAGCCGTTCGCGCATCTGATCGACCTGCGCGTCCGACAGTTCGAGATTGCAGCTGTCGCGCAGCCATTTGGCATTGGAGGAGGCCGATTTGCCGAGCAACTGGTCATAGCCCTGCTGCTCGGTCATGGGGCAATGGAGGGCGGCGAGGGTGTCGAGGGTGACCGCGAGGGAAATCGGTTCGCTGTCCACGAGCACACCGTCGCAATCGAAGATCACAAGGCCCCGTTGCATCCCGCCATCCATCATGCCTCAACTGCTTTCGATGTAGCGGGTCAGGACCGCCTTGGTTCCGTCTTTCCAGAGAGCCTCCAGCCAGTGCGCAAATCGCTCGGCGAAGGCCTCGTTCTGCGCAAGGTCGCCGTAAACCGCGTCTTGTTCAAGCCATGCTTGCGGGCGGGTCTTCGCTTCGCGGGCGATGGGGACGAGTTTGTCCCAATTCGGGTCGTTCGGCGCGATCTCCGCCCCGGAATCGGTGGTTCCGGCGCAGTAGCGGCACCAGAGCGCGCATTCCAGCGCGAGGCCGTCGAACTTCGCCCCCGCGGCCAGTGCGTCGCGCAGGGCGGGAATGACGAATTTCGGCTGGCGGTTGGAGCCGTCAAGGCAGAGGCGGCGGATGGTGTCGCCGATCTTGGGGTTGGAGAACCGCTCCTCGATCTTGTCGAAATAGGCGGAGGTGTCGGTGTTCGGGACCGGCGGGACGTGCGGGACGATCTCCTCGGTTTCGATCTTGCGCAGGAAGGCGCGGATCAACGGGTGCTCCATCGCCTCATGCACGAAGTGGATGTCCATGAGGCCAGCCGGGTAGGCGATGACCGCGTGACCGGCGTTGAGGATTCGCAGTTTCATCAACTCGAAGGGGATCACGTCGGGGGTGAACTGCACGCCGACCTTTTCCAGCGGCGGACGGCCGAGCGGGAAGTTGTCCTCCAGCACCCATTGCGTGAAGTCCTCGCAGAACACCGGCCAGCCGTCCTCGATGCCGAACTCTTCGCGCAGAATGCCGCGCTCGCGGTCCGTGGTGGCCGGGGTGATGCGGTCCACCATGGCATTGGGGAAGGCGACATTGGACTCGATCCAGTCGGCGAAGGCGGAATCTGTGAGCCGCGCAAGGCCGGTCAGGGTGCGCCGGGTGACCGCGCCATTGTGGGGAATGTTGTCGCAACACATGATGGTGAAGGGCGCAAGGCCAGCGTCGCGGCGGGCCTTGAGCGCGCAGAGGATCATGCCGAAGACGGTTTTCGGGCTGTCCGGGTTCTCCGCATCATGGGCGATGGAGGGATGCTTGGGGTCGAAATTGTCCTTGGCGTCAAGGAAATAGCCGCCCTCGGTGATGGTCATGGAGACGATGCGGATGTCCGCCTCGGTCATGCGGGCGATGGTCGCGGGGGCGTTGGCGGGCTCGATGAAGTCGATCATGGAGCCGAGTACGCGGGCCTCGGACTTGTTCGCCTCCTGCTCGACCAGCGTGGTCAGCCAGTCCTGCGCCATGAGGATGTCACGGCCGCGCTTTTCGCCTTCGAAGACACCGGCGCCGACAAGCGCCCAATCCTGCGCCTCGCCCATGGCCATGAGGCTGTCGAGGTAGGTCGCCTGGTGGGCGCGGTGGAAATTGCCGACGCCGAAATGCAGAATGCCCGCGCTCAGGGCGCTGCGGTCATAGCCTGGATGACCGACGGTCACCGGCAGATCGGGCAGGGTGGCGTTGCAGAGTTTGAGGGTCATGGGATTTCCCCGGGGATTGGGTGGGTTGGGGACAGGGCGTGTCGCCCTGTCCCGGAAAGATCACTCGATACGCAGGCCGTCCTTGCCGAAGCGGTGGATCTTGTCCGCTTCGGGAGTCAGATAGACGGTGTCGCCGTGGTGGGCGTCGAACTCGCCGCCGACGCGCACGGTGATCGTCTCGTCGAGGCCGGTGTTGTGGACGTGCAGGAAGGTGTCGGAACCGAGGTGTTCGGAGACGCCGACGGTGCCCTGCCACAGGCCGCTTTCCTTGGAGGCCTGCAGATGCTCCGGACGGACCCCGATGGCATGGGCGTTAT
Source organism: Tropicibacter sp. S64 (assembly GCF_049803835.1). Classification (NCBI taxonomy): domain Bacteria; kingdom Pseudomonadati; phylum Pseudomonadota; class Alphaproteobacteria; order Rhodobacterales; family Roseobacteraceae; genus Tropicibacter; species Tropicibacter sp. S64. Next base: position 114,644 of record NZ_JBNAGK010000001.1, on the reverse strand, counting down.
GCTTGGCCGCCTCCGGACCTTCGAAGATGTTCATCTTGGGCGAGCCGATGAAGCCCGCGACGAAACGGTTGCGCGGGGCACGGTAAAGCTCCAGCGGGCTGCCGACCTGCTCGATCACGCCGGCCTGCAGCACGACGATCTTGTCGGCCATGGTCATGGCTTCGACCTGGTCGTGGGTGACGTAGATCATCGTGGTGTCGAGCTTCTTGTGCAGCTCGGAGATCTCCATGCGCATGCCGACCCGCAGCGCCGCGTCGAGGTTCGAGAGCGGCTCGTCGAAGAGGAAGGCGGCGGGCTCGCGGACGATGGCGCGACCGATGGCGACGCGCTGTCTTTGACCACCGGAAAGCTGCCCGGGGCGGCGGTCGAGATAGTCCGTCAGGTTCAGCGCCTTGGCGGCACTGTCGATCCGGCGCTTCTGCTCGTCCTCGGGCACACCGGCCATCTTCATCGGGAAGGCGATGTTCTTGCGCACGGTCATGTGCGGGTAGAGGGCGTAGCTCTGGAACACCATGGCGAGGCTGCGCTTGGCGGGCGGCAGGGCCGTGGCGTCGTTTCCGTCGATGCGGATCTGGCCGGAGGTGACATCCTCAAGCCCGGCGATCAGCCGCAGGAGGGTGGACTTGCCGCAGCCCGAGGGGCCGACGAAGACGACGAACTCACCGTCTTCGATGGTCAGGTCGAGGGGCGGGATGACGTTCACTTCACCGAAGCTCTTGGTCACCTTGTCGAGGGTAATGCGTCCCATAGTTCGAATTCCTTATTTCACTGCGCCGAAGGTGAGGCCGCGGACGAGTTGTTTCTGGCTGAACCAGCCCATGATGAGGATCGGGGCAATAGCCATGACGGAGGCTGCGGAGAGCTTGGCGTAGAACAGGCCCTCGGGCGAGGAGTAGCTGGCGATGAAGGCCGTCAGCGGCGCCGCGTTGGCGGCGGTGAGGTTCAGCGTCCAGAAGGCCTCGTTCCAGGCCAGGATCACGTTCAGCAGCAGCGTCGAGGCGATGCCCGGGACCGCCATCGGGGTCAGGACATAGAGGATCTCCTCCTTGAGCGATGCCCCGTCCATCCGCGCCGCTTCGAGGATTTCCCCCGGAATTTCGCGGAAGTAGGTGTAGAGCATCCAGATGATGATCGGCAGGTTGATGAGCATCAGCACGATGACGAGGCCGAAGCGGCTGTCGAGAAGGCCGAGTTTGATGAACATCAGGTAGATCGGGTAAAGCACGCCGACCGCGGGGAGCATCTTGGTGGAGAGCATCCACAGAAGGATGTCCTTGGTCCGCTTCGACGGCACGAAGGCCATGGACCAGGCGGCGGGGATGCCGATCAGCACGCCGAGAACGGTGGAGCCGCCGGCGATGATGACCGAGTTCCAGAGGAACTTCATGTAATCCGAGCGCTCCTGCACCACCGCGTAATTCTCCAGCGTCCAGTCGAAGAAGAACCAGATGGGCGGGTCGTTGATGGCCTGCGCCTCGGTCTTGAAGCTGGTGAGGATGGTCCAGAGGATCGGGAAGAAGATCAGGAGCCCGACCGCCCAGGCGAGGGCCGTGTTGATGGTCTTGCGTTGCTGTGTGACTGCGCGTGCCATGGGTCAGGTCCTTTCGTTCAAGGTGTTTCGGATTGCTGCGCAATCCGACCCGCTGGGGAGGCTCTGCCTCCCCAGGCCCCTCCGCGGTATTTGGGGACCAAAGAAGACGGGGGCGGGGAGAGGGATGGCGCGGGGGTGCGAGATGGGATCAGGCATCGAGATTCTTCCCCACGATGCGCATCAGGAAGGCGGCGAGGATGTTGGCGAGGATGATGGCGTAGACACCGCCCGCCGATCCAAGGCCGATGTTCTGGCTCTCCAGCACGCGCTGGAAGATCAGGTAGGAGAGGGTCTTGGTACCGAAGGCGCCGCCGGTGGTGACGAAGATCTCCGCGAAGATCCCCAGCAGGAAGATCGTCTGGATCAGGACCACGATGGTGATGGCGCGGCTGAGGTGGGGCAGGATGATGTAGTAGAAGCGTTTCAGCGCCGGGGCGCCGTCCATTTCCGCCGCTTCGAGTTGCTCGCTGTCGAGCGACTGGATGGCGGTGAGCAGGATCAGCGTGGCGAAGGGCAGCCATTGCCAGCTGACGATCATGATCAGCGAAGGCAGCGAGGCCTGGGACAGCCATTGGATCGGCTCTGCCCCGAAGAATTTCCACAGGTGGGCGAACAGGCCGTTGATCGGGTCCATGAACATGTTCTTCCAGACCAGCGCCGAGACGGTGGGCATGACGAAGAATGGCGCGATGACGAGGATGCGGACGATGCCCTGTCCCCACATCGGCTGGTCCAGCAGGATCGCCAGCAGCACGCCGAGGCAGATGGTGATGACCAGAACGCCGCCGACGATGATCAGCGTGGTCTGGACCGAGGGCCAGAAGCTGCTCGATGTCACGAAGCGGATGTAATTGTCGAACCCTGCCCAGCCAAGATCGCCGCCACGCAACGGCAGATAGTTCTTGAACGAAAAGTACAGCGTCATGATGAGTGGAACCAGCATCCACCCCAGCAGCAGGACAACGGCGGGGGCCATCATCATTCGGGCTGCTGACCGCGACTGTTGCGTCGCCATGTCTTCATCCTCCCTCGGTAGCGGGTGTTTCGATCCGCCGTCCGGCGGGGTGTGTCGATCTTGGAAAAGGAACTAACGCGTCTGTGGGCAAGACGCCGGAATGTCCGGGTCATATCGGGGGGCGGCGCGATGGCCGTCCCCCGACACGGGAAGATTACTTGTAGCCTGCGGCTTCCATGGCGTCGTTGGTGATCGCCTGGGCCTTCTCGAGCGCCTCTTCGACGGTCTGCTGACCGGCGTAGGCAGCGGAGAACTCCTGGCTCACTTCGGTGGCGATGCCGGCAAACTCCGGAATGGCCGCGAACTGGACGCCGACATAGGGCACGGGGTCCACGGTCGGGTTGTTCGGGTCAGCCGAGAGGATGGAGTCCAGCGTCATCTGTGCGAAGGGCACTTCCATGTAGTTGGGGTTCTCATAGAGCGAGGTGCGTGCGCCCGGGGGCACGTTGGCCCAGCCTTCTTCCGCGGCGACGAGCTCGATGTAGTCCTTCGAGGTGGCCCATTCGATGAACTCTTTCGCCGCGGCCTCCTTCTGGGTGCCTGCCGGGATGGCGAGGGCCCAGGCCCAGAGCCAGTTGGCGTTCTTGCCCTTGCCGGTGTTCGGCGCCAGCGCGAAACCGACGCTGTCCGCCACGGTGGATTCGTTCGGGTTGGTCACGAAGGACGCCGCCACGGTGGCGTCGATCCACATGCCGCACTTGCCCTGCTGGAACAGCGACAGGTTCTCGTTGAAGCCGTTGGTGGCGTAACCGGCGGGGCCGGATTCGTCCATCATGCCCTTGAAGAAGGTCAGCGTTTCCTTCCAGGCGTCGGTGTCGAACTGCGGGTTCCAATCCATGTCGAACCAGCGCGCGCCGAAGGAGTTGGACATCGCGGTGATGAAGGCGCCGCCCTCACCCCAACCGGCCTTGCCACGCAGGCAGATGCCGTTGATGTCGGCGTCGCGGTCGGTCATCGCTGCCGCGGCTTCGCGGATGAAATCCCAGGTCGGGGACTCCGGCATCTCCAGACCGGCCTTTTCCATCAGGTCGGTGCGGTACATGATCATCGAGCTTTCGCCGTAGAACGGTGCCGCGTAGAGCGTGCCGTCGTGGGACAGACCGCCAGCCATGGCCGGCAGGATGTCGGCGACGTCATAGCCTTCGCTGAGGTCGTCCAGCGGAACCAGCCAGCCGTTCGCCCCCCAGATCGGGGTCTCGTACATGCCGATGGTCATGATGTCGAAGGCGCCGCCCTTGGTCGAGATGTCGGTGGTGACGCGCTGACGCAGGACGTTCTCCTCGAGCGTGACCCACTCGACGGTATGGCCGGTCTTCTCGGTGAAGTCATCGGTCAGACCCTGCATGCGGATCATGTCGCCGTTGTTCACGGTCGCGATGGTCAGGTTTTCTGCGGATACAGCAAAAGCGGTGGCCGTAAGCGCAGTAGCGCCCAGAAGGGCGCGGATCGTGGTGTTCATGAGTTTCCTCCCGGTTTGAGCGATTGCTAAGCTCATGAGCAAATATTCACAGGTCAGGCGCTAACGGTCAACAAAAATCGTTTCTGCGCTGCCGCAAAGCAAGGCAATTTGAGATATAAGGCAATGAAATTGCTTGGATTAGTTTTCTGTTAACCACAGGTGAAACGCGGGGTGTTCTCGCGCGAATGCGGTCAGTTTGTATCGTTGAAAACGATTCACGCAGGCGCAGTTTCGCCTTTGACAGGTGTCAGTCTGCGGGCTGCAACCGCACTGATCAAGACCATTGCCGTCGCAGTGCCAAGACACAGCGGCAGTCCGCCGACCTGGAAACTGAGGCCGGAGAGCAGCGTTCCCATGAGCCGTCCTGCGGCGTTGGCCATGTAGTAGAAACCGACGTCCATGGTGACCCGTTCGCCGGTGGTGAAGGCGAGGATCAGGTAGCTGTGCAGTGCCGAATTGACCGCGAAGAGAGCCCCGAAGAGGAGCAGGCCCAGCACCAATAGGGCGGTCAGCCAAGGCGAGGGTGCGCCTGAGAACCATGTCAGGAGGGCCAGCGTGCCGGGCACCGTCGCGAGCGCGAGGGCCCAGCTGCGGGCGAGGGTGGTGACCTCGGCGACCGTGCGGGATCTGGCCCTGAGCAGGCGCGGGGCGCTGGCCTGCACCATGCCGTAAAGGATGATCCAGCCCGCCATGAACGTGCCGATCATGAAGAAGGCGGCGCGGTTGCCCGCCTCGGTGCCGTCGGAGAGCACCGCGTAGAAATAGATCGGGATGCCGACGACGAACCAGACGTCACGCGCCCCGAAGAGAAAGACACGGGCGAGGCTGAGCCAGTTGATGTTGGGGTTCTTCGAGAAGACTTCCGAGAATTTCGCATCCTTCCGCCCGCCCGGCAGGCCGGAGGGCATTTTCATCGCAACTGCGGCCAGGATCAGCGCGAGAACGGCGGCCATACCAAGGATCGCCGCGTTGAAACCGAAGGTGGCGAGCAGGGCCGCACCGACCAGGAAGCCGAACCCCTTGACGGCGTTCTTCGAGCCGGTCAGCAGGGCGACCCAGCGGAACAGGCCATCGCCCTCGCCGGGGGCGAGGAGTTTGACGGCGGATTTGGAGGACATCTTGGCGAGGTCCTTGGCCACGCCCGACGCGCCCTGCACCAGCATCACGAAGGTCACGGAGGTGGCGACGGCCCAGCCCAGATCCAGCTGGGTCAGCACCAAAAGGGCGACGATCTGAAGGCCGAGGCCAGCGTAGAGCGTCGACGTCAATCCGAAACGTGCCGCGATCCAACCGGCAGAGAGGTTGGTGACCACTCCGGCGATCTCGTAGAGCACGAACAGGTAGGCGAGTTGCACCGGCGAGAAGCCAAGCGAATGGAAGTGCAACAGCACCAGCATCCGCAGTGCCCCATCGGTGAGCATGAAGGCCCAATAGGCGGCAGTGACCGCGATGTAGGCCGCAAGCCCCTGTTTCACAGCGATTTTCCTACCATGAGTGCGACATCGACAAGGCGGTTGGCGTAGCCCCATTCGTTGTCGTACCAGGCGTAGATTTTCACCTGGGTCTGATTGATGACCATGGTGGAGAGGGCGTCCACGATCGAGGAGCGGGGGTCGTTGGTGTAATCGGCGGAGACCAGCGGGCGGGTCTCGTAGCCGAGGATACCCTTCAGCGGCCCGTTGGCGGCGGCTTCGAAGAGCGCGTTGACCTCTTCCGGCGTGGTCGGAGTCTCGACCTCGAAGACGCAGTCGGTGAGCGAGGCGTTCAAGAGCGGGACCCGCACGGCGTGGCCGTTCAGTTTTCCCTTCAGTTCCGGATAGATAAGCGTGATCGCCGTGGCGCTGCCGGTGGTCGTGGGGATGAGGGAGTTCAGGGCCGATCGGGCGCGGCGCAGATCCTTGGCCGGGCGGTCCACGATGGTCTGGGTGTTGGTCACATCATGGATCGTGGTCATGGAACCGTGTCTGATGGACAAAGCCTCATGAATGACCTTCACCACCGGCGCGAGGCAGTTCGTGGTGCAGGAGGCCGCGGTAATGATGGTGTGCGCCGCGGGATCATAGACGTGATCGTTGACGCCCATCACGATATTGGCGGTGGGGCCGTCCTTGACCGGGGCGGAAACCACCACCTTCTTGACGCCAGCGGCGAAGTAAGGGGCGAGTTTGGCTTCGGATTTGAAGGCGCCGGTGCAGTCGATGACCACGTCGACACCGTCGAGCGGCAGTTCTTCGAGATTTTTCGAATTAAGGACTGGCAAGCGGGTGCCGTTGATTGAGATACTATTTCCATCAAATGTGAAATTAGCGTTCCAGCGTCCGTGGACCGTGTCGAACTCCAGCAGGTGCGCATGCATTTCCGGGGTGCCATGGGCGTCGTTGATCCAGGCGATCCGAGCGCCGGACTCGAGCAGGGGCTTGAGAGCGAGTTTGCCCATCCGGCCAAGGCCGTTGAGTGCGTAGGTGGTCATGGTCTCTCCATCGCGGCGATGTCATCCAGCGCCTTTTGCAGACTGGCCCGGTCCATCCCCGCCAAGGGTAGACGGGCAAATGTATCAATGCGGTGACGCAACCCGTCGTAGGTTCGCTGAAACGCGGCCTTGCGGGTCTTCTTGTCGCCTTCGGCCTGCACCGGGTCTGGCACGCCCCAATGCGCCATCAGCGGATTGCCGGGCCAACGCGGGCCTTCGAGATTCGCGGCGCGGTCGCAGACGGTCAGCAGGATGTCGACCCGGGGCAGCGCCTCGCCAAACTCTTCAAGCGGCTTGCAGCGCAGGCTCTTTGTCGCATGTCCTTGTTTTTCCAGAATCTTGATGGCCATCGGGTGCGGCGTGCGGCGCGGTTCTGTCCCGGCGGACCAGACTTTCATTCCGGGAACCCTGGCATCACGCAGGAGCGATTCCGCCATCAGCGACCGGGCGGAATTGCCGGTGCAGAGGAAGACGACGTTGAGATGATCGGCTTTCACGGGCGACGGTGTCGGGCAGAGCGTGCTGCGGCCCTGGCAGCAATCCTCGACAAGAAATCCCACGAGCTCCTGCACGGCGGAGAGGTTCGCGCGGTAGAGTAGGGAGGTGCCAATCCGATGCTTGCCGATCAGTCCAGCGGCGGTGAGCGCCGAGAGATAGACGGATCCGGTGGAAGGCTTGAGGCCGAGCACGCCGACGATCTCCCCGGCGGGAACCTCGTCGGGATAGCGGCGCACGAGCAGCCGGAAGATTGCCAGTCGCTGGGGGTGGCTGAGGCAAGCAAACTGGGAGAGCGCTTTAGTATCCATAATTCGTGAATTACCGAATTAAAGCGCGGAGTCAAGCATGCCCAGTGCTACCGCTGGATTTTATTTCACAAATCTTGGAAATTCTTAGCTCTCGGGCACACCCGGTGTATGGCTGAGCCGCTTCTGCGCGGCGATACGGAAAGGTGCATTCGGGGCGCCAAAGCCCTTGTAGCCAGCGCTGCGCTGCACGATCTCGAAGAACAGGCCGCCTGCGAAGGCTCTTGAATAGACCTGGAAGAACTCGCCGTGATCGTCGCGGTCGTAGAGCACGTTGCGTGCCTGCATGCGGTCCATCAGTCCCGCCGGAAAGTCAAAGCGGGCACCGAGATCGTCGTAGTAGTTCTGCGGCATGGGCAACGGGGCGAAGCCGCGCTGCGCGAGGGCGTCGAGCGTGCCGAAGATGTCGTCGGTGGCCAGCGCGATGTGCTGGACCGGCGCACCGAAGCTTTCGGACAGGAAGCGGCCTGCGAGCGTGCGATGGGTGTCAGCGCCGTTGAGCGTGATGCGAAGTGCGCCGTCCTTAGTTTCGAGCACTTGACTGCGGACGAGGCCGTCCGGGTCGATCACATCATGCATCGGGCTCTTTTTCATTGCGAAAACAGAGCCATAGAAAAGCGTCCAGCTGAGCATGTCCTCATAGCTCATGGTCTGGGCCAGGTGGTCGATCCGGGTCAGGCCGGCGCCATTGGGCGTGGATGTCACGCCGAATTCGGTCTCCCAGACGTGGGCGAGGCCGGAGCTGTCGTCGAGCAGGTGCAACACGCTGCCGGAGAGGCCGCGCATGGCGGGGATGTCCAACTCGCCCGGACCTGTCGGCTGGGAAAAAGGTTCGATGCCAAGGGCTTGGGCGCGGGTCAGCGCATCGCGCGCGGAGGTCACGGCAAGGCCGATGTCACAGACAGCGGTGCCCCGGGCATTCCAGCTGTGATCGGCGTGGCCGGTGGTTTCGGCATTCAGGACGATACGGATCTCGCCCTGTTGCCAGAGGGTTACGGCCTTGTTGACGTGTTTGTTGGATTGCTCGAAGCCGAGCGCGTGGAGCGTGCCTTCGAGCGTCGTGGCCTCCTCACCCCGCGTCGCGAATTCGACGAAAGCGACGCCTTCGGGTTTCACGCGGGCGGGAACCGGAGGCAGGTCGACCTCAAGGGTCGGCTCGGCGCGGCGGACGTCGTCCATCAGCGCGATGATCGAGCGGTAACCGTCGCGGGCAACGCCGCGCGTGGAGCTGCCGCGGAAATAATCGTTGAAGATTTCGAGACTTATCGGGCCGTCGTAGCCTGTCGCCATGACCGCGCGCATGAAGTCGGTGACTGGCAGATCGCCCTCGCCCGGCATGTTGCGGAAGTGGCGGGACCAGTAGAGCAGGTCCATGTCGATCTGCGGCGCATCGGCAAGCTGGATGAAGAAGATCTTGTCGCCGGGAATGCGGCGGATGGTGTCCGGGTCGATCTTGCGCGAGAGAGTGTGGAAGCTGTCGAGCACCACGCCGACGTTCGGATGATCGGCGCGGCGCACGATTTCCCAAGCGTCGCGGTGATCGTTGACGTATTTGCCCCAGGCGAGGGCTTCATAGCCAACCCGCAAGCCGCGCTTCGCGGCGCGTTCCCCGAGTTCACGGAAGTCGGCGGCGGCGCGGTCGATGCCGCCGAGGGCGGATTTGTGACAGGTGGAGCAGACGAGAACGAGGTCGGTGCCCAGCGCCTGCATCAGGTCGAACTTGCGCTCGGCGCGGTCGAAGGCCTTGGCGCGGAGCGGCTCCGGCAGGCCCTCGAAATCGCGGAATGGCTGGAACAGCAGGATCTCCAGCCCGTGATCGCGGACCATCTGGCCGACGTCCCTGGGCGAGCCGTCGTAGGCGATGAAATCCTGTTCGAAGATTTCGATACCCGTGTACCCGGCGGCGGCGATGGCGGCGAGTTTCGTGCGGAAATCGCCGGAGATGGAGACGGTCGCGATGCCGGTTTTCATGGTTTATCCCCTGTCGAAGGCGTCGAAGCGTGCCCGCATGATGGTGGCGTCCGGTTTTATCCCCGTAAAGAGTTCAAAGGCGCGGACGGCCTGATAAAGCGCCATGCCGCCGCCGTTCAGGGTGCGGCAGCCTTTCGCACGAGCGTCCCGGAGGAGTTCGGTCTCGATCGGGAAATAGACGATGTCGGTGACCCATTGTTCGGGTCTGAGCAGGGACGTCGGGATGGCGGTGCCTGGGAGTTTCGCCATGCCCATGGGCGTGGCATTGACGATGCCGGTGGCCTTGTCTGCCGCGTCTTCGAGGTTGGTGACGGGCATGCCGCCGGTCTCCGCCGCGAGTTTGGCGGCGCCGTCGGGGTTGATGTCATGAATCAACAGGGTTTCCGTGCCAAGGTCCTTCAGCGCATGCGCCACCGCGCCGCCTGCACCGCCCGCGCCGAGCAGCAGGACGGTGGCCATGTCGGCGCCGGGGAGATACTGGCGCATGCCCTCGGCGAAACCCCAGAAATCGGTGTTGTGGCCGAAGCGCTGACCGTCCCGGAAGACAACCGTGTTCACCGCGCCGACGTTTTTCGCGGCGTCGGAGAGGTGGTGGAGGTGCGGGATGACCGCCTTCTTGTACGGAAAGGTGATGTTGAGGCCGGCGAACCCGGCGGCTTCGGCCCTGTCCAGCATGTCGGTGAACTGGGGCTCGCTGTCCATCTGATCCGGGTCGATCAGGTCATAGCGGTAGTCCAGGCCGAGCGCCTGCCCGGCTTCGACGTGCATGGCGGGGGTGCGGGAGAGCTGGATGCCCTTCCCGATGAGACCGACCTGAATGGTGCGGGGCGGGGTGGATGCAGGCTGGTCGGTCATGGGCTTCTCCGGGTTTCCGCTCTTTGTACCGGATGGTTAAATACACGTCAAAAGATTTTGTACCGTGCGGTTAAATGTGCTAGGCCGTCCGATGGAGGGAGCCGCCATGCAACAGCCAGCCCGCAAGACATGGAAGCAGGACCCGGCGGCCGTGCGCGGCGATATTCTGCGCGTGGCAGTGTCCGTGTTTTCGGCCAACGGGCTGAAGGGGGGGCGGATCGAGGAGATCGTCGCCCGGACCAAAACCTCCAAGCGTATGATTTACTACTATTTCGGCGACAAGGAGGGGCTGTATCGCGCGGCGCTGGAGGCGGCCTATGCCCGGATGCGGGAGGCGGAGGCGGAGCTCGATCTGGACGGCGTGGAGCCGGTTCAGGGGTTGATGCGGCTGGTCCGGTTCACTTTCGACCACCACCGGGAAAACGTCGATTTCGTGCGGCTCGTGATGATCGAGAACGTGCATGGGGCGGCGCATCTGCGGGCTTCGGAGGTGATCCAAGGGGTGAACGCGCCCGCGATCACAGTGTTGGAGACGCTGGTGCAGCGGGGCGTTGCGGCGGGCGTTTTCCGGGCCGATCTGGACCCAATGGCGCTGCACTGGCAGATTTCGGCGCTGTGTTTCTTCAACGTGTCGAACCGCCCGACCTTCTCCGCGCTCTACGGCGATGCCCTGTTCCGGGATCAGGACCAGGAAGCCTTGCGCGAGGAGGTGGTGCGGGCGGTTCTGGGCTATGCCTGCGTCTAGAGCGGCTCGCCGATGGTGACGGTGCAGTCGGCAAGGCCAACGACCGAGGCGGTGCAGACGTCGCCCGGTTTCAGCTTGCCCACCCCTGCGGGCGTGCCCGACATGATCAGGTCACCGGGGGCGAGGGCGATTGAGCGGGAGAGGATCGCGATGACCTCCGGGATGCTCCAGATTAGCTCGGTCAGGTCACCGTCCTGTTTCGTCTCGCCATTCACCGTCAATTTGATCGAGCCGGAAGACGGATGGCCGACCTGTGACACCGGGCTGAGCGGGCCGATGACGGCGGAGTTGTCGAAAGCCTTGCCCCAATCCCAGGGGCGGCCCATGTCTTTCGCCACCTGCTGCAGGTCGCGGCGGGTGAGGTCGTTGCCGGTGCCGTAGCCCCAGACATGGCTGAGGGCGCCCGCTTCGGCGATGTTGCGGCCGCCGGTGCCGATGGCAACGATCATCTCCGCCTCGTAGTGGAAATTCGAGGTCTCCGGCGGGTAGGGAATGGTCGAGCCGCTGTCGACCACCGCATCCGCAGGCTTGGTGAAGAAGAACGGCGGTTCGCGGTCCGGGTCCTTGCCCATCTCGCGGGCATGGGCGGCGTAGTTGCGTCCGACGCAGAAGATGCGCCGCACCGGGAAGCGGTCCTCGCTGCCGAGAACGGCGACGGAGGGCGTGGGGGTGGGGTCGATCACGAAAGCCATGCGCGGTGTCCTTTGCTTTGCTTGACGGGAAGTCGGTTGCGCGACCCTAGAGTCAAGGTCGCGGAAAAGGCCAGCCCGGGAATGCAAAGCGTGCATATTGTCAGGATGCATACTACCGCCCCGCCGCCCGGTTCGGTACTCTTGCGCCAGAGAAGAAGAGAGGGAGGCGCGGCGGTGTCCGAGGTCAGGCCGACAATGGCATTCCAGCGCATGGCAGGGCATCTGATTCGCCGCCTGCACCAGCTGGCACATCAGCATTTTCAGATGGAGGCCAAGGCGGCCGGGCTGGACCTGACCCCGGTGCAATACGCGGCTATGGAGGCGGTGGGCGCCAACCCCGGCGTGGATCAGGCGACGGTGGCGGCGCTGATCGCCTATGACCGGGCCACGATCGGCGGGGTCATCGACCGGCTGCAACAAAAGGGGCTGGTGGCGCGGAAGATCAGCGAAACGGACCGGCGGGCCAGGGTGCTGACGCTGACGGACGCAGGTGCCGCGCTGCTCACGGACTTTCGGCCGACGGTGAACCAGTTGCAGATCGACATCCTCGGGGCGCTCGGCGACGACGAGCGCGAGAGGTTTCTCGCGCTCGCGTTGAAGGCGGCCTACGGCGAGGGCGACTGATCAGGGCGTGGCGGTCACGGTGCGGCGCATCCGGCGTTTGTTCATCCAGTACCAGACACGATACGCCTCCAGCGCAGCCAGTGGCGCGAAATGGACGATTGCGCCGAGCGGGTGGCCCCAGTTGTGCAGCGCGGCCCAGTGCAGCAGCGTCAGAACGGCGGCTGCGTAGGTCCAGCGTTGCAGCGCCTTCCAGCGCGGGCCCATGAGGCGCATGAAATAGTCCATGGAAGTCACCGCAAGCGGAACGAAGATCGCGAAGGCGACCCAGCCGGTCCAGATGTAGAAGCGCGTGAACTCGGAGAGGACGGTGTCGACACTGCCTTTGTCGAGGACGTAGAACAGCGTGTGCAGCGCGGCATAGCCGAAGGCGGCGACCCCGAGATACCGGCGGTTCTTCTTCAGCCATTGCGGGCCGCGCCAGCCCTTGAACAGCATGACCAGGGGCGTCGCCATCAGGGTGAGGATCAGCAGACGCGCGGCCCATTCGCCGGTGGGATGCACGAGGATATGGATGATGCGCGCGTTGTCGGAAGTCAGCGCCTCATAGCTCCAGAAGGCGGGGGGCAGGGCGAGCAGCGCCCAGAGCCAGTAAGGGTTCAGTCGGGACATGACAGGGCCTTTTTTGTTTGGACCTTGGTCTAACGGGCGGGCGTGCATTCTCCGTCGGCATTCCCGGAATTTTTCTGCAATACTGCGTGGGACTTGCACCGTGGGCAGGGCTGTGGCTTGTCTTTCGGGGTATCGGAAAGGGGCGATGACTTGGGATTGCTGCGATTGATCTGCCTGTGCGCCGCGCTCTGCGGCGCGGCTGTGGCGCGGGCCGACACCGTGACGGTCTTTGCGGCGGCGAGCCTGAAGACCGCGCTCGACGAGATCGCGCCGCTGTTCGAGGCGGAAAGCGGGCACAGGCTGGCGCTGTCCCTGGCCGGGTCCTCCGCCCTCGCGCGGCAGATCGAGCACGGTGCTCCTGCGGATGTCTTCATCTCGGCCAACGTCGGCTGGATGGATCATCTCGGCGCACTGGGTCTGCTGGAACCGGGAACACGGCGGGATCTTCTGGGCAATACGCTTGTGCTGGTCGGGCAGGGTGCGCCGCTGGAGGATTGGGCGACGCTGCCGGATCGTCTGGACGGCGGGCGGCTGGCGATGGCGCTGGTCGACGCGGTTCCGGCGGGGATCTATGGCAAGGAGGCGCTGATCAGCCTCGGGCTGTGGCCGCAGCTGGAGACACGCGTGGCGCAGGTGGACAACGTTCGCGCGGCGCTGGCGCTGGTCGCGTTGGGCGAGGCGCCCCTGGGAATCGTCTACGCGACCGATGCGGCGGCGGAACCGGGGGTGTCGGTGCTGGCGGAGTTCCCTTCGGGCAGTCACGCGCCGATCCTCTATCCGATGGCGCAGATCGCCGGGAGCGGCGAGGCGGCAGGCGACTTCCTGTGGTTCCTGCGCGGCGAAGCGGCGCGGGCCGTGTTCGAAGCGCAGGGTTTCGCGGTGCTGGGGGACTGAGGTGGAGATACTCTCGCCGCAGGAATGGCAGGCGGTGGCGCTGTCGCTGCGCGTCGCCTTCTGGGCGGTGCTGACCTCGCTGCCGGCGGGGCTGTTCGTGGCCTATGCGCTGGCGCGGTGGGAGTTCCGGGGCAAGCAGGTGGTCAACGGGCTGGTACATCTGCCGCTGATCCTGCCGCCGGTGGTGACGGGGTATCTGCTTTTGCTGACTTTCGGGACCCGTTCGCCTCTGGGGGCGGCCTTGCAGGAGATCGGCATCGTCTTCGCCTTCCGCTGGACCGGCGCGGCGCTGGCGGCGGCGGTGATGGCCTTTCCGCTGATGGTGCGGGCGATGCGGCTGTCGCTGGAAGCGGTGGACCCGAAGCTGGAGCAGGCGGCGGCGACGCTGGGCGCGTCGCGGCTCTGGGTGTTTGTGACGATCACCCTGCCGCTGACCCTGCCGGGGATCATCGCGGGAGCGATTTTGGCGTTTGCGAAGGCGATGGGGGAGTTCGGCGCGACGATCACCTTCGTGAGCAACATTCCGGGCCAGACCCAGACGCTGCCCTCGGCAGTCTATGCCTTCCTGCAGGTGCCGGGAGGGGAGGCCTCGGCGCTCCGGTTGGTGGCGATTTCAGTGGCGATTGCCATGGGGGCGCTGCTGGCGAGCGAATGGCTGTCACGGCGCGCGGCCCGTCGGGTGGGCGGGGCATGACTCTGTCGGTCTGTCTCAGGCACCGCTTCGATGGTCTGACGCTGGACGTCGATTTCGAGGCGCCCGCCGGGCTGACGGTGCTGTTTGGCCGCTCTGGGTCCGGCAAGACGACCATCGTGAACGCGGTGGCGGGCTTGTTGAAACCCGATGCGGGGCGGGTGGCCGTGGGCGGTCGGGTTCTGCTGGATACGGCGCAGGGCGTGTGCCTGCCGCCGCAGGCCCGGCGGCTTGGCTATGTCTTTCAGGAGGGGCGGCTGTTTCCGCATCTGACGGTCCGGCAGAACCTTGGCTATGGCCGTTGGTTCGCCAAGAAGCGTGGCACGGCGAAACCCGAGCAAGTGATTGCCATGCTGGGGTTGGAGAACCTTCTGGACCGGCGGCCCGGGGCGCTGTCGGGGGGAGAAAAGCAGCGGGTGGCCATCGGGCGGGCGCTGCTGGCCGGGCCCGAGTTGATCCTTGCGGATGAGCCTCTGGCGGCGCTGGACGAGGCGCGGAAGGCGGAAATCCTGCCGTATTTCGAGCGGCTTCGCGATGAGGCTTCCGTACCGATCCTCTATGTCAGCCATGCCCCGGCGGAGGTGGCGCGGCTGGCAACGTCCGTTGTGGCCCTGCAGGACGGGCGCGTGGCGCGGCAGGGGCCGGCGGCGGAGGTGCTGGGGGATGCCTCCGTGCTGCCAACCGGCGTGCGCGGCGCGGGCGCGGTGTTGCAGGCGGTTGTCGTGGCGCACCATGACGACGGGTTGAGCGAGCTTGATGCCGGGGGAGTGCGGTTGCACCTGCCAAGGCTACGGCAGGCGGTGGGCACGCGGCTGCGGGTGCGCATTCCGGCGCAGGAGGTGATCCTGTCGCGCGGGCGTCCCGATGGCCTGTCGGCGCTCAACATCATCCCCGGCACGGTGGAGGCCATCCGGGAAGGCGGCGGGCCGGGGGCGATCGTCTCGCTGGCCACACCGGCGGGGACGGTTCTGGCGCGGATCACCCGGCGCTCGGCGGCGGCGCTGGGCATCGTCGAGGGGGCGGAGTGCCATGCGGTGTTGAAGACCGTGGCAATCGCGCCCGAAGATGTCGGCGGCGCTTGAACCATGGTCGGCCCCCGCTACCTGCCGGGCATGGAACGGGTTTTGATCATCGGAAAGACCGGCGGGATCGGGTCGGCGCTTCACGTGGCCTTGTCGGCGCGCGGCGTTGCGGTTGTGGGCCTGTCGCGGAGCGGTGACGGTCTGGACGTGACGGATGAGGCGTCGGTTGCCGCGCATCTTGGGGCTTTGGACGGTGTATTCGACCTTGTCTTCGTCGCGACCGGGGCGTTGGAGATTGGCGGCGCGGAGCCGGAGAAGAGTCTGTCTGCGCTGGATGCGCGGGCAATGGCGGATCAGTACCTTCTGAATGCCATCGGGCCGATGCTGGTCCTGAAACATGCGGTGCGGCTCCTGCCGAAGGACCGGCAGGCGGTGTTTGCCGCCTTGTCGGCGCGGGTCGGGAGCATCGGGGACAACCGGCTTGGCGGCTGGTACAGCTACCGGGCCGCGAAGGCCGGGTTGAACCAGTTGATGCACGGCGCGGCCATCGAACTGGCGCGTTCGCACCGCCAACTGGCCTGCGTCTGCCTGCATCCGGGCACGGTGCGGACGGCGTTTACAGAGAAGTATCTCGGGCGGCATCCGTCCGTCCCGGCAGAAGAGGCGGCGGAGCGGTTGATCGGCGTCATCAAGGGTCTGACCCCGGCGCAGACCGGCGGCTTCTATGACTACGCAGGCAAGGAAATCGTCTGGTGACGCGGCTCGTTCTGGTGCTGGGCGATCAGCTGAGCGAGGGCATCGCGGCGCTGCGTAAGGCGGACAAGGCGTCTGACGTGGTGGTCTTGGCCGAGGTGGCCGGGGAGACCGAGTATGTCCCGCACCATCCGAAGAAGATCGCGCTGATCTTTGCCGCGATGCGCAAGTTTGCCGCGCAATTGCGGGCGGATGGCTGGGATGTGCGCTATTCCGAGCTCGATGACACAAACAACAGCGGGACGATTGTCGGCGAGTTGTTGCGACGGGCCGAGGAGTGCGGCGTCAGCGCGGTTATTGCGACGGAGCCGGGGGAATGGCGGCTGATCGAGGCGCTTCAGGATGCGCCGCTGAACGTGTCGCTGCTCGAAGACGACCGTTTCATCGCATCGCACAAGGAGTTCGAGGACTGGGCAAAGGGGCGCAAGGCGCTGCGGATGGAGTATTTCTACCGCGACATGCGGCGGAAGACCGGGCTTCTGATGGACGGGGATGACCCGGAAGGCGGCAAGTGGAACTACGACCACGAGAACCGCAAGCCCGCGCCGGATGCCGTGGACACCGCGCCGATGTCCTTCACGCCGGACGAGACCGTCGAGGCGGTGCTGGATCTGGTGGAGGCTCGGTTTGGCGGGAATTTCGGGGATCTGCGTCCGTTTGCCTATGCGACGGAGCCGGGGCAGGCGAAGCGGGCGCTGGCGCATTTCGTGCGATATGGCTTGCCGAAGTTCGGGGATTTTCAGGACGCGATGCTGGATGGAGAGCGGTTTCTCTATCACTCACTGCTGTCGGCCTACATGAACATCGGGCTGCTCGATCCTCTGGAGGTCTGCCAGGCGGCGGAGGCAGCGTATCGGGACGGTTCGGCGCCGCTCAATGCCGTGGAAGGCTTCATCCGGCAGATCATCGGCTGGCGCGAGTATGTGCGGGGGATCTATTTCCACGAGGGGCCACAGTATCCGCGCCGGAATGCGCTCAACCATCAGCGAGGGTTGCCGTGGCTCTATTGGGGCGGTGAGACGAAGATGCGGTGTCTGGCGAAGGCAGTGGCGCAGACCAAGACGGAAGCCTACGCCCATCACATCCAGCGGCTGATGGTGACCGGGAATTTCGCGCTGATCGCCGGGCTGAACCCGGCGGAGGTGCATGAATGGTACCTGAGCGTGTATATCGACGCGTTCGAATGGGTCGAGGCGCCGAACACGGTCGGCATGAGCCAGTTCGCCGATGGCGGGGTGATTGCGTCGAAGCCCTATGTCTCGTCGGGGAATTACATCGACAGGATGTCGGACTACTGCGGCGGCTGTGCCTATGACGTGAAGGTGAAGGTGGGGGAGGGGGCCTGTCCGTTCAACCTGCTGTACTGGCATTTCCTGAACCGGCATCGGCAGCGGTTCGAGGGCAATCCACGCATGGCCAACATGTACCGGACCTGGGACCGGATGGATCAGGGCAAGCGGGAGGCGATCCTGGCGCAGGCGGAGGGGTTTCTGGACCGCATGAGCGCCGGGGAAGTTGTCTGAGTGGGGCGAAGATTTTGCCGGGACAAAATCTTGTTCGGGGCCCTGCCCCGGACCCCGCGGTATTTCGGGACCAGAGAAGACATGGGTCGACGTACGGCTCAGGCGGGGAGGCGGTCGGCGAGGATGGCGTCGAGGCGTTGCAGGAACGTGGCTTCCGAAAGCTCGGTTTCGGTGGTGCGCCTGGCTTCTGCAGAGAGGGTTTGGCGCAGTTCCGGGTCCTCGGCGATCCGGAGCAGGGCGTCGGCGGCCGTTTCAGGGTGGTGCATGTCGACGACGAAGCCGTTTTCACCCTGCCGGATGTAGCCCGCCGAGCCGCTGTCCGACGAGATCACCGGAATTGCTCCGTAGGCCATGGCCTCGACCGGGGAGATGCCGAGCGGTTCGTCGAAGCTGGGCAGGACGCAGACATCTGCCGTGGTATAGAGGTTGGCCATGTCCTTGTAGGCGATGCCCGACCGCAGCGTCACCCAGGACAGTTTCGCGATGGCGTCGATGCGGGCGGCGTGGGCCTTCTGGCCGGGTAGATCCGGTTTTGGCGCGGAGCCGACGAGGGTGACATGGTAGTGCCGGTCCAGCCCGGCGGCGGCCATGGCCTCGATCAGCTGCGGCTGGTTCTTGCGCGGCAGGCCGAGCTTGCCGACGCAGACGAGGTGCAGCTTGCCCTCAGGTTTCGGGAATGGCTGCGGCGCAGGCAGGGCGGCGACCGGCCAGGGCAGGTAGGTGGCAAAGGGGTCAGGCGAGCCGCCTTGAGGCCAGCCGGCGACCGGCGTGATGCGATGCCTTGGCAGTATCTTGATGAAGAGTTCGGCCCGGCGCAGCAGCGAGGTCTGCTGGTTCAGAGGCTGAAGGTTATAGAGCAGCGTCGGAGCGCGACCGCGTGCCGCCCAGGCAACCTGCCGCGAGAGGGACCAGGCGTTGCGGACAAAGACGATGTCGGGCTTGAAGGCATCGACGATCTGGGTGACGTCCGATTGTTTCGTGTCCTTGCCGAGTGCCTGCGGCGTCACGAAGCTGTAATCCTCTCCCCGGTCGAGCTTGTTGACGAGGAACTGGAGCTCGTGCCCCGCGGTTTTCATTGCACGGGCGGCAAACCACAGGTTCGTATGGAACCGCGGCAGGGCAAAGAGGATGCGGGCCATGGCAGCCGTCAGTTGCTGTCAGCGGCGGGCTGTGGGGTCTCCGGGTTCTGCGGGGTCACGCCGTTGGACGTGGTTGCCCCGTCGGAGGACAGCGCTCCGTTGATCCATTCGCCGCTCGCCTGTTCGCCGGAGGCGTAGCGCATGATGCCCTGGCCCTGCCGTTTGCCATTGCGGAAGCTGCCCTCGTAAACGTCGCCGTTCGCGTAGGTCGCGATGCCCTGGCCAGAGATCTCGCCCTTGTCCCATTCGCCTTCGTAGCGGAACCCGCCTGCCATGACGATGGTGCCGAGGCCATGGCGCTGGCCGTCGCGGAACTGGCCTTCATAGACCGTCCCGTCGGCATAGACCGCCTTGCCGGTGCCGTGTCTCTGGCCGCCCTGCCAATCGCCCTCGTAGCGGTAGCCATCGGGGTAGGTCATGACGCCGAAACCGTCGTTCTTGGCATTCTTGAAGCCGCCTTCGTAGGTGAGCCCGGTGGCGTAGGTCGCGACGCCCTGGCCTTCGATCACGCCATCGACCCAGTCCCCCTCGTAGGTGGAGCCATTGGGATAGGTGATCTTGCCCTTGCCGTTGGCGAGGTCGCCCTTGAACGTACCGACGTAGACGGAGCCATCGGGATAGGTCACCTGCCCCTGGCCGTCGATCTGCCCGGTGACCCAGGTTCCGCTGTACCTGTAACCGTCCTTCCCGGTGAAGGTGCCCGTTCCGTGGCGCTGGTCGTTGTTGAACTCGCCTTCGTAGGTGTCGCCGTTGGCGTAGGTCACCTTGCCCTGACCCTCGCGGCGGCCATCCACCAGCGCACCTTCGTAGACATCGCCATTGGGCTGGGTCAGTTTGCCCTGTCCGTCGATCTGGCCGTCGCGCCAGGTGCCCTCGTAGATCAGCCCGTCGGTCATGGTCAGCTTGCCGCTGCCTTCGCGCTCACCATCCGCGACGCGGCCTTCGTAGACCGACCCATCGGGGTAGGTGATCCTGGCCGAGCCTTCCTTGACCCCGTTGACCCAATCGCCCTCGTAGACGTAACCGCCGGGCGAGGTCATCACGCCCTTGCCATGGTGAAGCGCATTGCGGAAGGCACCCTCGTAGCGCACACCGTTTGCATAGACAGCGACACCCTGCCCGGTGATCTTGCCGTCGAGCCAGGAGCCCTCGTAGGTGCCGCCGTCGGCGAAGACGATCTTGCCCATGCCCTCCGGCTTGCCCTTGGCGAACTGGCCTTCGTAGACCGAGCCGTTGGGGAAGCGGGCGACGCCCTGACCGCGGATCTCGCCTTCGGCCCATTCGCCGGTGTACTCGTAGCCATTCGGCAGGCGGTAGGTGCCTGTGCCGTGCTGGAGGCCATCCTGAAAGGTGCCCTCGTAGACGCCGCCGTCGTCATACTGCTTGGTGACGACCTCGCCATCCGACTGCGCCAGGGCGATGCCGCCCAGAACCGCCGCGAGGGTGAAAGTGATGCCTGCCAGCTTCATGCGCGTCCTGCCCGTTGGTCGTCTGGTCGTCTCTACTGGTCCCGGAACGTAAAGGAGGCGTCAGGCGTCGGCAATCTCTTTTGCCGTGCCGGGCTTTCCCTCGGGCGTGCATCTGCTATTTGGGCGGGGAGTGTTTCGAGAAGGACAGGCCATGAGCGATCATTTCCGCGTGACGCTGGCTCAGTTGAACCCCACGGTGGGGGACATCAAGGGCAACATAGCCAAGGCGCGCGCGGCCTGGGACGCCGGACGCGACGCCGGGGCGCATTTCGTGGCCCTGCCGGAGATGTTCTCGACCGGCTACCAGACGCAGGACCTGATCCTGAAGCCGGCCTTCGTGCGCGATGCGGTGACGCAGATCGAGGCGCTGGCGGCGGAGTTGTCTGGCGGTCCCGCGCTGGGCATCGGCGGGCCTTGCCCGGGAGAGGATGGCAAGCTGCACAACAGCTATTACATCCTGTCCGATGGCGCGGTGCAGGTGATCACGCACAAGTTCTTCCTGCCGAATTTCAACGTATTCGACGAAGTGCGCCTGTTCTCGCGGTCGCGGATGATGGGGCCCGTGGTCATCAACGGGGTGCGTGTCGGCATCCCGATCTGCGAGGACGCGTGGTATCCGGATGTGACGGAGGCCATGGCAGAGAGCGGCGCGGAGCTGTTCGTGGTGCCCAACGGCTCGCCCTACTTCCGCAACAAGTACGAGACGCGGCTCAACCACATGGTGTCCCGCGTGATCGAGACGGGCCTGCCGCTGGCCTACCTGAATATGGTGGGTGGGCAGGACGATCAGGTCTTCGACGGCGGGTCCTTCGTCCTGAACCCGCACGGGCGGCCTGCGCTGCAATTGCCGGTCTTCGACGAGGACATCGCCCATGTCGATTTCGACCGGACGCCGGACGGCTGGCGGGCGCGGGACGGTGAGTTTGTCCAGCATCCCGGCGAATGGGACCAGGACTACCGCGTGATGGTCGAGAGCCTGCGCGATTACTGCCGCAAGACCGGGTTCGGCAAGGTGCTGCTCGGCATGTCCGGGGGCATCGACTCCGCGTTGGTGGCGACGATTGCGGCGGATGCGCTGGGGCCGGACAACGTGCGCTGCGTGATGCTGCCGTCGGAGTATACCTCCGAGCATTCGCTGGAAGATGCGAAGTCCTGTGCGGAGGCCTTGGGTGTCCGGTATGATTTCGTGCCGATTTCGCAAGGCCGCGACGCGATCACCGCGACTCTCGCGCCGTTGTTCGAGGGAACGAAGGCGGACCTGACCGAAGAGAACATCCAGTCCCGCCTGCGCGGGCTCTTGCTGATGGCATTGTCGAACAAGTTCGGGGAGATGCTCCTGACCACCGGCAACAAGTCGGAGGTGGCGGTGGGCTATGCCACGATCTACGGCGACATGGCCGGGGGCTACAACCCGATCAAGGATCTCTACAAGACGCGGGTTTTCGAGACCTGTCGCTGGCGCAATGCCAATCACCGGACGTGGATGAACGGACCGGAGGGCGAGGTCATCCCCGAGCGGATCATCACCAAGCCGCCCTCGGCCGAACTGCGCCCGGACCAGAAGGACAGCGACTCGCTGCCCGATTACCCGGTGCTGGACGGAATCCTGACGATGCTGGTCGACGAGGAGGCGAGCGTTTCGGACTGCATCGCGGCGGGTTATACGCGGGCGGATGTGAAGCGGGTGGAGCACTTGCTTTACATCAGCGAATACAAGCGCTTCCAGTCCGCCCCCGGCGCGCGGCTCACGCGGAAAGCCTTCTGGCTCGACCGCCGCTATCCCATCGTGAACCGCTGGCGCGACGAGGGGTGACGCGTCGTGTCACACTGACATTCGATCTCTGGAATGTTATTTGGTGCCGAAGCAATCCGGCGTAGACTGCGCCGGATACTCGGAGGACCAGCAATGCGTTTCACTATCAAGGTCGGCGGGATTGCCCTCGCGCTTCTTGTCGGGGCCACGGGTCTTTCCGCCCAGATGATGCACGGCGGCGGGATGGGGCATATGCATGGCGCGGATGGCACCGGGCATGACGAGGTCAACATGCCGGGGCTGCAAGGGCTTGATGCCACGCCTGAGGAAAGTGCCGAGCTGGCCTTCATGTTTCGGAATTTCCCGAAAATACAAAGAACGGTGGAAAACCTGCCGAACGGCATCCGGACAGTGACCCGGTCCGATGATCCCGAGCTGATGGATGTGTTGGTGAGCCATGCCGTCGGCATGATCGACCGCGTCGGGCAGAAGCGCGATCCGAAGGTGTTCATCCAGAGCCCGACACTCGACATCTTCTTTGCCCGCAGCGAAGGGATCGTCTCTGACGTCGAAGTGACGGACGAAGGTCTGGTGGTGGTTCAGACCTCGGAAGACCCCGAACTGGTCGAGGCGTTGCACACCCATGCCGCCGAGGTCTCCGCCATGGCGGAACGCGGCATGCAGGCGGTGCACGAGATGATGATGCAGCGGGCGCGGTCGAACTGAGGTAAAGTCCGGGATCCCGGAGATTATTTGCTTTGCTCGTCCGTGCCCCTTGCGCGACACTCTCTCCAGTTGAACGGAGGGATTTCAGTGCAAGTTTCAGAATCACACGAGCTGCGCCGCATGGCACCGCAGGCGCAGACCATCATTCACGCCGCGGAGCTGCATTACCGCGCGGTCATTGCCGAAGCGATCCTGTCCGGGCGCGACGCCGGGTCCCGTGATCCGGAAAAACCGGATGTTGCCGCGTCGTTCCTGCGGATGCTGGGAAAATCCGACGACGCGGCGCGGAAGGCTTTGGTGGAGCGGTTGCTTACTGCCGATCTGTCGACCCGGCCTTTGACGAAGGCGGAGAAGGAAGACCTGCGGCGCTGGGTTTACGCGGGCGACGGCCTGCCCATGGTCCAGCGCAGCAAACTGCCGGAGCGCTGGGCAAACATCCTGCTGGAAGGCGGCAAGCTTGACCCGGACGACATGGGCAGGCCGATCCGGTGGAATGACAGGGTGCTGCGCTGGTTTTTCCCGGACCTGCCACGGTTGGCCACGGATAGCGACGGCCGTCCCGACGACATGGAACCGGGAGAGCCGACCGAGGAGGACGAGACCGGCACACCGGACGATTTCGACGGAACGCCGCCCGTGCCGCCGACGGAACTGCGTTTCATGGTCGACGAGATCGAATGTCACGACACCACCGGCGAAGTGGGTCAGGACGAAATCCACTACAGCGGTCTGGCGCTCGAAGGGCCTGCGGCGACCTCCCTCCTGCCGGCCGCCGCCGGCTCCCTGCGGCTCGACATCCGCGACGCGGGGCAGTTCCGTAAGAGAACCCGCAAAGATGAGAGTGGCCTGCCGCCCTTCCATATCTATGATCTGGCGGGCGTCTCCTTCCCGCGCCTTTACATCGTTTATGTCACCATGGCGGAGATCGACGGCGGGGGCGGGTTCTCGGGCTACATGTCGGATCTGCAACAAAGCCTGTCGGCGGAACTCCAGACCACCTGGTCCCTCGCGCTGATCGCCTATCTCGAGGTGGTGGGCGGGCTGGCGATCGACGGAGCGATCCTCGGCGGTCCGGTTGGGGCGGCCATCGGCGCGGCCATTGGCATCGTGGTCGGCGCGGTCGTCGTCAGCGCGTTCTACCCGAACAGGGATGACCTGTTCGAATACCGCTCGGTCATTCTCGAATTGCAGAGCAATGCGCTGGCGCTGCCGCCATTCAACGGCGATCCGGTGTCGGATACCAGAACGCTGTCGATGATCCGTGAGACCGTCGGGACCGACGCGCGCTACTCGTTCCGCTATCACTGGGAGCTGGTCGGTGCGTCCCTCGGGACCGGCAGTCAGGATGCGGACCCGCCGGTTCCGGTGGACGCGGATTGATCTATTCCCACCAGCGGTCGATGGTGGCGATGTCGTCGTCGGACCAGCCGAAGTGGTGCGCGAATTCGTGCACCACCACATGGGTGATGAGGTCGGCGAGGTCCACATCCCCCCGGTCGCGCCACTCCGCCAGGATCGGCTGGCGGTAGAGGGTGACCATATCGGGCCAGGGCGCTGGGTTGTCGAAGCTTTTCTCCGTCATGGGTATGCCGGAATAGAGTCCGGTCAGGTCCAGCGGGTCGTCGATCTCCATCTCGCGCAGGGTCTCGGCGTCCGGGTATTCCTCGACGCGCAGGAGAACGGTGGCCGCGCCCTTGCGGAAGGGCTCGGGGAAGGCATGTATGGCGGCCTCGGCCACGCGGAGGAAATCGTCCTGATCCATGGCGTGGATATGGGGGATTTCCGGCGTCGCGGGAAGGGTCAGCCGAGCGGATAGCGGGCGAGCGTGTCGTAAAGCGGTCCGTTGTCGTGGAGGGTCGACTGCACAAGGCTGAAGCTGTGCACGGGGAAGGGCGGGATGGTCACCGCGCAGAGGGCCGCGAGCGCCGGGCCAGGATCGGCGCGGCCCGGCAACCGGGCGAGCGTGACATGCGGCCGGAAGCGGCGACGTTCCAGTTGGAGACCCGCGCCACGTAGCCGCGCCCGGATGCGGTCGTGCAACTCGTGCAGCGGAGCCTCGCCCTCGGCTTCGAGCGCAACGGCCTGCCCGTGCCGCCCGCCGTAGACCGTCGCTCCGTTCAGGGTCAGGTCAAAATGCGGGGCGCGGATGGTATCCAGCCCCTCATGGGCGGCCTGCGTCATCTCCTGGGAGGTCTCACCCAGAAAGGCCAGAGTCAGGTGCAGGTTCTCCTCCGGCACGCGGCGGATGTCGCCGGGGAGGCGGTCCATGACGGCGCTCAGCGCGGCGAGCGGCTCGTCGGGCAGGTCGAGGGCGATGAACAGGCGCATGGCGGGAATCCTGTCACAACACCGGAACAAGGGCCAGTGGACGCTGTGTTTCCAGTTGGTTACAGGCGGCTTAGCGCCGTTTTCGGCAGAAGGCGGGCGTAATCCTGCGGCAGGCAAAGCTGCGTGCCTTCGCTCAGCACCGCAGCGGAGGCGGCGGCGGCGCCCATGCGCAGCGCCTCCTGCGGGGTCTCGCCCTGCGCCAGACCCATCACCATGCCGCCGACGAAGCTGTCCCCCGCGCCGATGGCACTGACCACGCCCTCATTGGCGGCGGTGACGTGCCAGAGGCCGTTCGGCTCGGCCATGACGGAGCCATCGGCACCGCGGGCGATGACGACCATGTCCCCCGCACCGCGCAAACGCAGGGTTTCGGCGAAGTCGGCGCTGTCCTTGCGGCTCTCCAGCGGCAGACCGGACAACTCGCGGGCCTCGTGGCTGTCCATCCGCAGAATGTGGGGGGCGGGCGGTTTGCCCTGAGCGGCGTGTTCGAGATGCGGGCCGGAGGTGTCGATGACGATCCTGCGAGGCGCGAGGCGGGCTATGGCTTCCGACAGGAAGCCTACCTGAGCGCCCGGAGGCATGGAGCCGGAGAACACGACGAACGTGTCTTCGGCAGTCGTTTCGGCGATCTGGTTCAGCACCGCGTGCAGTTGCGCCGGAGTCCAGACCGGGCCGGTCAGCACGAAGCGGTACTGGTCGCCGGTGGTATCATCGGTGACGGAGAAGCTGTGACGGGTGTTGCCCGGGGCTTCAACGCGGGTCCAGTCCAGTCCCATGGCATCGAGAATGTCGCCCAGAGCGGCGCCATTCGGGCCACCGAGCGCCACCAGCGCCTGCGCCTTGCCGCCCAGTTGTGTGATGGCTCTTGCCACATTGACTCCGCCGCCGCCTGCCTCTGCCGTTTCCGGAGCACAGCGCAGCTTGCGGTTCGGCGCGATGCTGGCGGCGCTGGTGGCGAGATCGAGCGCGGGATTGAAGGTGACGGTCAGGATTTTCGTCATGGAAACCTCTTTGTTACCGTCATCATGGCAATGGGGCCGGTGATCGGAAAGCCGAATCTGGACAAATCGCCGGTCTTGTGAAAACACGCGCCGGATCAGGAGGCACTGCCATGACCGTCACTCGCTTCGCGCCCTCGCCGACCGGCTACATCCACGTCGGGAACCTGCGCACCGCTCTGTTCAACTATCTGATTGCCCGGAAGTCCGGCGGGACATTCATCCTGCGCATCGACGACACCGATCCGGAGCGCTCGAAGCAGGAATATGTCGACGCGATCAAGCAGGACCTCGAATGGCTCGGCCTGACCTGGGACCACACGGAGCGCCAGTCCGAGCGGCTCGGGCGCTACGAGGAGGCGGCGCAGCAGCTGCGCGACATGGGTCGCTTCTACGAGGCCTGGGAGACGCCGACGGAACTGGACCTCAAGCGCAAGAAGCAGCTGAACATGGGCAAGCCGCCGGTCTATGACCGCGCTGCGCTTGACCTGTCCGACGCGGACAAGGCGAAGCTGCGCGACGAGCGCGGCGCCGGTGTCTGGCGCTTCAAGCTCGATCAGGAGCGCATCGTCTGGCAGGACGGCATCCTTGGCGAAGTGTCGATCGACGCGGCCTCCGTCTCCGATCCGGTGCTGATCCGCGCCGATGGCCAGTTCCTTTATACCCTTGCCTCCGTGGTGGATGACGTCGACATGGGCGTCACGCATATCGTGCGCGGCAACGACCATGTGACCAACACCGCGACGCAGATCCAAATCATCGAGGCGCTGGGCGGCACGCCGCCGTCCTTTGCCCATCATTCGTTGCTGACCGGCCCGCAGGGCGAGTCGCTGTCCAAACGTCTCGGCACGCTGGCGCTGCGCGACCTGCGCGAGGCCGGGATCGAGCCGGAGGCGCTGCTGTCGCTGATGGCGCGGCTGGGATCGAGCCAGCCGGTGGAGCTGCGGATGACGCTGGACGAGATCGCGGAGGGCTTCGAGCTGTCGCAGTTCGGCTCCGCCCCGACGAAGTTCGACGTCGAGGATCTCAAGCCGCTGACCGCGAAGAAGATGCACGGGCTGGAATTCGACGCGGTGAAGGATGAGATCGCCGAGATTGGCGTGCCCGCGGAGAAGGCGGAGCTGTTCTGGAAGGTCGTGCGCGAGAATATCGTAACGAAGAAAGACATCGCGCCGTGGTGGGCGCTGTTCCGCGACGGGGCGGAACCGCTGATCGCCGACGAGGACCGGGAGTTCATCGTGCAGGCCATGGGCCTGCTGCCGGAGCCGCCCTATGCGGCGGACACGTGGAGCAGCTTCACGGGTGCGGTGAAGGACGCCACGGGCCGCAAGGGCAAGGGTCTGTTCATGCCGCTGCGCAAGGCGCTGACCGGGCAGGAGCGCGGGCCGGAAATGGCAGACGTGATGCAGCTGCTGGAGAAGGTTCCGGCGAAGGCGCTGGCGCGGTAAAAATCAGGAAAGACCCAGATCCTCGCGGTCCGGCGCTGCGGGGATATGTTCGTCCGCCTGTTCCATGAGGTAGGACCGATGGGCCTGGGCGGCTTTGGCCATCTCGGGCCAGTCGCTTTGCGACAGGCGGTCGAGTGCGTGGTGCAGTTGCGAGACCACTTCGATCCGCGCCGCGCCGTCGCGGGCGATGGTGTCGAAAGCGTCCTGAACGAGGTCTTCCGCCGCCACCTGCGGCGCGATGATCCGGTCGAACTGCGGCGTCTTGCCGGACGCCCTCTCGCAACCCATCAGCAGGTTCATCTGCCGGTGGATCACGTCGATGGCCGTTCCGGGATCGTTGATACCGGGCGACAGCGCCCGCGTGGCGATCTCCGCCAGCACCATCAGGCCGAAGCGGGCGTCCTGTTCCAGCGAGCGGGTCTTGCCGATGGTGAACTTCGGTTGCGCTTTGCCTGCCAGATCGTCCCCTTCGGTGTTCAGCAAGGCGATCATGTCACCCTTCATCACGTATCGGCCCGGGGGCGCGGCCAGCCAGAGACGGGCGTTCTGCTCCGTCAGCAGATCGTTCAGCCCGCCCATGTCGACAAATTGCAGGTAGCCGGAGCGCGGGGCCTTTACCGGCCAAGTCTGCGGCGGCGCACGTTCGGCTTCTGACGCCGGAACGCCGCCGAGGGCTGGATGGGAGGACAGCGCCTGCAGCGGCCGCTTCGCGGCCACTTCGACCAGATCAAGCGTGTGATCCATGCTGCCAAGCTGCGAAAGGTGGGCGATCCAGCGCAGTATGGCGAAGATGATCGCGGCAATGATGAAAACAGTGAAAAAGAAGATCACCACGGAAGCGGCATCGTCGTAGAGATGCGCCCGGAACATGACGATGGCGGTCAGCGAAAACAGGAAGGCGCCAACGAAGGTGGCGAGCACGGTCTGCGTGGTGCCGTCCTGCATGAGGATGCGGTAGGCGCGGGGGGTGGCGAGAGAGGAGGCGCTCTGAAAGGCCTGCACCATGACGCCGAGCGAAAAGGTGGTGACCGTCAGCATCGTCGAGGCGAGGATGGTCAGCACCGGCAGCACCGCATCCTGTCCGAAGCGGTCGGCCATCTCGTCCGGGATCAGCCAGTCGAACAGCGGTGCGACGAAGACGGCAAAGAGTGCCAGCAGCGTCATCAACAGCGCCCTGACGCCGAGATTGCGCGACAGCCGCAGGGTGATGAGAATGATTTTCGACAGGCTCACGGCACCAGCACCCGGCAATCGAGGGCCCTGAGCGCGTCGAAGACAAAGGCCTTTTCGTCGGCGGTGAGCGTCTGCGCCCGGGCATAGACCGGGGTGGCGCGGTCGTCGAGGAAGGGGGCCTCCCATCCGTCCGTCGTGTCGATGAACGCCTGCGCACCGGCTTCGCCGTAAACCCGCAGGTAACCCTGCAGGACCACCTCCAGATAGGAGAGCAGCACCGGATGCTCCGCGTCCGGCATGCGCAGCCGGTCCGGTGCGATGGCGTAGATGGCGATCTCCGTGGCGTTGGCCGCATGGGTGATCTCATGGCTGGCGCGGATACGGTCATACGCCGCTTCGCGTGCGTCGAGCGCGGCCCAATCCTCGCCGGGCACGGCCGCGATCAGCCCGTCTATGCTTTCGCCGGGCGCCCGAATCGCTGTCAGGTAAGCCACCTTGCGAGCCGCTGTGTACCGCCACCCGCGCCGCCAGCCGGTCGCCTTGGCCCTGTAGACCGGGGCGAACCCGTGCGTTTGCGTGTTGACCAGCGATCCGTAACCGAAAAAATATGCATCCGACATGAAGATTAAACGGCCCCGCTTGATTCAGGTCAATCCGGTCGCGCCGGTATGGGTGTAGGAACACTTGGGACATTTCGAGCAAAAGGCAATCCGATGCGGGTAACCAAGAGAACCAATATTGCAATGCGCGTGTTGATGTTCTGCGCGGCGAACAACGGCCGGCTGGTGACAAAGGCGGAAATTGCCAAGGTGTGCAACGCGTCGGAAAATCATCTGGCGCAGATCATCAACCAGCTTGCGCAACTGGGTTATCTGCATACGCAGCGTGGCCGCAACGGCGGACTGCAGCTGGGTCGCCCGGCGGAGGAGATCCACATCGGCGAGATTTTTCGTGAACTCGAGGCACCGGTGCCTTTGGCCGAATGCTTTGCCGATGTCGACAACACCTGCCCGCTGACCGAGGCCTGCCGGTTGCGGACGGCGCTCAACGATGCGGCGGGGGCGTTCTATGCCACGTTGGACCCGATCAGTCTCGATGCCCTGATCTGCGATAACAAGCCGCTCATGCATATTTTGCAGCCTGTTCAGCCCTGTGCTGCGGCGAGAGTGCAGGCGGATCTTGCCAGAGCGGGTTAACTTCCGTATGCGTATCGCATCGCGATGGGAGAACCGGCGTCAGGGCCGGTGCCGAAGGAGCAACCGCCCCGGAAACTCTCAGGCCAAAGGACCGTCGTGATACCGAACACTCTGGAGAGTGGCGCTGCGAGGTGCCCGCCGAAGGGATAACGATCTCAGGCGAAAGGACAGAGGGGGCATGGATGGCGCGGACTTGCTCTGCGTCGAGATGCCCGAGCCTATGCCCATGCTGCGGACCGGGAGAGAGTGACCGGAGGGCGCATGGCCGAGGAAGACCTGAAAAAGACCGTTCTGTACGATCTGCACCTGGAACTGGGGGCCAAGATGGTGCCCTTTGCCGGGTACGAGATGCCGGTGCAATATCCGCTGGGCGTCCTCAAGGAGCACCTGTTCTGCCGTCAGCACGCCGGGTTGTTCGATGTCTCGCACATGGGGCAGGTGATCCTGCGCGGCGAGAGCGTGGCGGCAGCGCTGGAAACGCTGGTGCCGGTTGATGTGATCGGCCTCGGGGTGAATCGGCAGCGCTACGGGTTCTTTACCAACAAGAGCGGCGGGATCGAGGATGACCTGATGATCGCCAACCGGGGCGATCACCTGTTTGTCGTGGTCAACGCCGCCTGCAAGGATGCCGACGTCGCGCGGATGAAGGCGATGCTGGAGCCGAAGGGCGTGTCGGTCGCGTTGGTCGAGGACCGCAGCCTGCTGGCGTTGCAGGGGCCGGGGGCCGAGGCGGCGCTGGCAGAGCTGTGCCCGGCGGTGGCGGAAATGGCCTTCATGGATGTAGCGACGGTGACGATCCTCGGCGCGGAATGCTGGGTGTCGCGCTCGGGCTATACCGGCGAGGATGGCTACGAGATTTCCGTTCCGAATGGCGCGGCGGTGGAGTTGGCAAAGGCGCTGCTCGCCGATGACGGGGTTGAGGCCATCGGCCTCGGCGCGCGGGATTCGCTGCGGCTGGAGGCGGGCCTGTGCCTGTATGGACATGACATCACAAGCGAAACCTCACCGGTCGAGGCCGCGCTGACCTGGGCCATCCAGAAGGTGCGGCGCATCGGCGGCGACCGTGCGGGCGGCTTTCCGGGAGAAGAGCGCGTCCTTGGCGAGATCGAGGGCGGCGTTGCAATAAAGCGCGTGGGCCTGAAACCCGAAGGCCGGGCGCCGATGCGGGAAGGTGTCCAAATCTTCGCAGAAGCGGAGGGAGGCACGGCAATTGGCCGGATCACCTCCGGCGGTTTCGGCCCGACGGTGAGCGGTCCGTTGGCGATGGGCTATGTCCCGAGCGACAAGGCGGCGCCCGGAACGGTGCTTTACGGCGAAGTTCGCGGCAAGCGGATGCCGGTTCATGTTGCCAAGCTGCCCTTCGTTCCGGCAGGCTTCAAACGATGATCCAACAGGAGAGATGGACATGAAATATACCGAAGAGCACGAGTGGCTGGATGTGGACGGCGACGTGGTGACGGTGGGGATCACGGCGCACGCGGCGGAGCAGCTGGGCGACGTGGTGTTCGTGGAACTGCCGGATGTGGACACCGAGGTGAGCAAGGATGACGAGATCGTGGTGATCGAGTCGGTCAAGGCTGCGTCGGACATCCTGGCCCCGCTGGACGGCGAGATCATCGAGGTGAACGAGGCGCTGGTCGAGGACCCGGGCAAGGTCAACGAGGACCCGGAAGGCGACGCGTGGTTTTTCAAGATGAAGGTCGAGGACCTGAGCGCTTTGGACGATTACATGGATGAAGCCGCCTACAAGGACTTCATCGGCGGATGATCCGCGCCGGGTGCGGGGCATAGCCCCGCCCTACGACAGACCTGCGCGGGCGGATGCCGCATGAGCGAGCCTGCGCGGACATTTGGGTATTTTTGCCAAGAAGAAGCAGGGTGCCAGTGCCCCTGTCTGACGGAGGCTTTGGGATGAGCTACGAACCGATCGACTACCTGCCTTACGATTTTGCCAACCGGCGGCATATCGGACCGTCTCCGGAAGAGATGGCCGACATGTTCGCGGCGCTGGGCGTGGCGGACCTCGCGGAGCTGATCGGGCAGACGGTGCCCGGGGCGATCCGGCAGGAGGAGCCGCTGAATTTCGGCAAACCCCTGTCCGAGAGCGAGCTGCTGTTCCGGATGCGGCAGGTGGCGTCGAAGAACCAGGTGCTGACCTCCCTGATCGGGCAAGGCTATCATGGCACGGTCACGCCGCCGGCGATCCAGCGCAACATCTTCGAGAATCCGGCGTGGTACACGGCCTATACGCCCTATCAGCCGGAGATTTCGCAGGGGCGGCTCGAAGCCTTGCTGAACTATCAGACGATGGTCTGCGACCTGACCGGTCTGGAAGTGGCGAATGCCTCGCTGCTCGATGAGGCGACTGCTTGTGCCGAGGCAATGACGATGGCGCAGCGGGTGGCGAAATCGAAAGCCAAGGCCTTCTTCGTCGACGAGAACTGCCATCCGCAGAACATCGCGGTGATGAAGACGCGGGCGGAGCCTTTGGGGATAGAGGTCATCGTCGGAGCGCCGGACGATCTGGACCCCGAGGCGGTGTTTGGCGCGATCTTCCAGTATCCCGGCACATACGGCACCCTGCGTGACCTGACGGAGGATATGGAGAAGCTGCACGGCGCGAAGGCCATTGGCATCGTCGCCGCGGACCCGATGGCGCTGTGCATCCTGAAGGAGCCGGGCGCGATGGGGGCGGATATTGCCGTCGGCAGCACGCAGCGTTTCGGCGTTCCGCTGGGCTACGGCGGCCCGCACGCCGCCTACATGGCCTGCCGCGATGAGTACAAGCGCAACATGCCGGGCCGGATCGTGGGGATTTCGATCGACAGCCACGGAAACCGCGCCTACCGGCTGTCCCTTCAGACCCGGGAGCAGCATATCCGCCGCGAAAAGGCCACGTCGAACGTCTGTACCGCGCAGGCTCTGCTGGCGGTGATGGCGGGGTTCTATGCAGTCTTCCACGGGCCGAAGGGCCTGCGGGCGATTGCGCAGCGCATTCATCGCAAGACGGTGCGCATGGTGAAGGGGCTGGAGGCTGCTGGCTTCAAGGTCGAGCCCGAGGTCTATTTCGACACGGTGACGGTGGACGTTGGCTTGCTCCAGCGTGGTGTGCTGCAGGCGGCGGTGCGCGAGGGGATCAACCTGCGCCGCGTCGGCAAGAGCAAGGTTGGCATCACGCTCGACGAAAAGACCCGGCCGGAGACTATCGAGGCGGTCTGGCGGGCCTTTGGTCTGTTGCGCAAGGACGAGGATTTCACCCCGGAGTATCGCATTCCGGATGCGCTGATCCGGCAGTCGGCTTATCTCCAGCACGATGTGTTCCACATGAACCGTGCCGAGACCGAGATGATGCGCTACATGCGCCGCCTCGCGGACCGGGACCTCGCGCTCGACCGGGCCATGATCCCGCTCGGCTCCTGCACCATGAAGCTCAACGCGGCGGCAGAGATGATGCCGGTCAGCTGGAGCGCGTTTTCGTCGATGCACCCCTATGCGCCGAAGGAGCAGGCGAAGGGCTATGCCGAGATGATCGGCGATCTGTCGCAGAAACTTTGTACGATCACCGGGTACGATGCCTTTTCCATGCAGCCGAACTCCGGGGCGCAGGGCGAGTACGCCGGCCTGCTGACCATCCGCGACTGGCATGTTTCCCACGGGCAAGGGCATCGCAATGTCTGCCTGATCCCGGTAAACGCCCATGGCACCAACCCGGCGAGTGCGCAGATGGTCGGCTGGAAGGTCGTGCCGGTGAAATGCGACGATCTCGGCTCCATCGACCTCGCGGATTTCCGGCAGAAGGCGGAGAAATACTCGAACGACCTCGCCGCCTGCATGATCACCTATCCCTCGACCCACGGCGTCTTCGAGGAGACGGTGAAGGACGTCTGCGCGATCACCCATGAGCATGGCGGGCAGGTCTACATCGACGGGGCGAACATGAACGCCATGGTGGGCCTGTCCCGTCCCGGCGATCTGGGCGGCGACGTCAGCCACCTGAACCTGCACAAGACCTTCTGCATTCCGCACGGCGGTGGCGGCCCCGGCATGGGTCCGATCGGCGTGAAGGCGCATCTGGAGCCACACTTGCCGGGCGACCCGGTGAAGCCCGGTGCGGTTGGTCCGGTGTCGGCGGCGGCCTTCGGCTCGCCCTCGCTCCTACCTATTTCCTGGGCCTACATCCTGATGATGGGCGGCGAAGGGCTGACGCAGGCGACGCGGGTGGCGATCCTCAACGCCAACTACATCGCGAAGCGGCTTGAGGGGGCCTATGACGTGCTCTATCGCGGCGGCAAGGGGCGGGTGGCGCATGAATGCATCCTCGATACCCGGCCCTTCGAGAAATCGGCGGGTGTGACGGTGGAGGACATCGCCAAGCGCCTGATGGACGCCGGTTTCCACGCGCCGACGATGAGCTGGCCGGTGGCGGGCACGCTGATGGTCGAACCGACGGAGAGCGAGACAAAGGCGGAGCTGGACCGCTTCTGCGATGCGATGCTGGCCATCCGCGAGGAGATCCGGGCCATCGAGGATGGCAAGATCGACAAGGAAAACAATCCCTTGAAGAATGCGCCGCACACGATGGAAGACCTCGTGCGCGAATGGGACCGCCCCTATTCGCGCGAACAGGGCTGCTTCCCGCCGGGGGCCTTCCGGGTGGACAAGTACTGGCCGCCGGTCAACCGCGTCGACAATGTCTACGGCGACCGGCACCTGATCTGCACCTGCCCGCCGATGTCGGATTACGCCGAGGCGGCGGAGTAAGGCTCGCTTCCAAGGATGAAGGAGCCCGGATCGAAAATTGATCCGGGCTCTGTCCACCTGCTGCCGGCACACTCACGCGAAAGCAGGCGTCTTCCGGCGTCCGAGCAAGCCGAGTCCGAGCAGTCCACCGCCGAGCAGGAAAATGCCTGCGGGCAGGGGGACAGCGCTGATCTCGAGGAACGCCGGGTCAGAGAGGAAATTTGGGTCGGCGGCGGAGATGGTCAGCCCGTTGGAGGCCGTTACCCAGGCCTTGCCGGTGCTGGAAAAGTCGATTGTGCCGGGGGCAAAGAGGTTCGAATACAGACTGAACCCGACGTCCACGGTTTGGGGGCCGAAGTTGGTCGTGATGTCCCGAGACGCGGAAACGAGAACGGAGGTCGAGCCGGATGCGGGATCGTTGGCGCCGTAGCTGAGCGAAAACCCGTCTGCGGCGACGATGTTCGTATAGCAATAGATGCAGACGCCTCCGAAGATGTCGTAGGAAATGCCTCCCGTTGGCTGCGTGTCCCAGAATCCGTCGACCCACATGAAGACTGTCAGTGTTCCGGAGCCTTCGACGGTATAGAGTTCTTCGAGGATGGCCGATCCGTTGGCGGAGCCGGTCGCGTAGCCGGTCATCGCGACAGTGCTGGACAGACCCAGCGTTCCGCGCGTGGCATTGGCGTAGGCAAAGGAATACCCCGATGCGGTGCCAAGATCGCCGGATTCCGCCGCCGCGGCGCTCGTGGACAAGGCCGGAGAGACGGTGCTGTCCTGCGTGGGATAGGACTGGTCTCGGACGCCCTGATTGGGCGTGAATCCGTCAGGCAAGTATGTCTGCCCGAGTGCAAGAGTATCGACCGTAAGGGTCAGGGTCGCCGCGTTTGTCGCATTGGCTGCGCACAGGATCGAGATTGCAAGCGGCAGCGCCGTCCGCGCGGCCCGGCGGACCGGGCCAAGGAGAAAGCAGGATACATTCATTCCGGGAAATCCCTTTCTGGAAACTGTCCAGAAAGAGGCTAGCCAGAGTCGACACCTCTCTCATCGCCCATTTGGGGTATGCGCCCGAGCAATTTTGTAGTCAGAGCGCCCGCGTCAGGCGTCGCTGTCCACCGCCTCTTCGCCCGGGAAGCTGTTTTTCGCGGGGGCTTCGGTGGCCTCTGGCTCCGGCGCGTCGACCAAGAAGTCGAAGACGTCGCGCACCCGGCCCCAGGTTTCGGCGTTGCAGGCGGCCAGCATATAGCCCTTGCTGACGTCACCGCGATACTCGGAGCCATCCAGTAGCGCCACATGGCCGCCCGCCTTGCGGATCGCCACGACACCGGCGGGCTGATCCCAGGGCGTCAGCTTGGCAAACAGAACGAAATCCATCTGCCCCTGCGCCACCATGCGCATTTCATGGCAGGCACAGCGCAGCATTCCGGCGCGGGCGAAGCGTGGCATGGTCGCGGCGAATTGCTGCTGCTTGTCCGTGGGGATCAGGTTGAGCGGGAAGAAGCCCTTGAGTTCCTCGACCGGACCGCCTGCGGAGGTGCTCAGCTTGCGGCGGATGCGGCGGGGAAGAACCAGTTCGGCATCGCTCTCGGTGTCGGCGATGATGAAATCGTTCAGGATCGGATCGTAGAGCAGGCCGAAGACCGGCTGGCCGAAGCGCAGGATCGAGACCATCACGCCGAAGACGGCGAGGCCGTGGGCGTAGTTCCATGTGCCGTCCACCGGGTCTATGGTGAAGCACAGCTCCGCATCGGCGATCTGGTCGATGATCTTCGGGTTGACCGAGGCGTGTTCCTCGCCGACGATCAGCGCATGGGGGAACATGACCTGAATGCCACGGGTGATCATCGCCTCGGCGGCCTTGTCGGCCTCGGTCACGAGGTCCTGCGGGCCGGACTTCATGTCGATCTGGTGGCTGCCAAGCTGGCGGAACCGCGGCAGGATCTCGGCCTTGGCTGCGCGGCGCACGAGGTTGATCAGCTGGGTCTTTTGCGCGTTGGTCAGCGGCGCGGTGATCGGCATGGGCAGGGAATCGGTCATTTCAGGCGTCCGGACATTGCTGCGGTTGCATCAGGGAGTGCCAGTCTTCGCCCCGGGGTTCAAGGTGACAGGTTGCGCCCGGACGCTATTCCCGGGCACGCAGGACTCGCGCCGGACGGGCCGCAAGCGGTCTGAGCGCAAAGGCGAGACCGGCAAGCAGGGTGGCGAGGATGCCGCCGAGGATCACGCCGAAAGCGCTGCTCCAGATCACCGCGAAGTCGGTTTCCATGACGAAATGGCTGACGCCCCAGCCTCCGGCGATGCCCGCGCCAAGCGCGACGATCCCGGCCCCCGCGCCAAGCAGCGCAGAGCGCAGGGCAAAGCTGCGCAGGATGCGGGTCCGGCCTGCGCCCAGGGTTTTCAGAATGGCGCTTTCGTAGGTCCGCGCCCCTTCCCCGGCGGCGGCGGCGCCGATCAGCACGAGGAATCCGGTGAGCAAGGTCGCCGCGGCCCCCCAGCGGATGGCTGCGCCGATACCTTCCAGCAATTCACTGACCCGGTCGATGGCGTCCCGGACGCGGATCGCGGTGATGTTGGGGTACATACCCGCGAGATCGCGAAGGATCTGCGCTTCGGCGCTTTCCTCGGCGTAGACCGTCGAAATGAACGTATGGGGTGCACCCTGAAGCGCGGCAGGGTTGAAGGTCATCACGAAGCCGATCCCGGCGGTCGAGAAGTCCACGTCGCGGAAGGAGGAGATCGTCGCGGTGATGTCGCGGCCGAGGATATTGACGGTGACCGTGTCTCCGAGCTTCAGGCCGATCTCTTCCGCCTCTTCGGCGGCGAAACTGACCTGCGGCGGACCGGAGTAGTCCTCGGGCCACCATTCCCCGGCGGTGACGGTTGTCCGGGCGTCGGGCTGCGCGGCGTAGGTGATGCCCCGGTCACCCCGGACAACCCAATGGCCCCCGGCCACCTCCGTCGCGGGTCTGCCGTTGATCTGCGTGACGATGCCGCGCAGCATCGGGGCGCTGTCGACGCGCGAGACGGCGGGGTCGTTGTCCAGCCGCTCCATGAAGCCGGGCATCTGGTCCTTCTGGATGTCGACGAAGAAATACGAGGGCGCGACCTCCGGCAGGTCCCGGGCAATGGCGCTGCGCAGGTTGCCGTCGATCTGACCGATGGCGGCCAGAACCGTCAGGCCAAGTCCGAGCGACAGCACCACCGCCCCGGCGCTTTCACCCGGGCCGCCGATGGCGGAGAGCGCCCAGCGCAGGATCGGCCTGCCGCGTGCTGCGGGCGTGGCCCGCCGGGCGAGCCAACGGATGACCTGCGCGGCAAGCGCCAGCGTCAGCAACGCCGCAAGGATCCCGCCCGCCGCCCAGAGCGTCAGGACCGGCCTGCCGGAAAAGGCCATGGCCGTGCCCACAAGCAGGGCAATCAGCGCCGAAATGGCCACAAGATAGCGGGGCGCGGGCAGGGCGCGGGCACCGTCCAGAGCGTCCCGGAACAGGGTTGCTGCGCGGACTTCCTCGGCGCGGGAGAGCGGCCAGAGGGTGAAGACGAGCGCAGTCAGGGTGCCGTAGAGCGCGGCTTCGCCTAGCGGGCCTGGGTGCAGGGAAAAGACCGCAGGCACCGGCAGCGCGGCGTTGATCATAGGCCCGAGCAGGATGGGAACGAGCGCCCCCAGGGTCAGGCCGATCACGATACCCACAAGCGCAAGGGCGCCGATCTGGAGGAAATACGTCAGGAAGATCACCTGCCGGCTGGCCCCGAGAGTCCGAAGCGTGGCGATCACGCTGGTTTTCCGGGCGAGGTAGGCCCGCACGGCAGCGGAGACGCCAATGCCCCCCACGGCGAGGCCGGACAGCCCGACCAGGACAAGGAAATCGCCCAAGCGTTCGACAAAGCGCGCGATCCCGGGCGCCCCGTTGCGCGAGTCGCGCCATTTCAGGCCCTTGTGACCAAACCTCTCCTGCGCTTCTGCCGCAGCTTGGTCGAGATCGGTACCCGGGGGCAGGATCAGGCGGTATTCAGTATCGAAAAGTGAGCCGGGGGAGAGCAGGCCGGAGCCATCGAGATCCTGCGTCCGGACGATGGTGCGCGGACCGAGGCCAAAGCCGTCACCCGCGTCATCCGGCTCCACCGCGATACGAGCGCGCAGCGTGAAGGTCTGTTCACCAAGGCGGAACGTGTCCCCCGGAGCAAGGCCAAGCCGGTCGGCAAGGACCGGGGCCATGACTGCGCCCCGATCCGCCAGCGCCTGATGCAGCGGCATCACCGGATCGAGCACGACTTCCCCGAGCAGCGGATAGGCGTCATCGACGGATTTGACCTGCGTGAGACCCCGCTCCGTGCCGCCATCGCGGTCGACCGCGACCATGGAACGGAAATCGGTCACTTCGGACACCGCCGTTGCAACGCTTTGAAGCCACTCGCGCTCCTCGGGTTCCGCAAACCGATAGGTGAACTCGACCTGCGCGTCACCGCCCAGCAGAACCGCTCCCTGTTCCGTCAGCCCGGCCTGAATCGCCGCACGCACCGAGCCGACCCCGGCAATCGCGGCAACTCCCAGAGCGAGGCAAGCGAGGAAAATGCGGAATCCGTGCAGGCCGCCCCGCAACTCGCGACGGGCCAGACGGGCGGCGATGGCAAGGCTCATGCGCGGACCCGTACGGCGGCTTCTTCCGAGCGGTCCAGGCTGCCGTCACGCAACCGCACGACCCGGTCGCATTGCGCAGCGAGATCCGGCGCATGAGTCACCATCACCAGCGTGGCACCATGTTTGTCCGAAAGGCCAAGGAGAAGATCCATGATCGCGGTGCCGTTCGCCCCGTCGAGGTTCCCTGTCGGCTCGTCAGCCAACAGGATTCCGGGACGCGGCGCGAGGGCCCGCGCAAGGGCCACGCGCTGCTGTTCTCCCCCGGACATCTGTGCCGGGTAATGGTCGGCGCGATGCGCGAGACCCACGGTGTCGAGCTCGGCCCGGGCACGATCGAAGGCATCCCGATGCCCGGCGAGCTCGAGCGGCGTTGCGACATTCTCCAGCGCGGTCATCGTGGGAATCAGGTGAAACGACTGGAACACAACACCCATGTTGTCCCGCCTGAACCGCGCCAATGCGTCCTCGTTCATCGCGGTCAGGTCCTGCCCCATGGCCAGCACGCTGCCGGCGGTCGCCCGCTCCAGCCCGCCCATGACCATCAGAAGGGACGATTTGCCCGATCCGGACGGCCCGATCATGCCGATCGTCTCACCCTTGCGGATATCGAGGGAGATGCCGTGGAGAATTTCGACCATCCCGGCATTGCCCTTCAGCCTCAAGGTCACATCTTTCAGGGAGAGTATCGGATCTGTCATGCCGGGGAGACGTCCTTTTGTTCGAACGTTTTACATATGGGTCGCATTGCGGCTGCAGCAAGGGGCTCGCAGCGCTGCTTGTCTGGATGGCTCTGCCGGTGCAGGCCGCAGACGTGGATATCCTTGCTCTTGGCGACAGCCTGACGCAGGGCTACGGGCTGATCGAGCAGGAGGGCTTCGTGCCGCAACTGCGGAACTGGCTGGCGGAGCACGGGCGCGATGTCCGCGTGATCAATGGCGGAGTGTCCGGGGATACGACGGCAGGGGGCCTCGCGCGCGTCGAGTGGTCGCTGACCCCTGACATCGACGCGATGATCGTCACGCTGGGCGGCAATGACCTGTTGCGCGGCATTGCGCCGGACGTTGCCCGGTCGAACATCGAAGGCATTTTGAAAATCGCCGCGGCGCATGATCTAGAAGTGCTGCTGATCGGAATGCAGGCACCGGGCAATTACGGTGCGGACTACAAGGCGGACTTCGACGCGCTCTATCCGGAGCTGGCCGTGCAGTATGGAACGCTATATCTCGAGAGCTTCTTCGCCGGGCTGATCGGGGAGGGCGAAGACCCGGCGGACCTGGGCGATTTCATGCAACCGGATGGTATTCATCCGAACGGAAAGGGCGTTGCGCGAATCGTGGACGTGATCGGACCCATGGTCGAGGCGTTGATCGAGCGGGTCGAATCACCGCCTAGCTGAAAGCGGCTTCTGTCTGACGCAAGCTCGGTCCGGCCTTCAGGCATCCGTGAATGGCAAACAGCAGTCCGAGGCCCACCCCGCAGCCGAGATAGACCGCGCCTGCAGTCAGGAAGCTGATGTCCAGAA
The DNA here is from genome assembly GCF_049803835.1 of Tropicibacter sp. S64. Lineage (NCBI taxonomy): Bacteria > Pseudomonadati > Pseudomonadota > Alphaproteobacteria > Rhodobacterales > Roseobacteraceae > Tropicibacter > Tropicibacter sp. S64. The sequence goes on along the minus strand of NZ_JBNAGK010000001.1, from coordinate 73,799 downwards.
AGACCCAGCCGAACCCTCCGGCAAGGAAGCCGAACAGGCTGCCGATGAGGAATCCGATGATTGCCATGACGTACCTCCTTGCCCCACCCTGACGGTCATTCCCTTAAAAAGGATTAAGATCTCGGAATGCGGCACGAAAGTGGCGCGCAGCTGTCTGCGAGATGGCGATTACCGTCAAATTCTCAGCATTGCCCGCATTGCAAAACCTGGCATTCTCTTCGCCACGTGGCGCATGAGGTCCGAATACTCGATATCGCCGGCCATCATGCGGAAGTATTCGCCGCGCAGGCTGCGGGAGGATTGGAAGGACTTGATGAAGGTCGGGCGCAACCTGCCATGGAACATGATCATCCGAAGCATGCGTGCCTGGCCTAAGCCACGATGGATGGGGGCGAGGCTGCGGCAATAGTCCGCCAATGCACGCTCCGGTGTCTTGGCGTCGAGCGCCCTGACTGCGGCCAGTGCTGCCAGTTCGCCGCTATGCAGCGCGTGTCCGATTCCCTCCCCGGTAATCGGGTCCACGAGGCCGGCGGCGTCTCCGGCAAGCAGAACACGGCCTTTTCCAGGTGTCTTCCGAAACGCGCCGAACGGCAGGAACTGCCCTTTGACCGGCAAGGCTGGGTCCGCACCGAGACGGTCGAGGTACTTCGACAGCGCGCCCTTCATGTCCGCATTGCGCGACAGGACGCCGCCGACGCCGATGGTCGTGCCGGAGGTCTTTGGAAAGCGCCATCCATACCCCCAATCGGCGGCGCCAAAGTCGATACGCACCGGCGAGTCGTCCACCAGCGGGCTTTCGACTTCGAGCGCAAAGCCGATTTCGTTACGATCGAACGGTTGCCCGAACAGGCGCCTTGCCGTCGGGCTGTTCACGCCGTCACAGGCTATGATGATGGGCGCGGCCAGTTCACGATCCGGCAGGTGGACGACTGGTGCGTCCGGGTCTACTGTTCCGTCTTGGCCGGTGAAATCATGGGCACCGCTGTGCAGGGCGCAGTCTACAAGATGCTGGTCCAGTGCCAGGCGCATGGCAAGGTGTAGGGGGGAAACGTTCTGGGTCAGGCCCAGGTCCTGACCGAAGGCCTGGAACGAGATCGTGTCGCATCGTACGAGAGGGACGTCGGGAAGGCTGTTGCCGAAGATCCGTTTGTAATGCGCGAGGGCACGTCCGGTGATGCCGCCGCCACACAGTTTATGCCTGGGAAACCGGCGTTTGTCGACGAGCGCGACCGCGAGTCCCGAATCGGCCGCAACCTTTGCCGCCGCTGCCCCCGCCGGTCCGGCGCCGATGACGATCAGGTCGAACTGACGCCGCGGCGCCGGAGGCGTCGCTGTCACAGAACGGTGACGGGAGTGCCGAGCGGAACGCGTTCGTAGAGATCCATGACGTGTTCGTTGATCATGCGAATGCAACCATTGGACACGGAGCGGCCGATCGAACTCGGCACGGTCGTGCCGTGAATGCGGAAGAACGTGTCTCGTCCGTTCTGGAACAGGTAGAGTGCACGTGCGCCCAGCGGATTGCTCGGACCGCCCGGCTGAACATACTCATTATCCTTGAATTTTCCGTAGGCTGCGGGATCGCGCTCAATCATCTCCTCGGTCGGGCGCCACGTCGGCCACTCTTTCTTTGCACCGATGTTCGCCTTGCCGGTGAACTCCAGCCCGGCTTTGCCGACGCCGACACCGTACCGCATTGCGCGACCCGGGGCCTCGATGAAGTACAGGAAATGCGCACGGGGGAGAATCAAGATCTGACCGGGGGCGAGGTCCGATTTGATGCCAACTTGCTGCGGCATGAAGATCGGGTCGATCTCGAAGGCGTGGGCCGGCACGGCGGCCGTTGCTGCGGCGGCAGCAATGAAAGTACGACGGGTGATCATGGCAGCAACTCGTTCCGGTCTTTGTGTGAAGGAAATTTTGCGCAGACGGGCTTCGAAATCAATCCCGAGGCCGGGAAACACTTGTCACGATGGCGTGCAGGACACATATTTCTTTTATCATATATGAAGGAGTCGGTCGATGGCCAGCCTCAAGCTTGTGTGTCTCGACTGTGCCCGAACCAACGCAGTTCCGGCGGAGAAACTGGGTGCCGGTGCCAAGTGTGGCGTATGCGGGGCACCGCTGGTTGATGGCAGGGCCCGGGACATCACACCTGAAGTGCTTGCCAAGGCCGCGCGCACCGACAGCCTGCCCTTGCTGGTCGATTTTTGGGCACCTTGGTGTGGACCCTGTCGCATGATGGCTCCCGAGTTTTCCAAGGCCGCGAAGACGATGGTGGGACGGGTCCGGATGGTCAAAATGAACACTCAGGATCACGAGAATACTGGTTCTCGGTATGGCATCCGGGGAATTCCGACCATGATTCTCTTTTCAGATGGGCGGGAGCAGGCAAGGCAGTCCGGCGCCATGCTTGCATCCCAGATCATGGAGTTCGCGAGCAAGACCGGGCGCATCAGCTGACCGTCGGTCACTGCTTGGGCACGTTCGCGTTGCGGCCTGCCAGAACCACGCTGATGGTGTAGGCCGCGTTGGGGGTCAGACCCGCCATGATGGCGGCGGCAGCATCGGATCGCATGCGGGCAAGAAAACCGGCGGCGAACTCGGGGTCCATTTCCTCGAACAGGGCTGCGGCTTGTTTCGGCTTCATGTTGGCGTAGACGTCGGTCAGGCGGGTCAGATCGTCTTCGGCGGCAGTCTGCGCAAGGGCCAGCGTGTCGCGAAGTTTCCGCTCAGCGGCCTCGAGCTCCGCGAGTTTCCTGTCTATTTCCTGTTCGGCAAGCGACAAGGCCTGCATGCGAACATCTATATCCTGTTCGCGCTGCTTGACCCTGGCCTCCCGTTTGTTGAGAGCCTCGATGAGCGGCATGATGTCCTCGTCCGCCACCCGCTGGATCACAGGCGCACCACCGGATGCCGCGGCCATATGGGGATCGGAGGGCGCGACGGCGGCCACCTGGTCCTCTATGCCGTGTCCAGAGTCTGCGTGCGTTGCGGCGGCCGCATGTTCGGCTGGAACGGCGGCTTCCGGTGGGCTTTCCCGGGCAAAGGCTTCGCCTGCGCCGACAGCGGCGCGCAGAACTGCCGACGAGATCAGGAGTCCGCCGACAATTGCGAGTGCACCCCGCATTCCGCGCCTTTTCCGGCGGGGCTTGGCGGTGGTCGCGGCGGGTTTTGGGGTCTTTGCTTTTCCCATGCGCTTTCCTCAGTTTCTCGGATGGCGAAAGAACACCGTATCTGGTTGCGGAGCGTGCGGCGGCTGCTGCGGTTCCGATCCTTGCCGGGGCAAGTCGTGCATGGAGGCAACCATCAATTCGAGACGCTTTGCCACGTCCTCGGCGCGTTCCGTCAGATCCTGCAGCGACTTGGACGACTCGCCCGCCGTCGACTGCGCTGCTGCGAGGGTCTTCGTAAGATCGTCGACTTGCGCCGACAACACGGCCACGGCACCGCCAACTCCACTTTCGAGATCGGTGAACCGGGTCAGCCGCCGCGCAAGGACAAAGCAATAGAAACCTGCGCCCAATGCGCCGGCCACAAGCAAGATGTCGGCAATCATGTCCATGTTCACCCCTTTCAGTTCAATACGAATTCAAGCACGAGCAGGTCGCGGATGCGGCCCTCGCCAGCGACCATGGACACGCGCCGGAGCATCTGCCCGCGCAATTTGACCAGGGCGCCGGGCTGTTCCAGCATTGCCGGGTCCAGCGCGCGCAGATAGCTGTTCATCACGTCCTGAACCCGGGGCAGCAGCCCTTCGACTTCAGGCGCGTACTGTTTTGGAACCTCAAGGCTGGCACGGAATTGCAGGTGATCCGCCTGTGCGGATGGCCCAAGTGAAATAAGCATCTTCGGTACTTCGACGAAGGCGATGTCAGCCAATGGGGCGTTTTCCACGGGCACCATATGCGCATCCTCTTCGGGAAGCGATTCGGCGTGATCGGCCTGACCGCCGCCGCCCAGCAAACCCGAAGAAACGGCAAAGAAACCACCGCCACCACCGGCGAGGGCCAATACGATACCGAGAATGAGCGGAAGCTTCGACGGCTTCTTCTCCTCGATGCCTTCTCCTTCTGCCGTCGTCTCGGCCATGCTCAACCTCTTTTCTGTTCCAAGGCGTTATAAGCCTAAGGGGCTAACTGAATGTTAAGCCGATTGGGTCAGTTTGGGGCCAACCGAACAGAATGTTTGGAGCGGAGGTTCCCCTTGCAGCAGAAACTGTCAGTCTGGAATGCGTTGAGCGGTCGACAAAGGATCGTTGCGATCGGTGCGTCGCTTGCGATGATTCTCGCGGTGCTTGGCATCGCGCGAATGGCATCGGCGCCAAACATGGATCTGCTGTACGCCGGCTTGGAAAACGGGGCCGCGGGGGAGGTTGTCCAGGCGCTGGAAGCACGTGGCGTCCAATATGATGTGCGGGGCGGGGCGATTTTCGTGCCGAGTACCGAGCGCGATGCCCTGCGGCTCACGCTGGCCAGTGAGGGCCTGCCGGCGAACAGCTCGCAAGGTTACGAACTGCTCGATCACCTGTCCGGGTTCGGGACGACATCGCAAATGTTCGATGCGGCCTATTGGCGTGCGAAAGAAGGGGAACTGGCCAGAACCATCGTCTCCAATCCGCAGATCGCAACGGCCCGCGTCCACATTGCCAACAGCAGTGCGAACCCGTTCCAGCGCGATGTCAGTCCTTCAGCCTCGATTTCCGTGACGATGACCGCCGGAATCCTGTCTCCTCAGCAGGCGCGTGCACTGAAGTTTCTCGTGGCATCTGCGGTTCCAGGGCTCGAACCCGAAGGTGTCGCCGTCATTGATGGCAAGGGCGGTTTGATCGGCGCCGAGGCCGATACTCCGACCGGGCAATCCGCCGACGACAAGGCAAGCCAGTTGCGCGAGCGTGTCCAGCGCCTGATGGAGGCGCGGGTTGGCACCGGGAACGCAGTCGTCGAAGTCAGCGTCGATACCGAAACCGAGGCCGAATCGATCCGTGAGCGACTATTCGACCCCGAAGGCCGCGTGGTTGTTTCGACGGATACGGAAGAGCGCAACGACAGCTCGCAGAATTCGGGCAGCGGCGATGTCAGCGTGGCCTCCAACCTGCCCGACGGACAGGCCGGTGGCGGCCAGAACTCGACAGCCAAGACGGCGGAAACTCGCGAGCGCGTCAACTACGAGGTGTCGGAGACAACGCGCGAGGTGACCCGCGTGCCGGGTGCCATCAAGCGTCTGACTGTCGCGGTTCTGGTCAATGGCACATACGCCCCGGACGCGAACGGTGTTCAGCAGTTCGTCCCGATCGCCGATGACGAATTGCAGGCATTGCAGGCGTTGGTGGCTTCGGCCGTTGGGTTCAACGCAGATCGCGGTGACGAAATCACCATTCGGTCCTTGCCGTTCGAGCGGCCGGAAGGTCTTGGTACCGGGCCGATCGAGCCTGGCCTGTTTGCCGGGACGATCGATACCATGCGTTTGATCCAGATCGGAGTTCTCGCGGCGGTTGCCCTTATCCTCGGGTTGTTCGTGGTGCGTCCGGTCCTGTCCCGTGCGGATGCCGGAACCGGCATGGTCAATGCCCTTCCCGCTCCGGAGGGAGACGCTTTGAACGGTGAAATCGACATGGACGACGGTTTTGGCGATCTGCCCGTCATGAGCGGTGGCGGTAACTTTGGCGGCATGGGCATGGTCGATTTCGAATCTCCCGCCGAAGAGGATCCGGTTGAACGGCTGCGCAACCTGATCGAGGAGCGCAAGACAGAGACCGTGGAAATTCTCCGCAGTTGGCTTGAGGAAGACAAGGAAGAAGTCGGATGAATCCGCTGAGGCAGATGTTCGAGGACTTCGGCGAGGCCCAGAAGACCGTCGGCAAAACGGAAGTCGCGCTTGCGGAAGTCGATCTTGAAGGCGTGCGCCTCGAGGCGTTCGAGAATGGTTTCAAGGCCGGATGGGACGATGCGCTCAAAGCGCAATCCGACGACCGGACACGCATTTCAAGTGCGCTTGCCCAACACTTGCAGGACCTGTCGTTCACGTATCACGAGGCCAGCAATCACATGCTGGACGCCATTTCGCCGCTACTGAAAGAGATGGTCAATGCGCTGTTGCCGGGTATTGCCCGAGCTACCATCGGCATGCATCTCGTCGACAAGTTGCACGAGATGGCCAAGGACATCGGGTCGGTCGAGGTCGAGATTGCCGTATCCGCTGCCAATCTCGATGGAATCACGGATCTCTTGTCTCAGGATTTCGGCTTTCCTGTCAGCGTCGTCGAGGATGACACGCTGGCTGACGAGCAGGCTGACATCCGGTTCGGACAGGTGGAAAAACAGATCGATCTGGGTGACCTGCTCGCCTCGGTATCCGAGGCGGTAGAAGGGTTTGCCCATGACAACCGGAGAAAACTCGCCAATGGATAATGCCCAAGTGTCCCCCAAACCCGAGCAGAGCACGCCTTTCACCTCTGTTCCGATCGAGATCACGGTTTCTGTCGGTCGGGCGCGTCCGCTGGTGCGGGAGCTGCTGCAACTCGGCGAAGGCTCGGTTTTGCCGCTCGACAAGCGGCTGGAAGACCCGGTCGAGCTGTACGTCGGCGAACGTCTGATCGGTATCGGCGTTCTCGAAGTTGTCGAGGGAGACGGACACAGTCAACTTGCCGTGCGCCTGACCGAGGTTGTCGATCTTCAGGCGCCGTCCTGATCCATGCGTAGACTTTTCATTGCGGTCGCTCTGCTTCTGCTGCCCGTCGCGGCGCAGGCTCAATCGGTGGCGATCGACCTCGGCGACGGCGGGTCCGTCACCGCCACCAGCGTTCAGCTGATTGCCCTGATCACGCTGCTCAGCCTCGCGCCGGGCATCGCGATCATGGTGACCTGTTTTCCTTTCATGGTCACGGTTCTCGGCATCCTGAGGCAGGCGGTGGGCCTCCAGCAGTCGCCGCCGAACATGCTGATCGTCAGTCTTGCCTTGTTCCTGACTTACTTCGTGATGGAGCCTGTCTTCACGCAGGCTTGGGACGCCGGGGTCGAGCCGCTCTTGAACGAGCAGATCGAGGTCGACGAGGCGATCCCGCTGACTCTGGAGCCGTTCCGGACCTTCATGGCCGGGCGCGCGGATCCGGACACCTACCGGGCCATGGCGGACCTGCGGCCGGATGCGCAGGGCAGCACCCTGTCGCCGGATGCGCCCCTGTCGGTGCTGATCCCGAGCTTCATGCTTTCGGAAGTTGCCCGGGCGTTCCAGGTCGGGTTTCTGATTTTCCTGCCGTTCCTGATCATCGACCTCGTGGTTGCGGCAGTGCTGATGTCGATGGGCATGATGATGGTGCCGCCCGCAATCGTGTCCTTGCCATTCAAGCTGGCGTTCTTCGTGATCGCGGATGGATGGGCCCTGCTCGCGGGAAGCCTCGTGCGCGGGTACTTTTGATTGCAAGTCCCACCGCGAACGCCGACGTGACGTAGGGCGGGGCTATGCCCCGCACCCCCTAGCCGAGCACTTCGGCAACGGATTGCGCCGTCTTGTCCACGATTTCGCCGGCCTCCTCTCGGGTCAGGCAGAACGGCGGGGCGAACCCCAGAATGTCGCCCTGCGGCATCGCGCGGGCAATGATCCCGCGGGACAGGAGCGCCGCCGCGATCCGCGGACCGACCTTTTCTGAGGCGTCAAAGAATGCGCGTCCGTCCCGGTCCCGCACGAATTCCACCGCACAGAGCATGCCTTCGCCCCGGACGTCTCCCACGTGGATGTGTCCGCCGAGCGCCTCCTGCATCGCGGCATTGAAGTATGCGCCGGTCTCGCCCGCGTTTTGCACCAGGTTCAGCTTGTCGATCAGTTCGAGGTTCGCCACGCCGGCTGCCGCGCCGATGGGATGGGCGGAATAGGTCCAGCCGTGGCCGATCGGGCCGTTCTCGTCCGTACCCTGCTCAAGCACCTTCCACATCTTCTCCGAGACGATGGACCCGGACAGCGGCGCATAGGCGGACGTGAGGCCCTTGGCGATGGTGATCAGGTCCGCCTTCAACCCGTAATGTTCCGAGCCGAACATGGAGCCGAGACGCCCGAAGCCGGTCACGACCTCGTCAGCCACCAGCAGGATGTCGTGCTTTTCGAGAACCGCCTGGATCGCCGGCCAATATCCCGCGGGTGGGGGGACGATGCCGCCGGTGCCCAGTACCGGCTCGCCGATGAAGGCTGCGATGGTGTCGGCGCCTTCCCGTTCGATCAGCGCTTCGAGCGCGTCGACACAATGCTGGACGAAGTCCGCCTCGGACATGGAAAGTTCGGGGCGGCGGAAATAGTACGGGGCCTCGGTATGGACCACCTGCGCCAGCGGCAGGTCGAACTTCTTGTGAAACAGCTCGAGCCCGGTCAGAGACCCGGTCATCAGGCCGGAGCCGTGATAGCCGCGCCAGCGGGAGATGATCTTCTTCTTCTCGGGTCGGCCAAGGATGTTGTTGTAATACCAGATCAATTTGACATTGGTTTCGTTCGCGTCAGACCCGGACAGACCGAAATAGACCTTCGACATGTGATCCGGCGCACGGTCGAGCACCATTTTCGCCAGCGTGATGGACGCTTCGGTGCCGTGACCGACGTAGGCGTGGTAATACGCCAGTTCCTTCGCCTGCTCGGCGATGGCTTCGGCAATCTCGGGGCGGCCATAGCCGACGTTGACGCAGTACAGACCGGCAAAGGCATCGAGCAGTTTCACGCCGTCCCGGTCGGTGATGTGGCAGTCTTTTCCGGTGGCGATGACGCGCTGCGGTGCATTGCCCCGGGCGAACTCGGCAAGGTGGGTCGACGGGTGGAAGAACGTCTCGCGATCCCATTGGTCCAGCTGGTCGTTCCTGAGCATTGGCGGCCTCCTATCGGGTCATGTCGGTTTGCGCGCCACCATAGGAGGATGGGCCGGGAGTTGAAACCCCGGCCTGGTGACCACCGCTCAATCGCGAGCGATGCGGATTGTCGTGCGCTGGAAATAGGGCGCGTCCGGCGTCACGAAGATCGAGCCGAATTCCGGTGTATTGAGGGTGTTGGGGTAGTCCTGTGCCTCTATGCAGAACCCGGCAAACGGGCCGTGCGGGATGCCTGGATGCGGCGTGCCGTGGCTCGACAGGAAGCTTCCCGTGTAGAATTGCAGACCCTTGCGGTTGGTCCAGAGTTGCAGGCGCATGCCGTCCGGCGCGGTCACCTCGACTTGCGCCTCATCACCGCCGTCGAGGCAGTGGTTCCAGTCGTAGCCCTGCGCGTCCGGGTCGGCTTCGCTCAGCAGGCGCTCCTGGCGCAGGTCGAACCGGGTGCCGTCCACGGGCATAAGCTCCCCGGTCGGGATCAGGTTCTCGTCCGTCGGCGTGACGTGCGAGGCATTTATGCGGAACCGATGGTCGCGGATCGTGCCGGCACCGGCAAGGTTGAAATAGACATGCTGCGCCATGTTGATCGGCGTCTTGCGGTCCGGTCGGGCGTTCATTTCCCATGTCAATGCAGGGCCATCGAGCGAGATCAGGACTTCGAAGTCGACCGCGCCGGGATAGCCCTGGTCGCCATCCGGTGAATGCAGGGTCAGCCGTACGGCCTTGTCGGAAAGCGGCTTCATGTTCCAGTTGCGCCAGCCGATGCCGCCCGGGCCGCCGTGCAGGTGATGCGGGCCGCCGCGGCTGGCAAGGGTATAGGTTTCCCCGTCCATCTCGAAGGTGCAATTGGCGGTTCGGTTGGCGACGCGGCCGACGACGATGGCCATGGACTTCGGGTTTTCCCGGTAATCCTCGACGTCGCTGTAACCGAGGATCACCCGCTGGCCGCCCACCGTCCAGTCCTGCAGGACACAGCCCATCGACAGGACCGTCACCTCCGTCTCGCCGTCCCGCAAGACATGGCTTCTGATCTCGTCCGTCATCTGGTCCTCCCGCGCTGCCGCTTTTGGACCTATCAGTGCGCCACGCGGCGGCATAGTGTCCAGCCATGAATTCCGAATCCGTCCTCGACTCGTCCTACTCCTGGCTCCGCCTCGCGATCACTTTGCTCATCGCGGTTGTGGGCAATGTCGGCATGTGGGTGGTGACCGTGGTGATGCCCGAAGTGCAGTCGGAATTCGCCGCCAGCCGCGCACTGGCCTCTCTCCCCTATGTCACCACGATGATCGGTTTTGCGATCGGCAACTTCGGCATCGGCCAGATCGTGGACCGCTTTGGTGTGACCACGGCCCTGACCGGGGCGGGCGTGCTGATCGCAGCCAGCTATGCTCTTGCGGCGTTGTCGCCGTCGATCTGGGTGCTGGCTCTGGTGCAACTCGGGATCGGATTTGGCACGGCTGCCTGTTTTGGGCCGTTGATCGCGGATATTTCCCAGTGGTTCCAGAGGCGGCGTGGTATTGCCGTGGCCATCGCGGCATCGGGAAACTATGTCTCCGGCGCAATCTGGCCGCCCTTGCTCAGCCACTTCGGCGCGGATGAGGGGTGGCGCTGGGTCTACTCCGTCCTCGCGATCATCACGGTTCTCGCCATGCTGCCACTTGCGCAATTGCTGCGCCGCCGTGTGCCGCAGGACGTTCTGCTCCAGACCGATGCCGTCAGCCGCAGCCGCGCCACGGCCACCGGGTTCACCCCAAGCCAGTTGCAATGGATGCTCGGCCTTGCCGGCATCGGCTGTTGCGTGGCCATGTCCATGCCGCAGGTCCATATCGTCGCGCTCTGTGTCGACATGGGGTTCGGCGCAGCGGTGGGGGCGGAAATGCTTTCACTCATGCTGATTGGCGGTGTCGTGTCGCGGCTGATTTCCGGTTTGCTTGCGGATCGTCTCGGCGGGGTCCGCACGCTGCTGATCGGCTCGACGCTGCAAGCCATCGCCCTCTTTTTCTACCTGCCCGCGGGAGGCCTCGTCAGCCTGTACACCGTCAGCCTGATCTTCGGGCTCAGCCAGGGCGGCATCGTGCCGAGCTATGCGGTGATCGTGCGCGAGTACCTGCCTGCTCGGGAGGCCGGAGCGCGGGTGGGCTTCGTCATGATGATGACGATCCTGGGCATGGCTCTGGGCGGCTGGCTCTCCGGCGCGATCTATGACTGGACCGGCAGCTACCAGTGGGCCTTCGTCAACGGCATTGTCTGGAACGGGCTCAACATCGCGATCATGGTGGTGATCCTGACCCGCGGCAACCGGGCGCGGCGCGAGATGGTTCCGGCCTAAAGCTCGGCCGGATAATCACCGACATCGGCGTGCAGGTGCCGCTCGCCACGGGCCTTCGCCAGGGCGATCTGTTTCTGCCGCTCGCGGAAGCGGGCCTTGTCCTCGTCGCTGGTTTCGTCCCTGCACAGGTGGCAGGAGACGCCGTGCTCGTACTCCGGGCGCTGCATGTCCTGCGGCAGGATCGGGCGGCGGCACGCGTGGCAAAGCCTGTGCGGACCTTCTGCCAGGCCGTGCCCCACGGAAACCCGACCGTCGAAGACAAAGCACTCGCCTTGCCAGGCGCTGTCTTCCTGTGGCACCTCCTCCAGGTACTTCAGGATGCCGCCCTTGAGGTGATAGACCTCTTCAACCCCTTGGCTCAAAAGATAATTCGTCGATTTTTCGCAGCGGATGCCGCCGGTGCAGAACATCGCGACACGCTTGTTGTGGAAACGGTCCTTGTTGGCCTCCCACCAGGCGGGAAAGTCGCGGAACGTTTCGGTCTGCGGGTCGATGGCGCCTTCGAAGGTGCCGATGGCGACCTCGTAATCGTTGCGCGTGTCGATCAGGGCCACATCCGGGGAGCGGATGAGCGCGTTCCAGTCCTCGGGCTCGACGTAGTGCCCGACCTTCGCCAGCGGATCGACATCCGGTTGGCCCATGGTCACGATTTCCTTCTTCAACCGCACTTTCATGCGGGCGAAGGGTCGCTCGGTGGCGGTGGAGAGCTTCCACTCGAGATCGGCGAAACCGGGTAGCGTCTTGATATGGGACAGCAAAGCCTCGATCCCGGACTTCGGTCCGGCAACCGTCCCGTTGAGTCCCTCGGCCGCCAGCAGGAGCGTGCCGGTGATCTGCTCGCGACGGCACAGGTCCAGCAATGGACCGCGCTGTGCTGCGTGATCGGTAAAGCGGGTGAAGTGATAGAGGGCGCAGACCGTATACATGCGCCGCCTCATACTCCGATGCGCCGGGACAGCCAAGCGCCGCATTGCCGCATTCCGGTTGAAGGCCCCGCGGCTCGGCCCTACCATCCTGGCGGGCCGTATCGGGAGAGCCATCATGCGCGGATTGATTGTCATCGACGTCCAGAACGATTTCTGCCCCGGTGGCGCACTTGCCGTGTCGGGCGGCGACGAGATCGTGCAACCGATCAACGCGCTGATGTCGGAGTTCGACGCGGTGATCCTGACACAGGACTGGCACCCCGCCGGGCATTCCTCCTTTGCCTCGCAGCACGAGGGCGCCACCCCTTTCAGCGTCACGCAGATGCCCTACGGAGCACAAGTGCTCTGGCCGGATCATTGCGTGCAGGGATCGCCAGGTGCGAATTTCCATATGGCGCTGGAGGTCGACCGGGCAGACCTGATCCTGCGCAAGGGATTCAGGCCGCAAATCGACAGCTACTCCGCGTTCTTCGAAAACGATCACCAGACGCCCACGGGACTCGAGGGGTACTTGCGCACGCGCGCGATCACGGAGCTTGTCATGGTCGGGCTCGCAACCGATTTTTGCGTGAATTTCTCGGCAGTTGATGCAGCGAGGCTCGGGTTTTCCGTGACTGTCAGGCAGGACCTCTGCCGCGCCATAGACCTCGACGGCAGCCTTGCGGCAGCGCGGGACGGCATGATGAAGGCCGGTGTCATCCTGGCGTGAGAAAAGCGGATCACATTCGCCATTTCTAAACTTTGGCGGGCTAGACATGGGTAAACCCTGTTTGAGCCGCCCATGCCCGCCGAAACCCGGACCGAGCCTTTGATGAGCGCGGAAACCTTTGCGTCCCGCTACAGCCGCTCCGCGCTGTTCGACCGCTATGCGCGGGCGCGAATCCGCACGTTCTGGCAGCGCCAGGTCGCCACCCTGATCGGCTCGTCCTACATCGCCTTCTTCGTCTCGATGGACGCTGCGCTTGCGGCGACACTTCTGGCGGTTTGCGGCGAGGGTTTCGAGATGATCCTCCTTCGCGTGGCACAGACGGCACGCCGCCGCGGTGTGGGGCTGTCTTCGATCATTGGCTATACGACGTTCGGGGCAGCGGTTCAGGCGCTTACCATTACGTGCTGTGTCATCCTGCTCGTCGAAACCGCGCCGAACCACGAAGCGGAACTCGTTGCCCTCTGTTTCCTCATGGCTGCCGCGGTCAACGCGGGATATGCCCTGACGCACCATCCGCCGGCAAGCAAGGTCAAGCTGGGGATTTACGGAGCCTGCGCCTGCGCTTTCGTCCTGTTCGAGGCGCGCAGTGACGGCGAAACGGGGCACCGCCTTGTAACCCACGTGATCGAAGTCGCGCTCCTCTCCTATCTTACGCAGAATTTCGTCAGCGTCTGGGTTCGGTCGTTTCAACGCAGGATGGAGAACGAGCGGGCGCTGATCGACGGAGCGGAGCAACTCAGCACCGTGAACCGGGAGCTTGAAATCCGGGAAAGGGAGATGCGCAACCTGTCGTTCGTGGCGCGCCATGCGAACGACAGCGTGATCCTGTTCAAGCCCAACCTCGACATCTCCTGGGTCAATGACTCCTTTGTCCGGCTGACCGGGTTCAGCCGCGAGGAGGTGGTCGGGCGAAAGCCTTGGGAGGTGCTGGAGGGGCCAGACAGCGTTCCCGAGGGTCAAAGGGACGAGATCGAGACACTGGTTCGTCAGCCCGTCCTCAAGGCAAGGTTGCTCAATTATACCAAGGACGGGCAGAAGATCTGGGTCGAGGTGAACCGCGTTCCGGTGTTCGGACCTGGCGGCACCATCGAAACGCTGGTTTCGATCGAGCGGGACGTGACCGATCTTGTGCGGCATGAGGAGGAAATGGCTCAGGCTCGCATGCAGGCAGAGGAGGGTGCGCGCGCGAAATCCGCCTTCCTCGCCACGATGAGCCACGAAATGCGCACGCCGCTCAACGCGATCGTCGGCATGGCGGATCTCCTGGCGGCCGAGGACCTTGGATCGGAACAGAATGAATACGTCGGAATCATCCAGAGTGCGTCCATTTCGCTGCTGACAATCATCAACGACGTGCTGGATTACTCCCGGCTCGAGGCCGACAAAGTCGAGATCGAACGCCGCCCGCATCCGCCGGCGCAGGTGATCGAGGATGCCGTGCGGCTGTTGCGTGCAATGGCAGAGGACAAGGGGCTGACGCTGGACGTGCGCACCGATGGAACCTTGCCGGACATCGCGCTGTTCGACTCCAGCCGGATGCGCCAGATTCTCGTGAATCTCATTGGAAACGCGGTGAAATTCACCGATTTTGGCTGTGTTACGGTGCTCTCCTCTGCCGAGGCGGCCGGCGACGGCTGGACCATGCGGGTGGAGGTCAGGGACACCGGGGTCGGAGTTCCACCGGACCGCGCGGAACACATCTTCGGGAAGTTCCAGCAGGCCGATGCCGCCACCACACGGCGCTTTGGCGGAACCGGCCTGGGGCTGCCGATTTCGCAGTCGTTGGCGCAGCGCATGGGCGGTCATATCCGCCTGCTGCCCGCGCCCGAGGGCGGGGGATCGGCCTTCGAAGTCTGCATCGCGCTCGGGCGTCCCGGCCCGGAGGACATCGTCCCGACGGCGCAACAGGCGGACTTCGAACGGCAGCTGACCCGGCGGATGCGGGTGCTGTTGGCCGAGGACAACGCCACCAACCGGCTGCTCGTGAAACGGTGTCTGAAGGATCAGCCCGTGGAGCTGTTTGAGGCGATAAACGGTCGCGAGGCGGTGGAAATGACTCTGGAGTTTCGTCCGGACGTCATTTTCATGGATATGTCGATGCCCGAGCTCGACGGGGTGTCGGCGACCCGTATCATCCGGACCCTCGAAATTCCGCAACCACATATTGCGGCCCTGACCGCCAATGCCTTCGAGAGCGATCGCGAGACCTGCGCCAAGGCGGGAATGGACGACTTCATCACCAAGCCTTTGCGGAGAAAGGATTTGATCACGGCTCTCGTCCTGGCGGAACGTGGGGAGAAACCGCTTTCAACCAAGGGGGAAACTGGCGTATCACGGCTTCGTGCGAACAATGAGGCTGACACTTGGACATCGCCACCCGCGTCTGGAACCACAAATGGAAAATCGATCCGATCGTCCGGTCGCTGATCGATACCGATTTCTACAAGCTGTTGATGTGCCAGTCGGTTTTCCGAAACCGTCGAGACACGCAGGTCACCTTCAGCCTGATTAACCGCTCGACGCAGGTGCCACTGGCCGAGTTGATCGACGAAGGCGAGTTGCGTGAACAGCTTGACCATATCCGCAGCCTTCGTTTGACGCGGGGCGAGAGCACTTGGCTGCGCGGGAATACCTTCTACGGCAAGCGGCAGATGTTCACGCCGGAATTCATGGAATGGTTCGAGAACCTCGCGCTTCCGCCCTACCATCTGGAGCGGGTCGGCGACCAGTACGAGCTGACATTCGAAGGCAAGTGGCCGGAAGTGATGCTCTGGGAGATTCCGGCCCTTGCGGTGCTCATGGAGTTGCGCGGCCGCGCGGTGCTCAAGACCATGGGCCGGTTCGAGATCCAGGTGCTGTATGCCCGCGCCATGACGAAGCTCTGGGAAAAGGTCGAGCATCTGCGTAGCGAGCCGGGGGTGCGTATCGCCGATTTCGGAACCCGCCGCAGGCATTCATTCCTGTGGCAGGACTGGTGTGTGCAGGCAATGATCGAAGGGCTCGGCAGCAGTTTCGTCGGAACATCGAACTGCCTGATCGCCAAGAACCGTGATCTGGAGGCTATCGGAACCAACGCGCACGAGTTGCCGATGGTCTACGCGGCGCTGGCCGAGGATGACGCGGCGCTGGCCCGGGCACCCTACGAGGTTCTGGCTGACTGGCACGAGGAACATGAGGGCAACCTCCGGATCATCCTGCCCGACACCTACGGGACCGAAGGCTTCCTACAGAAGGCTCCGGACTGGCTGGCCGGCTGGACCGGTATCCGGATAGACAGCGGTGACCCGGCCACCGGGGCCGAAACCGCGATCCGCTGGTGGAAGGCGCGCGGCGAGGACCCGACACAAAAGCTGGTGATTTTCTCCGATGGTCTCGACGAGAAGAAAATTCTCGAGCTCTATCAACAGTTTCACGGCCGGGTTCGTGTCTCCTTCGGTTGGGGGACCCTGCTTACGAACGATTTCCGCGGATTGGCGCCCGACGATGGGCTTGCCCCGTTCTCGCTGGTCTGCAAGGCGGTCAGCGCCGATGGCAACCCCACCGTCAAGCTTTCGGACAACCCCAACAAGGCCATGGGCCCGAAGGATGAGATCGAGCGATACAAGCGGGTCTTCGGCGTTGGTCCGCAGCGTGCCCAAGAGGTTATCGTCTAGGCCCCTGACGCGACTGCGTTTCATGCTTTTCACGGGAGCGGCGCGCGGGTAAGCAGTTCCCCGCAAGGAGGCCCCCATGTCGCAGATCGAACCGCAGCCGGGTATCATGGAAATTTCGCCGTACGTCGGGGGCAAATCCCGCATCGACGGCATGACCAACATCATCAAGCTCAGTTCGAACGAGAACCCGTTCGGCCCGAGCGACGCGGTGAAGGACGCCATCGTCCGCGCCGCACATGAGGTCCATCGCTACCCCTCGACCGATCACATCGAGCTGCGAAGCGCGATTGCCGAGGTACACGGCGTCAAGGTCGAGCGGATCATTTGCGGGGTCGGGTCCGACGAGATCCTGCAGATGCTCGCGCAGGCCTATGCGGGGCCGGGAGACGAGGTGATCTACACCGAGCACGGGTTTTCGATGTACCCCATTCTTGCCCACGCGGTTGGCGCAACGCCGGTGCAGGTGCCCGAACAGGAGCGCGTGGTCGACGTCGACTCGATCCTGGCTGCCTGCACGGACCGCACGCGGCTGATCTTTATCGCCAATCCAGCCAATCCGACAAGCACGATGATCGGCCTGTCCGAGATCGAACGACTGGCCGAAGGCATTCCTGCCGGCGCGATCCTTGTTCTTGACGGGGCTTATGCCGAGTTCGTCGAAGGCTACGACGGCGGGGCCAAGCTGGTCGAGATGCGGGACAATGTCGTGATGACGCGCACGTTTTCAAAGCTTTACGGGCTTGGCGGGATGCGTGTCGGCTGGGGATATGCTCCGGTGGAGATTATCGCGGTCCTGGACCGCATCCGGCAACCGTTCAACCTGTCGACCGTCGCTCTGGCGGCTGCCGAAGCCGCCGTGCGCGATACGCGCTACGTCGAACATTGCCGGAGCGAGAACGCGCGACTCCGTGTGTGGCTGGCCGAGGCGCTTGGCGAGCACGGGGTGCCCTGCGATACGTCGATGGCGAATTTCGTGCTGGCCCGGTTCGGCTCGCGCGAGGAAGCCGAGGCTTGCGACCAATTTCTGCAGAAACAGGGGATCATCGTCCGGCGGGTTGCCGGGTATGGCCTGCCCAACGCGCTGCGGATCACGGTCGGTGACGAGCCGTCCTGCCGCCGCGTCGCGCATTGCATCGGGCTGTTCAAGGCAGGTGAGCGATGACGCAGCGGTATGAAAAGGTCGCGCTGATCGGGCTGGGCCTGATCGCGTCGTCGATGTTCTGGGCGATGCGGCGAGGCAATGTGGCCGGCAAGGTCAGCGGTTACGCGCGCAGCAGCGAGACTCGCGAGACCGCGCGGCGCATCGGTCTGTGTGACGAGGTTTGCGACTCTGCCGAGGAGGCGGTTCGGGACGCGGATCTTGTGGTGCTCGCCGTGCCGGTTGGCGCGATGGGTTCGGTCGCGCAAGCCATTGAACCCTATCTGAAAAAGGGCGCGACCGTCACGGATGTCGGCTCCGTCAAGGCAACGGTGATCGAGGTGGTTTCGCCGCATGTTCCCGATGGCGTGCACTTCGTTCCGGCGCATCCGATGGCGGGGACGGAGCATTCCGGACCCGAATCGGGATTTTCGACGCTCTTCGACAACCGCTGGTGCCTGATCGTGCCGACCGAGAATTCGGACGAGGCGGCGGTGGAGCGTCTGGAGGCGTTCTGGCGGGCGCTCGGGGCGAACACCGAGCGGATGGAGGTCGGGCACCATGATCTGGTCTGCGCCGTGGTGAGTCACGTGCCACACCTGATTGCCTATACGATGGTCGGCGTGGCGGATGATCTGAGACGCGTTTCAGATCAGGAGGTTATCAAGTTTTCTGCCGCCGGTTTCCGGGACTTCACGCGTATCGCGGCGAGCGATCCGACCATGTGGCGCGACGTTTTCCTGACCAACAAGGAGGCCACCATCGAGATTCTCGGGCGATTTACCGAGGAGTTGATGGCCCTTCAGCGGGCGATTCGGACGGGGGATGGTGAGCAGCTTCATGCCTATTTCACCCACACCCGGGCCATTCGGCGTGGTATTCTGGATGCGGGTCAGGATACTGATGCTCCAGATTTTGGTCGCGCAAAGGTAGAGCGGTGAAGGGATTCGGACTCGTTTTCTGTGCATGTCTGGCTTTGGCTGCCTGTGGTGGCGGGCGTGAAAAGGCGCGGGATGGCAACGGGTTAGGGGTCCGCGGTCTGCTCAAGCAGGCCTTTGCCGGCGGCGATGAAACCAGCTTCGAGGGCGGTGGATTGTGTGGCGATCCGCTGCTCGTGGGCGAACGAATCGGCACGGTGGACGGCAACGGTGTCTGCGGGGTCGAGGATGCGGTGAGCCTGAGGGCCATCGGCTCGGTCACGCTGAGCCAGCCTGCGACGCTGAATTGCAAGACAGCTCAGACACTTAGGTCCTGGCTCGAGACCGGCGCGAAGCCTGCGATCGGCAAGCGGGGCGGGGGGTTGAGCGAACTCAAGGTCGCGGCGCATTATGCCTGCCGGACGCGGAACCACCAACGCGGCGCGAAGATCTCCGAGCACGGAAAAGGCAATGCCATCGACATCAGCGCCGTGCGGCTGAAGGATGGCACGGAGATTTCCGTGCTGCATCACTGGGGTCGCGGCAAGGATGGCAAGGCCTTGAAAGAGATGCACAAATCTGCCTGTGGTCCGTTTGGCACGGTGCTCGGGCCCGGCTCCGACGGGTTCCACAAGGACCATCTGCATTTCGATACGGCATCCTATCGCTCGGGCAGTTACTGCCGCTGAGGCGACAGGTTAACACGGCGGAGCCACGATTTTCGGGCCGGTCAGGTTAAGGCATCGTGCGGCGGGGTTAAGCCATCGGGCGGTCCCGGGCGCATACCAGATGTGGCCTGGTCCGGGCATTTCACCACACCGGGTTAACGAAAATTAACTCGCATCCACGGGGCGTTAACCCGAGTTTGGTACAAAACCTGCCGATTTTCGTACAGATTTGATTTTATGGTACCGATACCATTATCGACCGGGCTCAAGGCCGGGCCAGATTTGCGGCAAAATGGTTAACGGGCGGATGTGTCGCGTGACCCTGGCGCCGATTTCTTGAAAAGAAATCGGCCCGGATTCTTTTGAAGAATCCGGGCGCGGGTGGCGGATGTCAGGCGTCCGCAGGCGGCGGGGCGTCTGTGGCCTTCGGCGTGTCGTCGAGTGCGCCGTTCAGCAAGCCGTCGAGACTGCCATCCATGGAGACCCCCAGTTCCTCGCCCAGCTTCTTGAGCGCGGGCATCTGCACCGCCATGCCCATGATCGAATCCAGCGCCTGATTGACCACGGGCTTGTCACCGGACGCGCCGCCGCCGGGGCCTGAGCCGCCGCCAAGGCCGGTGACCTGATGGATTCGGATCGAGTCGATCTTCTCGACCGGCTTCATGGCCTGGGCGAGGATTTCCGGCATGGCCTCCAGCCGGGCCAGCGCGATCTTCATCGCGATGATGCCTTCGGAGAGGGCGTTCTCCGCATCGGTGATGGCGCGGCGGCCTTCGGCCTCGGCCAGCATGTCCTTCTTCTTGGCCTCGGCGCGGATGGTGATGGCGTCGGCGTCGGCCTGCGCCTCCTCGCGGCGGGCGTCAGCGCGGTCCTGCGCGGCGTCCTTCTCGGCCTGGGCGGCGAGGCGGACCTTGGTGGCCTCGCGCTCCGCTTCGCGGGCGGCCTCGATCAGGGCGATCTGCTTGAGACGCTCGGCCTCGGCCACCTGCTTGGCGGTCACCACCGCTTCCATGGCTTTCGTGGCCTCAGCGCGGGCAAGGTCGGCGGAGGCGCGGGCGCGGCTCTCTTCCTCGGATTTCTGCGCGATGATGATCTGGCGTTCCTGATCGGCCACTTCGAGCTGGCGCTCCTTGGCGATCTCGGCTTCGCGGATCTTGCGCTCGCGCTCAATGTCGGCGGCGCGGATGGCCTCCTCGCGGGCGATGCGGGACCGCTCGGTCTCGCGCAAGCTGTCCTCGCGGCGGGCGGCAATCTCGGCTTCCTGCGCCGCCTGCATGGTCGCGACCTGCTGCGCCTGCTCGATGCTGGCCTGCTTCTCGTCGCGCTCGATGGCGAGGCGCTGGCGCTCCGCTTCCATGGCGGCGCGGCGCACGGCGACCTCGGCCTCGGCGTCGATGGTGGCGCGTTCCTTCTTCGAGGTGGCGATGACCTCCGCGAGGCGGCGCATACCCACGGCGTTGAAGGCGTTGTTCTCGTCGAGCGCCTCGAAGGGCGTCTGGTCGAGCGCGGTCAGCGAGACGGATTCGAGCGAGAGGCCGTTTTTCAGCAGGTCCTCGGAAACGGTGTTCTGCACCTCCTGCACGAAGTCGGCGCGGTTCTCATGAAGCGAGTCCATGGTCATCTGCGCGGCCACGGCGCGCAGACCGTCGATCAGCTTGCCTTCGATCATCTCGCGCAGCTGGTCGATGTCGAAGGTGCGCGCGCCGAGGGTCTGCGCGGCGCGGGCGATGCCCTCGTCGGTGGGCTGGACGGAGACGTAGAACTCCACACCCACGTCGACGCGCATGCGGTCCTGTGTGATGAGGGCCCCGTCGCCGTCGCGTTTCACTTCGAGGCGCAGGGTCTTCATGTTGACGGGGGAGACCTCGTGCAGCAGCGGCACGACGAGGGTGCCGCCGTCCATGATGACTTTCTTGCCGCCGGCGCCGGTGCGCACGAGGCTGACTTCGCGGGTGGCGCGGCGGTAGAGGCGGGCGAGGACGAGGCCGATCAGCAGCAGGAAGCCGAGGGCGGAGACGACGATAATGCCGAGTGTCACGAGATCCATGTCTTTGAAACTCCTTTAGATATCGGTGAGTGGAACAAGGCGGTAGCCGCCGTCCAGCTTGTGCCGGAGGACAAGGACTTCGCTGCCCTGTGGAATGCGGGCGTCGTCGCGGAGCGGCTCGGCGCGCAGGTAATGGGTGTTGCCGTAGCGGTCGGTGACGCGCACCTCGGCGGGGCGGTTCCGGGCGGCGGTGCCTTGCGTGACCACACCGGGGCGGCGGCCGAGGTGGCGCTCGGAGAGCGATTGCGTTTCGGTTTTCGGCAGAAGCCGGGCGAAAAGCGCGCCGAAGTGGCGGGCAAAGAGGAAGGCGACGATCAGCGCTGGTACGGCGGCGACAGTGGCGGGCACGGGGGTGCCGAGAAGCTGCTTGACGACCGACTGGAGGAACAGCCCTGTGGTGCCGAAGGCGAGCAGGATCGAGGCGAGCCAGATCAGCGCGGGCATCTTGCCGAAGCCGAGCCAGGCGGCGATGCCTGCTTCGGCGGCGCCAGCGGGGGTGTCCATGTCGGGGTCCGCATCAACGTCGATGTCCGTGTCGATGTGCAGGTCCGGCAGTTCGAAGTCCGAGGCATCCACATCGAGTCCGTCGAAGTCGATATGCAGGTCGCCGACGTCCATGTCGGTGCCATCGAGATCCGGCCCGTCCCCACCTGCACCGAGCAGCGTTCCGCCGAGAATGGCAAACACCAGTTCGAGCGCGAGCAACCCGAAGAGCAGCGCAAGGGCGACGGTAAAGGGGACGTAAGGTCCGGTCAGGAAGGGGTCGAGCATGGCTTTGACGGCTTTTCGGTATGCATTGGTATACTGAATAGATGGGGTGATCACGGGATCGTTACAAGGGGTGCGTGTCGGATTTTCGACCGGATCGCAACGGGTTGGTTGCAGGATGCCGGAAAATCCGGGCGGCGGGTAGTCAGGTATTCCGTTGCGGAAGCTTTGCGCGTGCTTTGATCTGGTCCGAGGTTTCGCGGCTGTTGTCGTGGGACCACCCGGGCGGCGCGACGGCGTAGAGGAGGCGCTGGCGGAGGGTCAGACCGGGTTGCGTGATGTCGCGCCAGATGCCGACCCATTCGTGGAAGGCGACGCGGATCGGATTGAAGGTGCCGATGTTGTGGACGAGGCCGTAGTCCGGTTTCTCGGCGGGGTCTTCGGGAACGAAGGTGCCGAAGAGTTTGTCCCAGACGATGAACACCCCGGCGTAATTGGCGTCCAGATAACGCGGGTTGCGGCCGTGGTGGACGCGGTGATGGCTGGGGGTGTTCATGATGGCCTCGACCCATTTCGGCAGGCGGTCGATGGCCTCGGTGTGGATCCAGAACTGGTAGATCAGGTTCAGCCCGCCGCAGAACAGCACCATGGCCGGGTGAAAGCCAAGCAGGATCAGTGGAGCCCGGACGACCATCATGAAGGTGAAGGTGTAGGTCCAGGTCTGTCGCAAGGCGGTGGAGAGATTGTAGTGCTGCGAGGAGTGGTGATTGACATGGCTGGCCCAGACCCATCGGATGCGGTGCCCGAAACGGTGCACCCAGTAGTACCGCAGGTCGTCGAGGATAAAGCACAGGATCAGCACGGGCAGCGAAGTGCCAAGGTCCAGCGGCGTGATCCGCCATAGCAGCATGAAGAAGCCCCAGGCGACAAAGCCGAGCGCAATCCCCGATGCGACATTGCCCGCGCCCATGATGAGGGAGGTGACGGTGTCGCGGGTCTCGTAGCGCCCGCCCCGCCCGGTGAGCCTGATCCAGAACAACTCGATGAAGATCGCCGCGATGAACACCGGCACGGCGAGGGAGACGACGTCGGGGTAGGTCAGCGTGTCGGTCATGGTGCAGCCTCGATGCGGGTGGCCCAGACGGAGGCCTCTTCGGGGTCGAGGGCCAGATGCACGGTGGGTGCGGTGTAGTCCGGCAGATGCAGGGTGAGGCCATTCTCCGTCCGCGTTGTTCGCGTGCCCGACAACAGTCGCGCCGTGCTGTCCGCGCCGATGGCGAAGACGAGGCCGGGCCCGATCATCGTGTCGACCAGCGCGGCATTGCCCGCACGGCTGAGAGCAAGGGCCTTGACCTCGATCTGCGGAAACTCGCGTTCCCATGCGTATCGGGCGTCCGCCTCGGATTCGAACCGGCGCGGCTTGTTCATGCCCATCACGACCGTTGCGATCATGATGGCGAAAATGCCCCCGACAACCAGCGGCACTAGCAGATGCAGTGGCATGATGATCCTCCCTCGCCTGCATTGTGCGCGGGTTTGAGTGCGTGTCAAAAGCTGCGTGGCGTCAGGATAGGGGTGCTACCAGTGGGACAATGCCCGCGACACGGGTGCATTGTTTCCAAGACATTGAAGAATATAGCGATTGTGGCAAAAACAGGTTGCCGCGCGCCACAATCCTGTCCAAATCTGTGTGCCGTGGGTGGGGGCCCACGACCCGGAGAAACACATGCGTATCCTGATCCTCGCCCTCGTCCTGGCATCCCAGACTTTCGCCATCGCGAGTGCGCCCTCGAGGCTCGGGCCGTATGGCGTCTTCTCCGGGTCATTCCCGGTCGCGGAGGACACCAAGAGCGACACGGAAGATGGAAAGAAGAAGAAACGGACGTGGGTGCCGCGCAAGCGGACCGTGGTCGTCTGAGGGTTTTCGGCTCGCGGCGCCAGAATTTGCTTCGCAAATCCGACGTGCGAGCCGACCATCGCGCGACGCCTGCGGCGCCGCGCGGAAACGGGCCTCCGGCCCGTGCGGGGGCGCTGCCCCCAAAAGGCTCTGCGAGCCTACCCCCGCGGTATTTTGGGACCAAAGAAGCAAGGGTTTCTTAACCAGAATCGTGTTGCCTGAGCGCACGGTACAGGCTGAGGAGCCGATGACCGTGACCGGAGAAGCCCCCCTGCTGCCACAGGCAGGGGGCACCCTGGTCTTCTTTGGTCCTCAAATACCCTCGGAGGTGCCCCACAGGGGCGTGGGGGCAGAGCCCCCGCCGCGCGCGAAGCGCGCGTTGGTCGCTTCGCGAAGCGAGGCGAAACCCTTCAGCTTCCGCTTGAGATCAGTGCCGACAGCACTGCCTTGGCTTCGTCCGAGGACCAGTCCGCGTCGCCCGTCAGGCGGGCGATTTCCTTGCCTTCGGGGTTCAGGATCACCGTCACCGGCAGCCCGAGGATGCCCATCTGCCGGGCCAGCGTGGACTTTGGGTCGCGATGCAGGGGCAGGTTGTCGACGCCAATTTCCTCGAAGAAGGCTTTCATCTTGGCAGGGGGATTGCGCGAGGTGGCGATGGTGAGCACCTCGAATGTCTCTCCGCCAAGCTCACGTTGCAGCGCCGCGAGCATCGGCATTTCATGGCGGCAGGGGGCGCACCAGGTGGCCCAGAAGTTCACCATCACCCACTTGCCCTGCCATTGCGACAGGGTCAGCGGATCGCCGTCGAAGGTCATGAATTCCGCCTGCCCGGCGTCCTTGGCCTCGGCGTGGAAGGTCAGTTTCTTCATGTCCCCGGCCCGCGCGGCCTCCGCGGCGGCGATGTCGGCGTACCCCGGATTTGCAAGCGCCATCGTGGCGGTATAGAGCAGCGCAAGACCAAGGTTTCTCATAATCCCTCCGAAGGATGCGATATGTCCGACAAGACCTCGAACCAGATGTGGGGCGGCCGCTTTGCCGCCGGACCGGATGCGATCATGGAGGCGATCAATGCCTCGATCGGATTCGATCAGCGGATGGCGGCGCAGGATATTGCCGGCTCGAGGGCCCATGCGGCGATGCTCGCGGCGCAGGGCATCATTAGTGTTAGTGATGCGGAAGCCATTCGGGAAGGTTTGCTCACGGTTTTGTCAGAGATCGAGGGCGGAACGTTCGCGTTTTCCACGGCGCTTGAGGACATTCACATGAATGTCGAGGCGCGGTTGAAGGAGGTCATCGGCGAACCGGCGGGACGGTTGCACACCGGGCGGTCGCGGAACGATCAGGTCGCCGTGGATTTCCGGCTCTGGGTCCGGGACCAGCTTGATGCGGCGGAGAGCGGGCTGTTGGCGCTGATCCGGGCGCTGCTGGCGCAGGCGGAGGCGGGCGCCGATTGGGTGATGCCGGGCTTCACGCACTTGCAGACGGCGCAGCCGGTGACCTGGGGCCATCACATGATGGCCTATGTGGAGATGTTCGGGCGGGATCTGTCCCGAGTGCGCGATGCGCGGATCCGGATGAACGAATCGCCCCTCGGTGCCGCGGCGCTGGCGGGGACGGGGTTCCCGATAGACCGGCACATGACGGCAGAGGCGCTGGGCTTCGACCGGCCGATGGCGAATTCGCTGGATGCCGTTTCGGCGCGGGACTTTGCCCTGGAGTTCCTCTCGGTGGCGAGCATCAGCGCGATGCATCTGAGCCGCTTTGCCGAGGAGCTGGTGATCTGGTCGTCTGCACAGTTCCGGTTCGTGACGCTCTCGGATCGGTTCAGCACTGGCTCCAGCATCATGCCGCAGAAGAAGAACCCGGATGCGGCGGAGCTGATCCGGGCGAAGATCGGGCGGATCTTTGGGGCGAATGTCGCCTTGATGATGGTGATGAAGGGTTTGCCGCTGGCCTATTCAAAGGACATGCAGGAGGACAAGGAGCAGGTCTTCGACGCGGCGGACAACTGGATGCTGGCGCTGGCGGCGATGGAAGGCATGGTCCGGGACATGACCGGCAACCGGGCGCAGCTTGAGAAGGCGGCGTCGTCCGGGTTCTCGACGGCGACGGATCTTGCGGATTGGCTGGTGCGGGAAACCGGGCTACCCTTCCGGGAGGCGCATCATGTCACGGGGGCCTTGGTGGCGATGGCGGAGAAGAAGGGCTGCGATTTGCCGGACCTGTCGTTGGCGGAGATGCAGGGCGTGCATGCGGCGATCACGGAGGGGATTTTCGACGTGCTGACGGTGCAGAAATCGGTGGCTTCGCGGATGAGCTATGGCGGCACGGCGCCGGAGCAGGTTCGGGCGCAGGTGAAGCGGTGGCAGGAGATGCTGGCGTGAGGGCGTTGCTGGTGCTTGCGCTGCTGGCGTTGGCCGGCTGTGGGGCGGATGGCGAGCCGCTCAGGCCGGGGAGCGAAGAGGCGGCGCAGTGAGGCTGCGGCACCTCTGGCTGGTGTTGGCGCTCTGGGGGGCGGTGCACCCGATGTACTGGTTCGTGACCTTCCTGCGGGAGAACGGCTGGGACTTTGGCGCGATGATCGACGCCTGGTATGTCAATGCCTCCACCACCGGGCTGACCTGGGATCTGACGATCGCGGCGGTGGTCTTGACGCTGTGGATCATCGCGGAGGTGGCGGTGCGGCGGAACGTCGTGGCGCTTCTGGCGATTCCGGCGACGTTTTGCATCGGGGTGAGTTGTGGCTTGCCCTTGTACCTCTATTTCCGCTCGCGGCCGGTTTGATCCCGGCGGGGTGAAAATTTTGTCGGGGCAAAATTTTGGTCGGGGCTTTGCCCCGGAACCCCAGAGTATTTTCCGAAGAGAAGAAAGCAGGACGGGGAGGCCCTTTCCCCGGCGTCCCGTCTGGGCTACATCGGCGCGGGTTTCGCGCAGGAGGCGGCTTTGGATCATTTTCTCTATCGGGACGGCGCGCTGCATGCCGAGGATGTGCCGCTGAGCGAGATCGCGGCGGCAATGGGCACGCCGTTCTATGTCTATTCCACAGCCACCCTGCAGCGGCATTTTCGGTTGTTCGACGAGGCGCTGAGCTGGGCGCCGTCGCATCTGATCTGTTACGCGATGAAAGCGGCCTCCAATCAGGCGATCCTGAAGACGCTGGCCGCCGAAGGAGCCGGCATGGATGTGGTCTCCGGCGGCGAGTATGCGCGGGCGAAGGCGGCAGGGGTGCCGGGAGAGAAGATCGTCTTCTCCGGGGTTGGCAAGACGCGCGAAGAAATCCGCACGGCTCTGGAAGGCGGCATCCGACAGTTCAACGTCGAGAGCGAGCCGGAGATGCGGGCGATTTCCGAGGTTGCGACCTCGATGGGGGTGGTTGCGCCGATCACCATCCGGGTCAATCCGGACGTCGATGCCAAGACCCATGCGAAGATTTCCACCGGCAAGTCCGAGAACAAGTTCGGGATTCCGCTGGCCTGGGCGCGGCAGGTCTATGCCGAGGCGGCCTCTCTGCCCGGTCTGAAAGTCGTCGGCATCGACGTGCACATCGGCTCGCAACTGACCGAGTTGGAACCCTATGAGTTGGCGTACAAGAAGGTCGCGGAATTCACCAAAGCCTTGCGGGCAGACGGACACGAGATCACCCGGCTCGATCTGGGCGGCGGGCTTGGCATTCCCTATACCCGTTCGAACGAGGCCCCGCCGCTGCCTTCTGATTACGGTGCGCTGATCCAGCGCACCGTCGGCCACCTTGGCTGCGAGATCGAGATCGAGCCGGGACGGTTCATCGCGGGCAATGCCGGGCTGCTGGTCAGCGGCGTCATTTACGTCAAGCAGGGTGACGGGCGCAGCTTCCTGATCCTCGACGCGGCGATGAATGACCTCATCCGTCCGGCGATGTACGACGCGCATCACGAGATCGTGCCCGTTCTTGAGGCGGACGCCGGTGTGGACCTGCTGCCCTATGACATCGTCGGGCCGGTCTGCGAGAGCGGCGATACCTTTGCCAAGGGGAGGCTGATGCCGCCGCTCAAGGCCGGGGACTTGCTCGCTTTTCGCAGCGCCGGGGCTTATGGCGCGGTGATGTCGAGCGAGTACAACACGCGGCCCCTGATCCCGGAGGTTCTGGTCAACGGCGATCAATTCGCTGTCATCCGGAAACGTCCGACCTTTGACGAAATAATAAACCGCGATACGCTACCAGAATGGTTGTAAGCGTTCCCGCCGGGGCGCACCCCCGGACCGGAGCACTGGATGACCGATCAGAAACAGCCGCTCGGCGATATCCTTGGACGCACGCGTGATGCGCTCACGCTGACCTGGCTCGGCATGTTGGCCGAACAGGTGGTGCGGGCGTTCTGGCCGCTCTGGACGTTGGTGATCGCGGTTCTGGCTGTGTTGATGCTGGGCTGGCAGGATGCGCTGTCCGGAACGGCGCTCTTGTGGAGTGGTGTTGTTCTGGGCGGAGTGGCGATCGGGCTGGCGGTCTTCGGCCTGCGGCGATTCCATTTGCCGACGCGGCGCGGGGCGCTGGAGCGGATCGACGCGCGGATGCCGGGGCGACCGATCTTCACGCTTCTCGACAGGCAGGCGACAGGGCACGAGGATGCCGCCTCGCGGGCGGTCTGGGCGGCGCATCGGCGGCGAATGGAGGCCTCGCTGGCGGCGGTCAAGGCCGAAGCCCCGGACCTCAGGCTGTCGAAGCAGGACCCGTTTGCGCTGCGCTATGTCGGGCTGTTGTTCCTGTCGGTGGCGATCCTGTTCGGCTCGCTGGTCAAGGTCGGCTCCGTGACGGGCATGGGTGCGGGCGGTCCGGACCTGACGCAGGGGCCCAGCTGGGAAGGCTGGATGGCCCCGCCGCCCTACACGCGGTTGCCGTCCGTGTACCTGAATGACATCACCGCGCCGTCGATGGACGTGCCCGAGGGGGCGCAGATCACCCTGCGCATGTACGGTGAAGTCGGTGCGCTGAGCGTACAGGAAAGCATTTCCGGGAGGCCGTTGCCGGAGGAGGGCGCGGTGCAGACTGCGCAGGATTTCGAGGTCGTGCGCTCCGGCGAGTTGTCGATTGACGGGCCGGGTGGGCGGCTCTGGCAGATCGCGATGATCCCGGACAATGCGCCGAGCGTGAAACGCGATGGCGAGATCGAGGCGTCTTACGAGGGGGAGGCGCAGATTCCGTTCAGCGCAAGCGACGATCACGGGATCGAGGGCGGCTTTGCGACGTTCACGCTGGCGCTGGATCAGGTGAACCGGCGCTATGGCCGCGAGATCGAGCCGGAGGCCCGCGCGGCGATCGAGGTGCCCCTGCCGATGCCGATTTCCGGAAGCCGGGCGGAGTTCACGCAGGATCTCGTGGAGAATTTCTCGCTGCATCCCTGGGCGAACCTGCCGGTGAAGCTGGAGCTGTCGGTGCGGGATGCGCGCGGGCAGACCGGGCTGTCGGAGCCGGAGGTGCTGACCCTGCCGGGGCGGCGGTTCTTCGATCCGGTGGCGGCGGCGGTGATCGAACAGCGGCAGGCGCTCTTGTGGAACCGCAAAAATGCTCGCGAGATCGGGCAGATCCTGCGTGCCGTGACCAACAAGCCGGGCCCGGAGTTCCGCAAGCAGGTGCTGGCGCTGAAACTGCGCACCCTGCTCGGCCGGGTCGAGGCGCTGGGCCGTCACGGGATGACGGACGAGCAGCAGGCGGAATTGGCGCAGGCGATGTGGGATCTCGCGCTGGAGTTCGAGGAGGGGGATCTGGAGGACGCGCGGCAACGTCTGCAGCGGGCGCAGGACCGGCTGGAAGAGGCGATGAAGAACGGCGCCTCGGATCAGGAAATCGCCGAGCTGATGCAGGAATTGCGGGAAGCGACGCAGGATTACATGCGGCAGCTGGCACAGGAGCAGCGGCGGCAGGCGCAGGAAAACCCCGACAGCCAGCAGCAGGGCAACCCGGGCGAGTCCATCGAAATGTCCCAGGACGACATCCAGCGCATGATGGACCGTATTCAGGAGTTGATGGAAGAAGGCCGGATGGCGGAGGCCATGGAGGCGATGCGCCAGCTGCAGGAAATGCTGGAGAACATGCAGATCACCCAAGGTCAGGGCCAGGGCGGCCAGTCCCCGGGTGAGCAGGCGATGGAGGGGCTGTCGGAGACGCTGCGCGATCAGCAGGAGTTGTCGGATGACAGCTTCCGGGACCTGCAGGACCAGTTCAACCGCGGCCAGCGGCAGGACGGACAGCAGCCGGGACAAGAGCAGGGCCAGCAGCAAGGCCAGCAGCAGGGACAGGGCCAGCAGGGTCAGGACCGCGGCCAGCAGCAGGGGCAGGGCCAGCAGCAGGGGCAGCAGCCCGGACAGGGTCAGGGCGAGGCGCAGAATGGTCAGGGCCAAGGCGAGCAATCGCTCGAACAAGGGTTGGCGGAGCGGCAGCGGGCGCTTCGGAACGAGCTGAACCGCCAGCGGCAGAACCTGCCGGGGCAAGGCACGGAAGCGGGCGACGATGCCGCCGAGGCGCTGGGCCGGGCCGAGGGCGCGATGGATCGGGCCGAGGAGGCGCTGCGCGGCGGCGACCTGGCCGAGGCGATCGACAACCAGTCGGAGGCCATGGAGGCGTTGCGCGAGGGCCTGCGCAGCCTCGGCGAGGCGATGGCGCAGCAGCAACAGCAGGGGCAGGGCCAGCAGGGCTTTGCCGAAGGCGGCGATCCGCAGGAGCAGCGCGATCCGCTGGGCCGCAACCCGGGCAACACCGGCCAGACCGGCACCGACGAGGGCATGCTGCAGGGCGAGGATGTGTACCGCCGGGCGCAGGACCTGCTCGACCAGCTGCGCGAACGCTCGGGCGAGCTGGAGCGGCCGCAGGCAGAGCTGGATTACCTCGGGCGCCTGCTGGAGCGCTTCTGATCGCAGACCGGGGCGTCCCGTCTTCTTTGGTCCCAAAATACCTTGGGGAGTCCGAAGGACGGGGCAAAGCCCCAGGCAAAATTTTGTCCCGGCAAAATTTTCAACCGTCCAGCGATCACGGCGCCGGGTCGACCTTGCCGCGCAGCGCCTTGACCTCGCCGCGTTCCTTCTTGGCTTTCAACCGCCGCTTCTTGGAGCCCAATGTCGGCTTCGTCGCAATGCGCCGCTTCGGCTTGACCAGCGCCTGACGGATCAGCTCCGCCAGCCTGTCGCGGGCGATGTCGCGGTTGCGGGCCTGGCTGCGGGTTTCGTCGACCTGCAACACAAGCGCACCGTCCTTGGTCCAGCGGCGTCCGGCGAGGCGGCGCAGGCGGGTCTTCACCGGGCCCGGCAGGTTCGGTGAGCGCTCCGCCTCGAAACGCAGTTCCACCGCCGTCGAGACCTTGTTGACGTTCTGCCCGCCGGGGCCGGAGGCGCGGATGAACTGTTCCGTCAGTTCCCAATCCTCGATGGAGATGTCGTCGGTGATGCGCATGGCCAAGCAGATAGTGCGTACATTCGGAATCGAAAAGGGTCGCCTTCTGTGGGCGACCCTTCGAGACTCAGGAGGCGGGGCCGGTTAGGCTGCTCGCCAGTTCGGGGAAACATCACCCCAGGGGCTGCCCTAGGTTGTCTTTCCTCTCACTGTTCCGACACCTCTCTCCAACAGTTCTCTGACCACTGGATCACCTCCTTTCAGCTGTTAAAACGCTTGAGGCGCTTGCCGATCTGGGGGTGTCCCATCCCGGTGCCCTCAAGATGATGTTGGCACGGGATGGTGAATCCACAAAGTCTTTTTTTCCCTCAAATGGCGACAGTCTGTTGCTGTGCCTTCGAAACGATCAATTTGAAAGGAACGAGCGCGATCAGGGCGAGGGTCAGCTTCACCAGCCAGTCGGCAAACGCGAGGGTCACCCAGAGCGGCACCACCGGCCCGGCGTTCATGAAGGGCACGCCCTCCCAGGCCCAGTTGATCGCCGCATCGGCATCCGCGCCGAACAGCGTGATGGAGGCGGAGAAGGCCACGGTGAAGAAGATCGTCGTGTCCAGCGCCGAGCCGATCAGCGTGGAGACCAGCGGCGCGCGCCACCATTTGCCGTCCCGGAAGCGATTGAACACGGTGATGTCGGTGAGTTGCGCGACCAGGAAGGCGAGGCCGGAGGCCACGGCAATGCGCAGCGGCACGGCGGCATATTCGAATCCGTCGCCCTGCAGCATGATCTGCGAGCCGATCAGCGAGCAGATCACCCCTGTGACGAAGCCGGCGAGCACCACCTTGCGGGCGGCGGGTGCGCCGTAGATGCGGTTCATCACGTCGGTGACGAGGAAGGCGAGCGGATAGGTGAAGGCGCCCCAGGTCAGGAGGCCGTCGAGGATGAGATATTGAACGAGGATGTTCGAGGCCACCACGATGGCGGCCATGGCAAGGATGCCGGGAATATGCGTGCGCGTCATGATCTGGACCCGTTTTTGCAAGGTTGCGGGGACTTGGCCCGGCAGGATGCCGGACGGGCGGCGTTTACCGGGTGTGTCCGAGTCTTGCAAGAGGGCTGTGGCAGGCCCGCCGCTGCGGTCAGGTGTCCACGCGGGTGACGGTCAACGGCGCACCGCCCGCGACGATCCCGAGAAGGCGGTCGATGTTGGGATGCGCACGGGGGCGGTTGCGGGCGTCCTGCGTGTGCTCGCCAAACACCGCAAGGCCATGCTCCGCTGCCGCCGCGTCGATGGTGCCGAAGACCGCGTGGAGATAGGCGTAGACCGCGAGGGAGCCCTGCTTGCCCGGCTGGTTCTCGATGCTGGCGACCAGGGTGCCCGCGGGATTGGCCAGGTCGATGCGGGCGAGGCCGTCGATCGCGGGCAGGCGGGACAGGGTGTCCTTGAAGGACGCGGCGGGCTGGATCGGTGTCATGGTCTTGTCATCCTTGGGATCGTCCGCCTCGGCGGCGCGGTGCGGCTGCTGCCGGGTGTTGCGCGCGGCTCACTCCACCACGCGGTATTCCACGATATTGGTTTTCAGAACCGTGCTGAAATTGTCGTCGGAGATCATCGTCAGCCGGATTGCCCCGGTGTCGTCGCGCCAGGCGGAGAGGCCTTCGAGGTTGTCGTGCTGCCAGAGCACGGTCTCCAGCAGGGTTTCATCCGCGACGATCCGGTCGTCCGCAAAGGTGAACCGGCGGATGCGGCTGCGGAATCCCCAGCCGGTGAAGATGCGTTCGAGCGTATAGAGCCGGCCGTCCGGGCCGAAGTCCGCGCCGACCATGAGAAAGCCGCCGGAGCGGGCAAGGTCGAAGCGGTGATGCCAGCCGTCCTGTTCCAGCCTCCAGACCGGGAAGGGCGTGGTGAGTTGGCCGGAGCGTTCGGGCATGGTGACGAGCCGCCCCTGCGGGTCCATGGCGAGCGCTTCCAGACCGGAATTGCCCTGCAGGCGCTTGAACGCTTCGGTGGTGAGGGTCTCGACGGCAAGCGACGGCTCGTCGTAGCCCCAGATCAGGTTCAGACCCTCGTAGGAGACGTAGAAGCGGCCGGAGGGAGAGACGGCGAGGCCTTCGGGATCGTAGGTTTCTTTCGGGTGCACCTTGCCTGAGGTGTCGCGCAGCATCTCGGGGATGGTCGCGTGGACGCCGGTGATGTGTCCGGTTTCGGGGTCGCGGGTGAAGCGGCCGAAGGTGATCGGGCCGCGGTCCGAGAGCGCGATGAAGTCGCGCCCGTCTTCCGCGACCTCGATGGCGGAAAAGCCGCCGGAGCGGTGCTCCTCGACGGGCCAGGTGTAGGTGCCGAGGTAATCGAGCCTGGCGTTGGCCGCGGCGCTCAGCCCCGGCACGAGGAAGGCGGCCAGGCAGGCCGCCAGTCTGGTCAGTGTCATGTCCGGCGCTTCACTTCGACGACAGCACCGCGGCGCATTGGTTCGGCAGGTCCGCCATGGTCAGCTCGCGCTTCGGTTTGGGCGGTGGGGCGTTGGGATCGGGCGGCGGCGGGTTGAGGATGTTCCGCACCCACTGCTCCGCATCGGCGCAGCCATCCCCGGCGGGCGGCGGGCTCTGGTCCGTGCAGTAGCTCGCGCCTTTCGGGCAGTTCAGCCGGACGTGGAAGTGGTAGTGGTGGCCATACCAGGGGCGGATCTTGCGCAGGTAGCTGCGGTCGCCCTTCTCGTCGTTGCACATCTTCACCTTGGCCCCGGGGAAGACGAAAATCCGCGCCACGCGCGGGTCGGATGCGGCGGCCTTCAGCAGTTCATGGTGCTGCGGGGTCCAGTTGTCGTTGGTGTAGGCCCCGGAGGAGCGGCGCAGAGAAATCGAGGAGATGTTCTCGCGTTCCTTGGCCGACAGGTTCAGGTTGGACGCGGGCAGCATCCAGATGTCGGCGTCGAGGCCGATCTGGTGGCTGGCGTGGCCGGTCAGCATGGGTCCACCGCGCGGCTGGCTCATGTCGCCGACGTAGATACCGTTCCAGCCGGGCAGCTTCGCCGCCTTGCGGCTGAGGTCCTGCACGTAGTCGACCAGTTCCGGCTGGCCCCAGTTGCGGTTGCGCGACAGGCGCATGGCCTGCCATGTCGGGCCGGTTTCCGGCAGTTGCACGGCCCCGGCCTGGCAACCCTTGGAATAGAAGCCTATGGGGTCGGAGGGTTGCGCGGAAGCGGAACCCTTGGCGCCGAAGAGCTGCTTGGCCTGCTTGGAGGAGAGCACCGGGTCAAGTTTGACCGGCGCGATGCGTTCCCCGGAAATGTCCCGTCCGCCGCCTGAGGAGCAGGAGGAGAGGGCAACGAGGGCGAGGGCTGTGAATACGGCTCGTATCATGCGGATGTTTCTCCGTCTGGTTGCACCCAGCGTAGCAGAAAAAGACCGAGCAGCAAAAGGAAGATCACCGGAAGAAACGCAAGTTGATTGGATTGGGTCAGAATGCCGAAAACGGTGATCAAAGCGGGGGCAAGGAAGGCGGTGGCCTTGCCGACGAAGGCGAAGAGGCCGAAGGCCTCACCCGGGTGTTCGGGGTCGGTGTGGCGGACCATCAGACTGCGCGACGCGCTGTAGAGCGCACCGCCCGCCCCGCCGATGGCGGCGCCGCAGATGTAGAAGAGGATGTCGGGGATTGGGGAACCTTCGGGCAGGGGAATGCCGAAGACATGGACCCGGGACATGCCGACGATCACGCTGCCGACGGCGATCAGCACCCAGATGCAGGTGGCGATGACGGGTTTCGGGCCAAGCCGCTGGTCCGCGATGCCGCCGATCCAGCTGATCACGGCAGCAGCTATGGCGGCGATGATGCCGAAGACGCCGATCTGGATGGTCTGCCAGTCGAGCACCTGCCGCGCGTAGATGCCGCCGTAGGCATAGAGCGCGGTCAAAGCGTCGCGGTAGAACAGGGAGGAGAGCAGGAAGGCGCGGGTCGAGGGCTTCTTGCCGACGCGGCAGATGGAAACCCAAAGCTCGCTCAGTACTTGGTTGAAGCCCGGCCGGTTGCGTTTGACCGCCGGGTTGTCGCGGCTCCAGAGGATGAAGGGAATCAGGAAAACCGCGAACCAGATCGCGATGAATGGGCCGACGAAACGCGTGCCCTCGCGGTTCTCCGGATCGAGGCCGAAGGCGGGGGCGAGCTTGATCAGGGTGGTGCCGGTCTCGTTCTCGGCGAAGAACAGCAGCATGACGAAGAGCGACAGCACCCCGCCCCAGTAGCCAAAGGCCGTGGC
Organism: Tropicibacter sp. S64; assembly: GCF_049803835.1. Taxonomy (NCBI): domain Bacteria; kingdom Pseudomonadati; phylum Pseudomonadota; class Alphaproteobacteria; order Rhodobacterales; family Roseobacteraceae; genus Tropicibacter; species Tropicibacter sp. S64. The sequence goes on along the minus strand of NZ_JBNAGK010000001.1, from coordinate 38,353 downwards.
GGTGCCGGAAATGCGCCCGACTTCCTCCGCGGTGCCTAGGTCCGGGAGGAAGGCGTTGTTCAGGTTGAAGGCGATTTCCGAGCAGACGTAGCCGACCCAGAAGGCCGCCAGCATGAGCATGAGGGATGCGCCATCGGGCGTGAGGTTCCAGAGCAACCCAGCGCAGAGGATGGCGATAAGGGAAAACAGCAGGATCCACGGGCGTTTGCGCCCCGAGGCATCGGCCCAGGCCCCGAGGAAGGGCGCGGTGAAGGCAATGACCAGCCCGCCGATGGTCTGCGCCGAGGACCAGAGCGTCTGGGCGCCGACCTTGGCGGTGTCGAGGTCCGTACCCTGTGCCACCAGAGCGTCGGTGGCGACGGCCGCGAAATAGGGTGCGAAGATGAAGGTCAGGCCGAGGGTGGCGTAGGGCTGCTGCGCCCAGTCGAAGAACATCCAGCCCCAGATGCGTTTGCGGTTCGGTAACGTCGCCATAAGTGCCCCCTGCTGCGCGAGGGCGATAGAACAGCGCGGCGCGGGAAAGGGCAAGGCATGGAATCGGGCTGCGGGTGAAGTCCCGGATCAGGTCCGGGACCACGTCGCGCCCGGTGTCCGGGTCAGGCCGGGGGCTGGGAAACGCTCACCGACCGAAGCGTTTTTCGTCGATCTTGTCGCCCATCCGGGTCAGCGCCGGGTCCACGCGCCGTTCCCAGAACCTGTTCCAGCGCACCCGGACCGCCCAGAACAGGGCAAACAACGTGACGAGGATGATGATGTTGAGCCACGGGATGATCCGCACGTCGGGGCTGTCCACCGGGCGTACGGAGATGGCGTTGGGGAAGATCGTCATGAACTCGTTGCGCCAGCCGTAGTGGGTGATGACGACCCACTGCGGGGTGTCGGCGGTGGAGCGCAGGTCGGCGGCTTCGGCCTGCAGGTTCGAAGTGTCGAACTTGAAATACGGCGGCCAGCCCCAACCGGTGTCCTCGTTGCGGTAGACCATCACGTCGCCGTCGTCCTGCCGGGTCTGGATGAAGAAGACATCGCGGTTCGGCACCGTGCCGTCGGTGCCCACGTCGGCCTGAGCCCAGAACCAGCTGTTCTCGCCGGGATCAACCCGCTTTTCATAGGTGTCGGTGATCCGCGCGATGTCGTGCTGCGGCAGCGTGTAATGCAGGAAGGCGCCGACCAGCAGCCAGAAGGTCACGATGAAGACCCATTTCACATAGACCATTCCGGCCCCCTCAGTGGAAATTCGTCAGATAGATGATAGTGCCGATCACGAGGATTGGAACCACGTAGACCCCGAGGATCAGCTTGCGCCGGAGAGAGCCGTCGTAGTCCCGAAGCCCCTGTTCGACAAAGGCGTCCTGCTCGCCCGGCTGGCCCTCGTCGTACCAGGCGTTTTCCAGCTTCATTCGCCGCACCCGTCGCGACCAGATGGACAGGGCCACGTAGACCACCGTCAACAGCACGAAGCCCACCACGACAAGTTGTAGAAGCGCGACCATCGGCAATCCCCTTTGGTATCACCTGACCGCTTGGAGCATGAAAATCAAGGGTCTTGCGAAGGGTTTACCAGACGGCGTGTTTCCAGCGCCGGGGCACGGTGGAGAGGGTCAGCACGATCATCGGCCCCCAGATCAGCCCGGATTTCAGTCCGATTCCGGCAAGGTGACGCCAGCTGTCCGACGCGCCGAACATGGCGCTGAGCGGTGCGCCGCGCCAGTGGTAGAGGAGGGCAAAAAGCACCGTGGCTAGCGCCCAGAGGCAGAGCGCGGAGAGCGCGGCGTTGAGGCCGAGGCCGGGGATGCTCTCGGGCAGGACGCGTTCGAACACGCGCACCGCCAGCATCGCGGCGAGCATCAGGAGGGCGGCAGGGATGGCAAGGCTGAACAGCATGGCCGCACTCTGCCGAGGATTGCGCGGCTGTGCAATGTGGTCCGGAAAATCCCACTTGTTTTTCCGCGCGTGCCCGGCGCAGGGTGCGGCCATCCAGAACACAGGAGTATTCATGACCCGCATTATCGCATTGATCGCCGCGCTCGGCGCCGCGTCCCCGCTGTACGCCGACGAGGTGACCGACACGCTGCAATCGGCCATCAAGGCCTACGAGGACGGCGACATCCAGTACGCGCTCGACGAGATCGACTTCGCCCGGCAGACCCTGATGCAGATGAAGACCGACAGCCTCGGGGCCTTCCTGCCGCCGGCGCCGGACGGCTGGACCGTCGAGGTCAATTCCGAGATGAACACCGGCCTCGCCATGATGGGCGGCGGTGTCGGCGCGGAGGCCAATTACAGCGGCCCGGACGGCAAGTCGGTCAAGCTGACGATGATGGCGGACAATCCGATGGTCGCCTCCATGAGTGCGATGGTGACGAACGCCGCCGCCATGGGGATGAAGGTCGAGCGCATCGGCCGCCAGCGCTTTGCCGCGCAGGACAGCCAGATCATGGGGCTGATCGGCAACCGCGTGTTGATCCAGGCGGAGGGGGACCTCGACGCCGCGCGGATGCTGCTGGAGCAGGTGGACTACGACGGGCTGGCGAGCTTCGGCCAGTGACATTGGTGCGGCGCGGGGCACAATCGCCCTGCGCCGACATTCCGTAGGGCGGGGTTTACCCCGCACCCCCCGCCGGTTTCAGCCAGAGCTTGTACAGAAGGCGTGCGCCGTTGCGCCGCGCCTTCTGGATCTTCCGGCGCAGAAGGTCCATGGCCCGCGACGGGTCTCGATGGTCGGCCCAGTTCTCGCCGGGCCGGTCGGCGCCGACGATTTCCCAGTCGGTTTCCTCCACCGGCTCGCGGAATTGCCGCGTCACCGCCTCCATCAAGGCCACGCCCTCGCGGCTGACCAGCGCGTGCCGCGCCAGCGCCTCCGCCTCATGCGCCTCAAGCCAGGGCGAGCCCTCACCCGAGCGCGCCTGCGCCGCCCAGCCGTCGAGCACCTGCCGGGGCAGCAAGGGTTCGGGGGCGAGGAAATCCTCGGTCAAATCGGCCAGCCTCCGGCTCTCAGCGCCGCCGCGATCCGCGCGGGCGCATCGGGGCGGCTGTCGTCGATGGCCTTATCGCGGAAGAACCACCAAAGATAGGCGGCAAAATCGGGGCGCATGACGGGTGCGCGGGACATCGCCTCCCCGAGGCCAAGATCGAAGACGCTGGCGGCAATATGGTGGAAGTCGATCCTGCCGAAGAGCAGCGCAGGTTTTTCGAGAACATATCCATGCAGCGCCACCGAGGAGTTCATCGTCGCGACATAGTCGCAGGCGGGCAGCAGCCGTTCGCTCTCGCCCTTGCCATAGCTGAAGCGGGGCAGGGCCGCGAGGCGGTCGAGCGCGGCGATGTCCTGCGGGTTGTAGGGTTCCTTGGGGTGCAGCGTTGCGTGTATGTGTCTCTTGGGATCGTGCTGCAGCAGGGTCTCCAGCATCTGGATCGGCGTGCAGGCCTGAAAGCTGCGGCGTTCCAGCAGGCGCCCTTGCAGGGGGACGAGGACAAAGCCCTCCCGCGTGGGTGCCGCGTGGTCGGAGAAATGCCGGTGGCGCAGGGTGGCAAGGAAACGCTGCGCCTTGTGTGGCGGGACCGTCGACGGATCGAAAGCCGCCCGCGCCACGGGCCAGTCCCAGCGTTCGGCGCTGCGTTCGATGTGCCAGAAGGGGGCGAAATACGTGCGGCGGAACGTGAGGCCGCGCGGGTTCGACGGCGCGATCATGCGCACGAGGCTGTAGCCGGAGCGTGTCCGCGCCTGCGCCAGTTCCTCCGGCGTGTCGGGCCTCAGGTAGACCTCCCAACCCTCGCCGCGCAACAGCGCGGTCACCGTCGTGAGAAACCCGCGCCGCCCGGCTTCCACCCGGCGGCGCAGATCGTCGTAGAGATAGAGCCGGGCGATGCGCGGCTCGCCCATGTCAGACACTCATGCAGAGGTACTTCAGTTCGAGGTAATCCTCGATGCCGTGACGCGAGCCTTCGCGGCCAAGCCCGGACTGCTTGACCCCGCCGAAGGGGGCGACCTCGGTCGAGATGATGCCGGTGTTGATGCCGACGATGCCATATTCCAGCGCCTCGGCGACCTTGTACACGCGGCTGAGGTCCTTGGCGTAGAAATAGGAGGCGAGGCCGAAGATGGTGTCATTCGCCATGGCGATGACCTCGTCCTCGTCCTCGAATTTGAACAGAGGGGCGAGGGGGCCGAAGGTTTCTTCGGTGGCAAAGGCCATGTCCTGCGTTGCGCCGGTGACGATGGTCGGCGGCAGGAAATGGCCGGGGCGATCCAGCGGTGTACCGCCGCCGAGGATGACCTTGCCGCCCTTGGCGGTGGCATCGGCGACATGTTCCTGCACCTTGTCGATGGCGTCACGGTTGATCAGCGGGCCAAGATCGGTGCCCGCCTCCAGCCCGTCGCCGACCTTCATCTTCGAAACCCGCGCCGCAAGCTTCTCGGCAAAGGCGTCATAGACCCCGGCCTGCACATAGATACGGTTGGCGCAGACGCAGGTCTGGCCGTTGTTGCGGAACTTGCACAGGATCGCGCCTTCGACGGCGGCATCAAGGTCGGCGTCGTCGAAGACGATGAAGGGCGCGTTGCCACCCAGTTCCATGGAGCATTTCATCACCTGATCGGCGGCCTGCTTGAGCAGGATCCGGCCCACTTCGGTGGAGCCGGTGAAGGTCAGTTTGCGCACCTTCGGGTTCTCGCAGAACTCCTTGCCGATGGCGGAAGAGGAGGAGGAGCAGACCACGTTGAAAACGCCGGCCGGGATGCCGGCGCGGTCGGCCAGCACGGCGAGCGCGGTGGCGGAGAGTGGGGTTTCCTTGGCCGGGCGGGCGATGAAGGCACAGCCTGCCGCCAGGGCGGGCGCGGCCTTGCGGGTGATCATGGCATTGGGGAAGTTCCACGGCGTGATGGACGCGGCGACGCCGACGGGCTGTTTCAGCACGGTGATGCGCTTGTCGCGCTGGTGTCCGGGGATGGTCTCGCCGTAGATGCGCTTGGCCTCCTCGCCGAAGAATTCGATGTAGGAGGCGCCGTACGCGATCTCGCCCTTGGCTTCGGCCAGCGGCTTGCCCTGTTCGGCGGTCATGATGATGCCGAGGTCGTCCTGATTTTCCATCATCAGGTCGAACCACTTGCGCAGAACGGCGGCGCGCTCCTTGCCGGTCCATTTCGCCCAGTCCTTCTGGGCGGTGTAGGCGGCGTCGATGGCCTTCGCCACATCCTCGCGCGAGAGGTCCGTCATCTGCGCGATGACTTCGCCCCGGGCGGGGTTGGTCACGTCGAATGTCTTCTCGCCCGCGATCCAGGTTCCGTTGACGTAGGAGCGGGGTTCCAGAAGGCTCGGGTCCTTCAGAAGCGATTTGAGGTTGGTGGTAGCCTGGTCGAGCATCGGGTCCTCCTTTGGTGCCGCGATCGGCACCCCTGGTCATTGTCTGCTTGGCATCAGGCAGAACATTTGTTGAGGTGAAAGTATAGAGCCAGAGAGAGGAAAGTCATGACGCTGGACGATGCCTATGCCAACGCCCCCTACATCGAAGGGGCTGCCGACTACCCGCCGCGCTGGGCCGCGGAGGCCGCCGCCTATCGCCAGCGGATGTCGCTGGCGGGCAAGGCGCGGCTGGGGGTGATGTACGGTCACGGCACGCGGCAGGCGATGGACCTGTTCCTGCCGGACGGTGTTCCCGAGGGGTTGGTCGTGTTCGTGCACGGTGGCTACTGGCTCAAGTTCGACCGCTCCGACTGGTCGCACCTGGCCGAGGGTGCGGTGCGGCGGGGCTGGGCGGTGGCGATGCCGTCCTACGACCTGTGCCCGCGGGTGCGGATCGGCGACATCGTGCGACAGGTGGCGGATGCCGTGACGGTGGTGGCGCATGAGGTCGAAGGGCCGCTGCGGCTGGCCGGGCATTCCGCAGGGGGACACCTGGTGGCGCGGCTGTCGGAGCCGGGTGTTTTGCCGGATGACGTGCGGGGGCGGCTGGCGCGCGTGATGCCGATCTCGCCGGTGGCGGATCTGGCACCACTGATGCAGACCTCGATGAACCGCGATCTGAAGATCGACGAGGCAGAGGTCCTTGCGGAGAGCCCGATGCGGCACGCGGCGCCCGGGGTTCCGGTGACGGTCTGGGTCGGTGCGGACGAGCGACCGGCCTTTGTCGATCAGGCGAAAGGGCTGGCAACGGCCTGGGGGTGCGACTGCGTGGTCGAGCCCGGGCGGCACCATTTCGACGTGATCGACGGTCTGGCCGACCCGGAGAATGCCATGGTGACGCGGCTCCTCGAGTGAGTGGCTTGGGCGGGGGGGGGGCCCCGGGCCCCCCCGCGGGGGGGGGGGGGTAAGCCGCGGGGGCGCCCCCGGCGGGCCTGGGGTTGTGGGGTTGGCGGGGGGTGGGCCCCGCCCCCCGCCGCGCGTTTCGTTCCGAAACGCGCGGATCGCGCCCTTGCAGGCGCGCCAGAGGCTCCGCCTCCGGACCTCCGCGGTATTTTTGGACCAAAGAAGCAGGGGATTTGCCCCTGCTTCGCAGTGGGTTGCCTGGTGTCAGAGGCGCTCGATGGCCAGCGCGATGCCCTGGCCGCCGCCGATGCACATGGTGATGAGGGCGCGTTTGCCGCCGGTGCGCTCGAGTTCGTACAGCGCCTTGACCGTGATGATCGCGCCGGTTGCGCCGACCGGGTGGCCGAGAGCGATTGCGCCGCCGTTCGGGTTCACCTTTGCCGGATCGAGGCCGAGTTCCTTGTTCACGGCGAGAGCCTGCGCGGCGAAGGCCTCGTTGCTTTCGATCACGTCGAAATCGGCGGCGGTCAGGCCGGTGCGATCGAAGAGGGCGCGGCAGGCCGGTACCGGACCAATGCCCATCACCTCCGGGCGGACGCCGGCATGGGCGTAGCCGAGGATCCGGGCGCGGGGGCTCAAACCCGCCTTCTCGGCGGCGGAGGCGCGGGCGAGGACCAGCGCGGCAGCACCGTCGTTGATGCCCGAGGCGTTGCCTGCGGTAACGCTGCCGTCCTTCCGGAAGGCGGGGCGCAGGCCGGCAAGCGCCTCGGCGGTGGTGGCCTTGGGGTGCTCGTCCGTATCGAAGGCGACGGTCTCGCGGCGGACCTTCACCTCGACCGGGACGATCTGATCCTTGAAGTACCCTTCGGCGATGGCCTTGGCGGCGCGCTGCTGGCTTTCGAGCGCGAAGGCGTCCTGCGCATCGCGGCTGATGTCGTGCTCGGCGGAGACGTTCTCGGCGGTGACGCCCATGTGGCCGGTGCCGAAGGGGCAGTTCAGCGCGCCGAGCATCATGTCGAGTGTGCGGACGTCGCCCATCCTGGCGCCCCAGCGCTGGTCCGGGACGATGAACGGGCTGCGTGACATGTTCTCCGCCCCGCCGACCAGCGCGAAATCCGCGTCGCCCAGCATCAGCGATTGCGTCCCCGACACGATGGCCTGTGCACCGGAGCCGCAGAGGCGGTTGACGTTCATCGCGGGGGTGGTGTCGGGCACCCCGGCTTTCATCGCGGCGACGCGGCTGAGGTACATGTCCTTCGGTTCCGTCGCGATCACGGTCCCGAAGACCACATGGCCGATCTGGCCGCCCTCGACCCCGGCGCGTTCCAGCGCGGCCTTCGCGGCAATCGCGCCGAGGTCGGTGGGTGGCGTTCCCGCCAGCGATCCGCCGAAGGTGCCGATGGCGGTGCGTGCGCCGCCCAGGATGACGATGTCGTCGCTCATGGTCTGTACTCCCCTCTCGTTGCCTCCGGACTATGAGGCAGGGCCCCGGTGTTGTCAGCCTGAAACGTGTCGTCACGGATTGCAGGATTCTGTGTTAGGCTGCCATCTTGAGGGCATAGAGGGAGAGGACCCATGAGCGCGACCTTGCAAGTGATCTACCCGGCGGCGGAGGGCAGCCGGTTCGATATGGACTATTACACCGAGACGCATCTGCCGATGGTCGGCACTCATTGGGGGCCGCTGATCGAACGCACGCTGGTGACGCGGGGGCTGGCCGGGGGGCCGGATGTGCCCGCTGGTTACCACGCCATCGCCAGCATCGTCTTCAAGGATGCAGACGCGCTGAACACCGCGCTGGAGACCGGCGGGCCGTTGATCGCGGACATCGAGAATTTCACCGATTGCCCGGTGCAGATGCTGATCGGCGAGGTCGTCGGCTGAGCGTGACTTGACACGCGCGGCACTGCCGACCAGCGTTGCGGCATGATCCTGCCTGACGTCACCCATGCCATTGGCGGCACACCGTTGGTCGAACTGGCCCGGGTGACGGCCGCCTTGGGGCTGGAGGGGCGCATCCTCGCGAAGCTCGATTACCTGATGCCGGGGTTTTCCAAGAAGGATCGCGCCGCGAAGGCCATCGTCGAGGCGGCGCGGGCGGATGGATCGCTTGCGCCCGGTCAGACGGTGGTCGAACTGACTTCCGGCAACATGGGCACGGGCCTCGCCATCGTCTGCGGAGTTCTGGGGCATCCGTTCGTGGCGGTGATGAGCGCGGGCAACTCGGTGGAGCGGGCGCGGATGATGCGGGCGCTGGGCGCGGAGGTCGTGCTCGTGCCGCAGGCGCCGGGAAGTCTGCCCGGGCAGGTCTCGGGCGTCGATCTCGCGCTGGTCGAGGTAGCGGCGCAACGGATCACGGCGGAGCGGGGCGCCTTTCGGGCCGACCAGTTCCGGCATCCGGGCAACCCGGCGTCGCACCTGACCGGCACCGGGCCGGAGCTCTGGGAGCAATCCGGGGGCGCGGTGACCGCCTTTTGTGATTTCGCCGGGTCGGGCGGGACGCTGGGCGGCACTGCGCGATTCCTGGTGCCTAAAGGGGTGCGCTGCTACGCGGTGGAGCCGGACGGGGCTGAGGCCATTTCGGGCGGCCGGACGGACCATCCGGATCACCCGATCCAGGGCGGCGGTTACATGATGGATGACCTGGCGCATCTGGCAGGCGTGTCGCTGGCCGGGTTCCTGACGGTGAGCGGTGAGGCGGCGCGGGACCATGCGCGGATGCTGGCGCGGGTGGAGGGGATCTTTGGCGGGTTCTCGTCTGGCGCGAACCTGTGCGCTGCGGTGCAGCTGTTGCAGGGGGCCGAACGGGGCGGCTGCGTGGCCATCGTCATTTGCGACAGCGGGCTCAAATACCTGTCGACGGACCTGTGGCCGGCCTGAGAGACAGATCAGTTGCGGGGGTAACTCCGCGCGTCCTGCCGGGGTGCCGACCGGGTCTTGCCCGTCCGGTGGGACAGGCCGGAGAGAAGACGAATAAAGAAGGCGCCGAAGCCAGGCCAGGACGGCGGCGTGCCACGGTTGGGCACATGCGGACCCGGTCCGGTGCCATATTGGCCGCGAGCCGGGTCACGCCACGTATCCTGAGAGAGATGAGCCATGACGATCAGTCTGCCGCAGGATGCTTGACAAAGGCTTAACGCCGACGATCAGTCCACAGTTTTTTCAGCGGCGGCGGGGGGTTCTGGTGGTTTGTCTTGCCCGAGCATCCGGACTTCCCGCTGCGGGAAGGGAATCGAGATGCCGTTCTCCTGGAAGGCGTCCCAGAGCGCGAGATAGACGTTGCCGCGAATGTTGGTCAGACCGCCCGTCGGATCGCTGATCCAGAATCGCAGGATATAATCGACGGAACTGTCGCCGAAGCCGACGATGTGGCAGACCGGCGGTTTGAAGCTCAGCACCCGGTCGACGCTCTTGGCGGCGTCGATGGCGATGCGGCGCACGGCGTGGGGGTCGTCGCCGTAAGCCGTACCGAAATAGATGTCGAGCCGGACGAAATCGTTGGAATGGGACCAGTTGACCACCTGCCCGGTGATAAGGTCCTCGTTCGGGATGAGGTATTCCTTGCCGTCGCGGGTGACGACGGAGACGTAGCGGGCGCCGAGGCTTTGAATCCAGCCGAATGTCTCGCCAAGGGAGATCACGTCGCCCGGTTTGATCGACTTGTCGAGCAGGATGATGATGCCGGACACGAGGTTCGAGACGACCTTTTGCAGGCCGAAACCGAGACCGACGCCGATGGCGCCGGAGAGCACGGCGAGGCCGGTGAGGTCCACCCCGACCAGTTTGAGGCCGATGAAGAACGCGCTGCCGAACAGGACGACCTGCAGGAACTTCACCGCCAGAACCTGCATCGACGGGCTGATGTCGCTGTTGCGACGGATGCTGGCGGCGCTGGAACTGGCGGCGAGGCGGGCAAGGGTGATCAGGATGCCGACCAGCACCACCGCCTTGAGGATCAGCCAGAGCGACAGGCGCGACTCGCCGATGGTGATGGCGAGGCTGTCCAGAAGGGTCTGGGTCTCGTCGGTCAGGTTGAGGATGGAGAGGGTCACCCAGGTCCATGCCCCGTAGCGCACGAGTCCCCGGATGAAGGCGTTGCCGATGAGCCGGGTGGCAAAGGCGATGAACAGCCAGGCGGTGGCAAGATTGGCGACGAGGGCGAGCAGGTACGAGCGCGACGGCCAGGTGATCTCGCGCATCAGCCAGACAGTGAGCCAGATGCCGATGACGAAGAGGAGCATCCGGCTGCGCCGCTGCACGATCAGGCCGATCCGCAGCTGCCACTTGGCCCAGCCCTCGCGGGCCCGCAGCCAGTCGCCGATCCTGGGCTTCACCCAGAGCGCAGCGAGGTGGACGCAGGCGAACAGCACAGCGATCATCGCCAGCTGGTAGCCGATCCATGGGCGGAACAGGCTGCCGACGACGGCCTCGCCCTGCGCGATCAGGCTCAGGATCTGGTCCTTCAGCGGGCCGAGCGCCTCCGTCAGGGGTATCTGGTCCGGTTCCATGCCTGCTCCCTTTTGGGGAATGGTACACCGGGGACGGCACGGGGCAAGGTTTCTTGCAAAATCAGGGGGTCAGGCGGTGTCAGTTCAGCAAGGAGACGGGCGCGGTGATGGCCTGACCCTGCTCGGCATGCACGGTCAGCGCCGCCACGGCGAGCACGGCGATCAAAATCACGTTCACGATGTTGAGGGGGCTGCGCATGCGTACACCCATTGGCCCGGTTGACAGATGGATCAAAAGAAGGCTTCCGAGGCGCCTTTTCAAGAGGACAAATCCGCCGCACCCCTCTGCCAGAAGGTCGCAGGGGGCGGCGCGGCGCTTGGGGGCGATGCAGAAGGCAATTAAGAAAATCGCCTACTCGTCAACTGCCCAGCTTTCAAAATCGTTAAAACTGTGCAAGGGAATGAAGGTTCTCATCCCGAGACTACTCCAAAGCACTGTCGTTCACCGATATTCAGGAAAGTTGACTACATGGTTCGTTTTCTCTCTCTCGTCGCGGCCCTGCTGATTGCCAGCGTCAGCACCCAATCCTCTGCCGCAACTCTGGTCACCGATGGCGGTGGCGTTCTGACCGACGCGAACGGCGTTGCCTTCAACGGGGTTAACTACGACGTTTCCTTCCTCGACCTGGACTGCGGGGTGGTCAGCTGCCAAACACCCTTCTCGAACACTGGTCCCGGTCCCACCGAGCTGTCCTTGTTCGCACAGGCATTGCTGGACCAGGTCTTTGCGGCCGGCAGCTTCTTCGATTTGAACCCCCAACTGATCCGTGGTTGCGAAGGCACCACCACCCAATGCCAGATTCATATGGGGGGAAGCACCAGCCTCAGCGGTGTTCGGGCGACCGTTGTTCAGGGCGCTGCGGCGACGAATGTGGTGTCTAACGTCAGCGCAATCAACATGAATACAATTCCTTTGAATTATATGTCGATCGCGCACGTCGAACTTTCCGCAACGTCCGAAGTGCCGCTGCCCGCCTCGCTGCCGCTGCTGGCCGGTGGCCTCGGCCTGATCGCCGCGCTGCGCCGTCGCCGCAAGGCCTGAACGCACTTGAGCCGATTGAAGGGGCCGTCCGATCCGGGCGGCCTTTTTGATTCGGCTATCGGAAGTTGATTGAGTGGTCTGGTCTGCAATTCGAGGTCAGCGCAAATTCGGCGGATGTGCCTGTTTTCGTCCGGAAATGTCGTTTTTTCTTCGCCGCAAAGATAATTCTGCTAAACCTATTTGGCTTTTCCCTGAGGCCTCCGGTCCCGGATCGGCTTGAAGATGAGCGATGATTTGACCCCGAAAGGCCCTTCCGATGCTCCGATTACTCTCCCTGCTGACCTTTTTGGCGTTCTCAGGCCTCGCCACCCATACATCCGCCGCCACAGCGGTCACGAACGGGAGCGGAGCGCTGACCGGCGTGAAAGGCTACGACTATCTCGGGGAGTCCTACGATCTGGCGCTGGCAACGGGCACCTGTGTGGAGGTTTTCGGAAGTTGCGGATTTGATGACGTGCTTTCACCGTTCTCGGGGGAGAACAACGGATTTTTCCTTACCGACTTTGTGAGCAACTTTATCGACCGGAGTGTTTTTGACGACCCGTCGTTGATCTTCGGATGCCTTGCGTCGGGATGCACGGTTTACATGCCATCGCGCATAATCCCGGACAAATCGCCCGTCATGACGGGTGCGCGTTGGAATGCAAACCCGGGCGTTGGTTGGGACAGCGTCAATTCCTTGTCCACAGATCCTGACGGGTCGCGCCTATACCTGCAGGTGAGCCTGGCCAGCGCGACCTCCGCCGAAGTGCCATTGCCCGCCTCGCTTCCGCTGCTGGCTGGCGGTCTTGGCCTCATCGCCGCGCTGCGCCGCCGCCGCAGGGCCTGAGCTGTCAGAGCACCAAGCAGGCAGGGCCGCCGCATCGCGGCGGCCTTTTGCATTGCTGCACTGCCGCGAACCACGGCCTTGATAGACTCACGCAAAGGGCGTATCTGCCAGCCCATGAGCAAGATCATCAATCTCGGTGACCGCGCCCGCCTGCGCGAGCGCTTCCACGGTGCCACCCACACCGTGCTTGCCCGCCTATAAGGCGCGCGGACGTGTTTGCACGTCCTTTTGACCTGCCTTATCGCCAGTCTTACCAATCAAAACGGGAGAGGACCCATGTCCCCCAAGACGCTCTATGACAAGATCTGGGATGCGCATGTCGTATCCGAAGACGCAGACGGCACTTGCCTGCTCTACATCGACCGCCACCTCGTGCACGAAGTGACCTCGCCGCAGGCCTTCGAAGGGCTGCGTATGGCGGGCCGCAAGGTGCGCGCGCCGGAGAAGACCATCGCCGTGCCGGACCACAACGTGCCGACCACCGCGGGCCGTGAAGATCCGAAGAACATGACCGAGGATTCGGCCATCCAGGTGGCCGCGCTCGACAAGAACGCCAAGGACTTCGGTATTCACTATTACCCGGTGACCGATGTGCGTCAGGGCATCGTGCACATCGTCGGGCCGGAGCAGGGCTGGACCCTGCCGGGCATGACCGTGGTTTGCGGCGACAGCCACACCGCGACGCATGGGGCCTTCGGCGCTCTGGCGCATGGCATCGGCACATCCGAGGTCGAGCACGTTCTGGCCACCCAGACGCTGATCCAGAAGAAGTCCAAGAACATGAAGGTCGAGATCACCGGCAAGCTGCGTCCGGGTGTGACCGCCAAGGACATCACCCTCGCGGTGATCGGCGCAACCGGCACCGCCGGCGGCACCGGCTATGTCATCGAATATTGCGGCGAGGCGATCCGCGATCTGTCGATGGAAGGCCGCATGACCGTCTGCAACATGGCCATCGAAGGCGGCGCCCGCGCTGGCCTGATTGCGCCGGACGAGAAGACATTCGAATACGTCAAGGGCCGTCCGCACGCGCCGAAGGGGGCGCAGTTCGAGGCCGCGCTGGCGTGGTGGAAGACGCTCTTCACCGATGAGGGCGCGCATTTCGACAAGGTCGTGACGCTCAAGGGCGAAGAGATCGAGCCGGTCGTGACCTGGGGCACCTCGCCCGAGGACGTGCTGCCGATTTCCGCGGTTGTGCCCGCTCCCGAGAGCTTCAAGGGCGGCAAGGTCGAGGCGGCCAAGCGCTCGCTGGAATACATGGGTCTGACTCCGGGCCAGAAACTGACCGACATCGAAATCGACACGGTCTTCATCGGTTCCTGCACCAACGGCCGCATCGAAGACCTGCGCGCCGCGGCGGAGATCGTGAAGGGCAAGAAGATCAAGGTGAACCGCGCCATGGTCGTGCCCGGCTCCGGTCTCGTGCGGGCGCAGGCTGAGGAGGAAGGTCTCGACAAGATCTTCACCGACGCGGGCTTCGAATGGCGTCTCGCGGGCTGCTCCATGTGCCTTGCGATGAACCCTGACCAGCTGTCCGAGAACGAGCGCTGCGCGTCCACGTCGAACCGCAACTTCGAGGGCCGTCAGGGCTACAAGGGCCGCACGCATCTCGTCTCCCCGGGCATGGCGGCGGCAGCGGCGCTGACCGGCAGGCTGACGGATGTTCGGGAGCTGATGTAAGCGATGTCGCCTCAGGAGGCCATAAACGCAGTGAACACGCGGCTCCATGAGATTGTCACAGGTGCGCCTGACCAAAGCTCAATGGACTATCTGTTCTCGCTTTATGACCTCGAACGGGCGGCACCCAATCACATCAAAGAAACAGAATTGCTGTTCATGTCTGCGGATCAGTTTCCCACTTGCCTACAGTCCAGTGGGATATTCTGCTATTTCGAGCTGCAAGCCTGCCACGCACGTCTTGGGCGGCAGGCCATGCGGTTTCTTGGTTTGCCTGAGAACGAGCGCGTTGTCACTGAGGCCTGGACCCTTCTGGGGCTAAGCGCAGACGCAAGCGAAGCGGAAATTGGACAGATCACACGCGATTGGGTTGGACAGGGGCTCGAAGGCCTTCTTGAAAAGCTCGATGTGATTGAACAGCAATGGTATCAGTCCAATGAATGTGTAGACGCCGCGATTACCGAGTATGTTCGGGAGAATTCGGCGGAACTCTACCATACTCTGAACTCAGGTAATTATGGACAAATTTGAAAGACTTTCCGGGATAGCGGTGCTTTTGCCGCACACGGAGTAATATCTGATGGTTCGAGCCACCCATGACGGTCCCTCGGTGGGCGGTGCTGTCGAACGCAGCGCCGTCACCCGTGATCCGCATGTGGTGGCCCTCGCCGCCGTCTTCTTCCTGCCGTTGCTGACAGTGTTCTTCGGGTCGGTTCTCTGGCTCGTTCTTGCACAGCCAGACATGCCCTTCGCTCTGATCGGTTTTGTCGTGGCCTTTGCCAGCGTCGGCGGAGCCATCGCCTCGGTTGCGCTCGTCTTCGGTCGGGCCAAGCGCAAGGTTTCCCAAACACCGGGCGGCGCGGATCGCCCCTCCATCAAGGAATAATCCCAATGGAAAAGTTCGAAAAACTCACCGGGATCGCGGCACCCATGCCGCTGGTCAATATCGACACCGACATGATCATCCCCAAGGTCTTCCTGAAGACCATCAAGCGTTCCGGCCTTGGCGTGAACCTCTTCGACGAGATGCGCTATGACCGCCAGGGCAACGAGATCCCGGATTTCGTCCTGAACCAGCCGCAGTACCGTGACGCGGAGATCCTCGTGGCCGGTGACAATTTCGGTTGCGGCTCCTCGCGTGAGCACGCGCCCTGGGCGCTGAAGGATTTCGGCATCAAGTCGGTCATCTCGACCAGCTTCGCCGACATCTTCTACAACAACTGCTTCAAGAACGGCATCCTGCCGATCGTGCTGCCGCAGGAAGCGGTCGACGTCCTGATGAAGGACGCCGAGAAGGGCTCGAACGCACGGATGATCGTCGATCTGGAGAACCAGACCGTGTCGACCTCCGAAGGTGAGACTTTCACCTTCGAACTCGACCCGTTCAAGAAGCATTGCCTGCTGAACGGTCTCGACGACATCGGCCTGTCGCTGGAGAAGGCACCGGCCATCGACGCCTTCGAGGCGCAGGCCGCACAGGCGCGTCCCTGGGTGTGATCCCTTCGGAATGAACAGGCCGCGCCCGCCTCTCCGGCGGGCGTTTTGCGCAAGGCTGCGGATGTGTCAGCTTCGGCTGAACGGCATGTCACGCCGTTGGGTGGATTGCCCGTGGAGCCGCTGCCGCCGCCGTCCCCGGATGGCGAAGACCGCGTTGGTGGCGATCAGCAGCATGCCAGTGAACTCCAGCCCCCATTTCGTCGGCATGGTACGCGAGGCGAAGCCGAACAGCAGATCGACGTGATGAAACCCCGCCGCGCGCGTAGCAACGAAGATCAGAAGCAGGGCAACGCCGATCAGGGCCAGACCCACGCGGTGCAGTGCCCGCCGCATCCGGTGCACCATGACTGTCATGATGAGCAGGGCGACACCGACCAGGGCGAGCATGAAACCGAACTGCACCGTCCGGCGTGCATCGTACCAACCCTGGCTCCGGGTCAGGCATCGTCCCGCGGCGGTGAGTGCGGTTTGCAGGTCGAGGACCTTGTTCGCGGCCAGCAACAAGAGGAATGCGCCGATGGCCAGCCAGAACGTCCGGTCGCGCTTTCGGACCGCCCCGGCGCGCAGACTAATGACCGCCGCAAGCGTATAGGCGGAAAACCACCCGATCAGTGAAGGGCCGCCGACTCCGGCGGCCCAGTCTGTGCTGATGCACGCAAAAAGCGCACTGGCGCCAAAAATCTCCATGACACACCCCGTCTGAACTATGGCAAAAGGCCGCCATGCAGCCTCGGTCCCTCGCGCTTTCCGGTGTCTCGTTGTGCCGGATACGCGGCCCGGTGTTAATACTAAATTAACGATGGTAAACCGTTCACCGGCACTCGCTTGTGGCGTTGCGCGCCAAAACCGCAATATTTTGTTTTATTCCATAGGGTTGCCGCACTCTTGCCGTCATATTGATGCAATCCCGCACCAGTGAAACCGTTAAATCGCCCAAAATTCAGTGAACCTGTGAGCCTCGTATTGTCGCCTAACTCGAAAAGGGGCAAAACTTGGGCAAGAATGAGGCAAACCGCCATAATCGGCGGGCAGATCAGTCAGGAACAAGGGAGCGGCATCGTATCGCGCCCGTCCGAACTGAAAGGGCAGGTCAGTGATCAAACGACTGGTCAGTGCGGGCGCACGGGCGTTTCTTGTGGCATTGGTGATTGCCATGCCGACGATGATGCTTCCGGGTGTCTCGGTGGATACGACTCAAATCGTCGTTCTGCTGTCGCTGGTGGGCGGCGCCCTGACGTTCGTGGAGTATTTCTCCGCCTACCCGTCATTGCTCGAGTTCCGCGACGCGCCTCCGTACAACCGTATGCGGTTCCTCGCCCTCTTCTTCACCATCCTCCTGATGAGCGTGATCGCGCGGGGACAGGTCCATCCGACGACGCTGAGCGGTCTGCTGACGGCGGCGGGTGGTGCTGTCGGCGGGGCGATGGATTTCACCTTCTCGCCGGTGCGGTTGATGGTGTTGCTGGCGCCGGGCGACGCCACGCTCGGGCAGATGGACCTGCTGCGGACCTCGGCGGGGCTGGCCTACCTGATCTCGCTGGTTTCCCTTCTGGCCTTCGTGCTGTGCGTGCGAATGCTGAACTGGCCGATCCGCTACGGGGCGTTCAATTTCTGGGTCAACCTGCCGCTGTTCGATCCAACAGCGGGCGGTGACATCCTGAACCGGCTCAAGCGCGACGCGCACGTTAACGTCGTGTTAGGGTTTCTTCTGCCATTCGTTATCCCGGCGGTTTTGAAGAGCGCCTCGGTCTTCTCTTACGAGATCGCCCTGACCGAACCGCAGACCCTGATCTGGACGATGAGCGCATGGGCCTTCCTGCCTTCCAGCCTGATCATGCGGGGCGTCGCGCTGATGCGCATCGCCGACCTGATCGAGGAAAAGCGCCGCCGCGCCTACGCGCAGGCGGAAATGCAGGCGGCTGTTTGACACTGATCCTGATTTTGCTCCTGACCGCGTGGCCCGCCCTGGCGGAGCCGCTGCGCGTGGCGACCTGGGCCGGAGACTTCAGCCGCAAGGGGCCGGGACTGCTGCTGCGGGATCTGCTGAACGAAGATCCGGTGCCCGGGCTGGACGCGGTCGCGCAGGCCGCGCCGGATGTGCTGCTGCTCACCGATGTGGATTACGACGCGGGGCTCGCGGCGCTGGGGCAGATGCTGGTGCGGCTGAAAGCGCAGGGACTGGACCTGCCCCATGCCTTCGCCGCGCGGCCCAACACCGGAATGCAGACCGGACTGGACCTCGACGGGGACCGGCGGCTTGGCGAGCCAAGGGATGCGCAGGGTTATGGCTGGTTTTCCGGGCAGGGCGGGCAGGCGGTGCTGTCGCGCTGGCCGGTGAAGCTGGTTGTCGACCATTCGGCGCTGCTCTGGGAGGATGCGCCGGACAGTGCGATGGCGGCGGACGATCCGGGACAAGGCGTGCAGCGGCTGTCCACCTCTGCGCATTGGGCGCTGCGGGTCGAGACCCCTGGCGGTCCGCTGACCCTGTTGACGGTCAGCGCAACGCCGCCGGTCTTCGACGGGCCGGAGGACCGGAACGGACGGCGCAACCGGGACGAGGTGCTGCTCTGGCTGCACGCGCTTGGCGGTCGTTTGGGGCCAGTGCCCGAGGCGCCGCTGGTGCTGCTTGGCAATCTCAACCTCGATCCGGAGCGGGGCGAGGGCATCCATCAGGCTGTGGAGGCCGTGCTGACCCACCCGGGCCTGCAGGACCCCTTGCCGGGCCTGCCTACCGTCGCCTGGGAGCGCGTGGGCGAGATGCGGGTCTCCTACGTGTTGCCGTCCCACGACCTCACGGTTGTGAACGCCGGGATCAGCCCGCCTGTGCCGGACGCGGGGCCGCATCGGCTCGTTTGGGTCGATCTGGTCTTGGCGGATTGAGCACCGGAGCGATGGCCCGGGCGAGGGCTTCCTCCGGCGGCGTGTGCACGAACTCCGGCAGCCATGTTGCGAACGCTGCGCCATCCAGGCGATGCGGATTGCGCCAGAGGTAACGCATTTCCAGAAGGTGCCGCGCCATGGGCCAGACCGGCGCGGCAAGGTGGAGCGGCAGCCAGCTCATGCTCTTCGCCCGGACCGGCCGCGTCAGCACGGCGGAACAGAGGTTTGTCACCTGTTGCCCTGTCAGGGTGTATCCGGGAAAGGGGATGTCGGCGAAGCGTGGCAGGTCCGCCCGCCTGTCCGCCAGCGCGACGGCGGCCCGCGCCACGTCCGGCAGCCAGGCCCAGGCGTGCGGGGCGTCGAGCGGTCCCGGGTAGGTCAGGACCCCGCGCTTGAGCGATGGTGCCATCATCCGGTCGAACCAGTTGCCGGAGGCCTCGGTATCGAGGAAGTCGCCGGCACGCAGCACGATCGTCTGCACGCCCGACTCGCGGTAACTCGCTTCCATCTCGCACCGCACCCGGCCAAGCCGGTTTTGCGCGGCATGGGGCGTCTGCGCGTCCCAGACCTCCGGCGCATCCTCGCCATAGACGTAGACATTGCCCGGGATCAGAACCGTCGCGCCGCTGGCTTGCGCGGCGGCGATGACCCGCGCCGTCAGGGACGGTACTTGCGCCGCCCAATCGGTGTAGAGCGGGTTCCATCCGTTGACGATCACGTCCATGCCCTGCGCCGCCGCCTTCAGGTCATCCGTGCGGCGGTCGAACAGGGTCACGCGCCACCCGGCATTCCAGAATGCCTCTGCCGCGTTGCGCCCGAAGCGACCGGTGCCGCCCAATACTAGAACCCGTCCCATGATCGTCTCTCCTTGGGATACCGATGCGCGGACTATCTGATATTCGCGAGCATCGCGGAATTGCATGAATTTGCAGGTCGTGTATTCATCATTGAATGGATGCGCTGACAAAACTCGACTGGTCCCTGATCCAGAGCTTTCTTGCGGTGGCCGATTGCGGCTCGCTGTCGGAGGCGGCACGCAGGCTTGGCACGTCGCAGCCGACGGTGGGGCGGCAGGTGCAGCGGATCGAGGAGAGCCTTCAGTTGTCGCTGTTCACCCGGCAGGCGCGGGGGCTGGCGCTGAGCGAAGCCGGGCAGGCGCTGTTGCCGCACGCGCGACGGATGGCGGAGGCGCTGCATGCGCTTTCGCTCGCGGCGGCGGGGCGGAGCGACGCGCTGACCGGCACGGTGCGGATCACTGCCAGCGTCTTCACCGCGCATCACCACCTTCCACCGATTCTCGCCAGGCTGCGCATGGAGGAGCCGCAGATCGAGGTGGAACTGGCCGCCTCCGACACATCCGAGAACCTACTCTACCGCGAGGCGGATATCGCCGTGCGGATGTACCGCACGGAACAGCTTGATATCGTGACGAAGCACCTTGGCGACCTGAAGCTGGGGCTCTACGCGGCGAAGAGTTATCTCGACCGCAAGGGCACGCCGAGGACCTTCCCGGACGTGTGGAGCATGGACCTTGTCGGCTACGATCGCTCCGACCTGCTGCTTCGGGGGATGCGCGAGTACGGGATGGAAGCGACGCGGGACTGGTTCGCCACGCGTTGCGATCATCACGCGGTCTATTGGGAGCTGGTGCGGGCGGGCTGCGGGATCGGCATTGCGCAGGCCTGCATGGGCGATCATGACAAAACCGTGGTGCGGCTGTTCCCGGAGGTGCCGCTGCCGGGGCTGCCGGTCTGGCTCGCCGCGCATGAGGCGGTGCGGACGACGCCGCGCATCCGGCGGGTCTGGGATGCGCTGGAAGAGGGGCTGAAAGCGCACCTTTCTTGACCATTTGTCCCGGCTTGGGTAGGCGATTGCGGAAGAGATTTCCCTTAAAAGGACTGCCCCAATGACCAACCCCTCGCTTCTCATCCTGCCCGGCGACGGCATCGGCCCCGAAGTCATGGCCGAAGTCCGCAAGATCATCGACTGGTACGGCGCGAAGCGCGGCCTCACCTTCGACGTGAGCGAGGATCTTGTGGGCGGCTGCGCCTATGACAAGCACGGCACACCGTTGCATGACGACACCATGGCGAAGGCGCAGGAAGTGGACGCGGTGCTGCTCGGCGCCGTGGGCGGTCCGAAGTACGACAAGCTCGACTTCTCGGTGAAGCCGGAGCGCGGCCTCCTGCGTCTGCGCAAGGAGATGGACCTCTATGCGAACCTGCGTCCGGCACAGTGCTTTGACGCGCTGGCGGATTTCTCCTCGCTGAAGAAGGACGTGGTGGCCGGTCTCGACATCATGATCATCCGCGAGCTGACCTCCGGTGTCTACTTCGGCGAGCCGCGCGGCATCATCAAGGAAGGCAACGAGCGCGTGGGCATCAACACCCAGCGCTACACCGAGTCGGAAATCGCCCGCGTGGCGCGCTCGGCCTTCGAGATGGCCCGCAAGCGTGGCAACAAGGTCTGCTCCATGGAGAAGGCCAACGTGATGGAATCCGGCATCCTGTGGCGCGACGTCGTGCAGGAGATCCACGATGCGGAATATCCGGATGTGGAGCTCTCGCACATGTATGCGGACGCCGGCGCGATGCAGCTGACCCGCTGGCCCAAGCAGTTCGACGTGATCGTGACGGACAACCTGTTCGGCGACCTGCTGTCCGACCTCGCGGCCATGCTGACCGGCTCGCTCGGGATGCTTCCCTCCGCCTCGCTTGGTGCGCCGATGGAGAACGGTCGTCCCAAGGCGCTCTACGAGCCGGTGCACGGCTCCGCTCCGGACATTGCGGGGCAAGGCAAGGCCAACCCGATCGCCTGCGTGCTCAGCTTTGCCATGGCGCTGCGCTATTCCTTCGATCAGGGCGACGAGGCGACCCGCCTCGAACAGGCCGTCGAGAAGGTTCTGGCGGACGGCTACCGGACCGCGGACCTGCTCGGCGAAGAAGGCAAGGCGCCGGTCTCGACCTCCGAAATGGGCGACGCCATTGTCGTGGCGCTGGACGCGTCGCTTTGATTTTCCGGCGATGATGCTGAATAGAGACAGTATTTGCCCGTGAGGATCGTTAAAACGCCTTCGAAACAATCGAGGGCGTTTTTTCATGTTTGATTTCAAGGTGTATGCGTTTGCGGCTCTGGCCGCCTTGGCAATGCCGGGGCTCGCGATCGCGGAGGAGTTCAAGGCTCTCTTCCCGGAGATCGCGGCGGATGCGGAGGCGGCGGACTTTATCGGCCTGCTCGACAAGCTCGACTACCAGACCGGCACGGTGACCTTGCAGAACGGTATTGCCACGCTGGAGCAGGGCGACGCGTTCTATTTCCTCGGGCCGAAGGATGCCCGGTATGTTCTGGAGGACCTCTGGGGCAACCCGGAAGACACCACCATACTCGGCATGGTCTTTCCCATCGACGCAACGCCGCTGCACGACACCTGGGGCATGGTTCTGACCTTCGAGGAGATCGGCTTCGTCAAGGACGAGGACGCGGAAGCTTACGACTACGCCGCGCTGCTCAAGGACATGCAGGCGGATACCGAGGCCGAGAACAGCTTCCGGCTGCAGAACGGCTATGAGTCGATCAAGCTGGTCGGCTGGGCCGAGCCGCCGCATTACGACAAGACGGATCGCAAGCTGTATTGGGCCAAAGAGCTGTCTTTCAATGGCTCGACCGGGGACGACAACACGCTGAATTACAACATCCGCGCACTGGGGCGCAAAGGCGTGCTGGTGATGAACGTGGTGAGCGGCATGGGTCAGTTGGGCGAAGTGCAGACGGACGCGCCGAAGCTGCTGGCCATGACCTCCTTCACCGAAGGCAACCGCTATGCCGATTTCAACCCGGATATCGACACGGTCGCCGCCGTGGGGATCGGTGGTCTGATCGCGGGCAAGGTGCTGGCGAAGACCGGGCTGATTGCAACCGGGCTTCTCCTGCTCAAGAAATTCTGGTTCCTGTTGCTGATCCCGCTCGCGGGGCTCAAGCGCTTGTTCGCCCGCAAGGAAAGCTGATCCGGATCGGCCAGAGACCACGGGGGCGGCGCCATCCGGGCCGCCCTTCATCGTCTGGAAAGGGCAAATCGGCTACATATGCCGTCAGAGTCGGCGAATTCATGCGATTGGCACGGAAAACGGGGCTCCCCGCCTTTACTCTCCGACCCGTGCGGATATTTGCTGGACCCAACAAGACAAGGTTCGACTCATGGGACAGAACGCTCAAGGCGCAGGTTTCGCCCTGCTCGCCTTTGGAATCTATGCAACACATGACGTGGTCATCAAGTTCCTGGGGGCGGAGTATTCGCCCTTCCAGGTCATCTTCTTCTCGACGTTGCTGTCGTTTCCGCTGATTTCGTTCATGCTCATGCGGGATGCCACGCAGGGGAACCTGCGGCCGGTACACCCGTGGTGGACCGCGCTCCGGACCGCCTGTGCCGTGATCAACGGCATGTGCGCCTTCTACGCCTTCTCCGTTTTGCCGCTGGCGCAGACCTACGCGATTCTGTTTGCCGCGCCGCTGATCATCACGCTGCTGTCCATTCCCATGCTGGGCGAGAAGGTCGGCATCCATCGCGGCGCGGCGGTGGTCGTCGGGCTGATCGGCGTCATGGTCGTGCTGCGGCCCGGCTCCGCGCCGCTGTCCGCCGGGCATTTCGCCGCCATGGCCTCCGCCGTCTTCGGGGCGACCGCCTCCATCATCGTGCGCAAGATCGGCAACGAGGAGCGCTCCGTCGTGCTGCTGCTCTATCCCATCGCGGCGAACTTCTTCGTCGTGGGGGCCCTGATGATCGCGGTCTACAAGCCGATGCCGATCGAGCATTTCGGCGCGGCGGGGCTGATTTCGGTTCTCGGCTTCATCGCCGGCCTGATCCTGATCATCGCCTATCGCAAGGCGGAGGCGGCGATGGTCGCGCCGATGCAATATTCGCAGATCCTTTGGGCCTCGGCCTATGGCTATTTCATCTTCGGCGAGACCATCGACATGGCCACCTTCATCGGCGCGGGCATCATCATCCTGTCCGGCATCTACATCGTGGCGCGGGAGAGCAGAAAGGGCGACGCGTCGCAGTCGCCGGTGCTCAACAGCCGGGCGCGGCCCTATGGCGCGGCGCTGCGCTTCATGCCGTTCTTTCGGGCAAGAAAAGCGGAAAACTGATCTTGCCAAAGCCGCGCGGTTCGATTACTCCGCGCGGCACGGTCGGGCTGTAGCGCAGTCTGGTAGCGCACCTGCTTCGGGAGCAGGGGGTCGGAGGTTCGAATCCTCTCAGCCCGACCAAGAGTTTCCCCTCTGTATCCACGACTGTCCGGGCATGGCCCAGGAGCATGGCGTCAGGGTTTCAGCACCGGCGCGACCAGATCCGCGATACGGGCGGAGCCTTTGGCTGACGGGTGTATCCGGTCCCCAGCGAAGAGCGACAGGTCATCGGGGGAGAAGACCTCATCCATGTCCACCACCGTCACACCTGGGTCCCGTGCCGCCATCCGTTTCAGGCGCTGTTCGAGCACCTGGTAGGGGCCTTCGCAGGTAGTGCCCGCGTAGCGCGGTGCGGTGTAGTAGTCGGCCCAGACCACCCGGACACCGCGCCCGCGCAAGTCCGCGACAAGCGCCGGGATCGCGCCCGACGCTCCGCTGTCCGAGACCAGCCGGTCGAGCACGGCGTCGCAGCGGGTGCAGTCGCAGCCGCTCAGGTCGTTCGCGCCGCCGTTCAGGACGACAAAGGTCGGGGTCAGCCCGGCAAGCTGGGACGGGATGTTCAAAGCGCCGCGCCCTCCCGCCACCTGCGCCAGCGGCAGGGAGACATCGCCGACCGGCTCGCCAAGTCTCGCCTCCAGCACCCTGGCGACTGACGCGCCCTCGATGCGGTTCCACGCCATGACGGAGTCTCCGGCCACGACGATTCGGGCCGCCTCGGGCACACCGCGCCCGCAGGCGCTCAGCAGAAGCAGGGCGATCAGTACGATACGTGTCATGCCATTCGAGATAAGCCGAGGACGCCCGGGATCAATCGCCGCCGCAGCCTGCGCGCTGGGATCAAAACGGAACCCCGGGCCGGCGGAATGGGTTGGTCCAAGACAGCCCGGGTGCAACCCGCAGGCCTCAACCCCGTCAGAATCATCTCGTCCCCTGCAGATTGGGTTTGAACCCGCCGCCGCTTTGGCGATTTGATCGAGGCAAAGAGGGCGCCCGCCGCCCGGAAGACAGACAGAAAAGGTCCCGCATGTTCAGCAGACGCACCCTGATCGCCAGTTCCCTTGCCGCACTGGCCACTCCGGCCCTTGTCCGACCCGCCCTCGCCGCACCCGGCGACTGGGATGCCTGGGACGCGGAGGTGACGCCGGCGGATTTCAATCTCGAGTCCTCCAATCCCTGGGGACTGCATCCGCGTCTTCTGCCGCGCCGCGTGAAGGCGAATGATGGGTTGACGCCGGGTGACATCCATGTCGACGCGGTGGCCCGCTACCTCTACCACATCGAGGAAGGCGGCACGGCGATGCGCTACGGCGTGGCGATCGGACGGGACGGGCTCTATGAACCGGGCGTCTACACCATCAAGCGCAAGACCAAGTGGCCGGGCTGGACGCCAACGCCGACCATGATCAAGCGCGAGCCGGACAAGTATGCCCGCTGGGAAGAGGGCATGCCTCCGGGGCCGGGCAACGCGCTGGGGTCGCGGGCTCTGTATCTCTATGTCGGCAACCGCGACACCTACCTGCGCATCCACGGCACACCCGCGCCACGCTCCATCGGCACCCGCGCCAGCTCGGGTTGCGTGCGGATGGTCATGGCGCATATCAACACGCTTTACGACGCGGTCGACACCGGCGTGACGGCGTATCTGTATCCGACGGACGGCAGCCGGCTGTAAGGGATCAGCTCTGCGGACGGATGCAGATCGGGTTTCCGGCACTGGTCCGCAGCGGCAGCTGCGTCGTCTCCACTGGACCCTTGTGGGTGTACCAGTAGCAGCCATCGGTCGGATTGATCCGCGCCGTCGTCAGGTCCTGGAACGGCGCGGCAATGGACGAGACGGACTCCGGAACGGTCACGATACCGCCGGTCGGCGCGCCGTCTTCGGCGGGCACGGTCTCGCAGGCGGCAAGACCCAGCAGGGCGAGGGGAAGGGCGAGGAAAGTCAGGGTCCTGGGCATGGTCGGTCCGATCCGGTTAATCCGTGTTTTCCGCACCGTTGCACCGCCGGGCGGTTCCCGCAAGCCCGCCACGATGCACAGGTTATCCGCTATGGCAGACCTGCCGCAGGCGGCGGCGTTCATGATGCTTGCCGGACAGCTTTTCCTGCGCCATAGAAGACGACAGGGCAGGCGATGGCGTCGCCAGCGTGTTTCACGCGCCCACTTACCCATCCTGAACGCCGGGGTTGCTTTTCCGTCGTCGCGGGGAGGGCTCCCCAAGACGACGCATCGAGAAGGAAAGTCCGATGCACCGTCCCGAATTCTACCGCTTTCATCAGGGCGACCGCGTGTTGCCCTTCGCCTCCGAGGAATACGACGCCCGGCTCGCCGAGTTGCGCGAGCGCATGGAAGCGCTTGGCGTGGAGGCCTGCGTCTTCACCTCCATGCACAACATCGCCTATTATTCCGGCTTCCTCTATTGCAGCTTTGGCCGCCCTTACGGACTGGTGGTTACCGAGACCGAGAGCGTCACAATCAGCGCCGGCATCGACGCGGCGCAGCCGTGGCGGCGGTGTCATGGCGACAACATCACCTATACCGACTGGCAGCGGAACAACTACTGGCGGGCGATCCTGTCGGTGACCGGCGAGGGCCGGGTGATCGGCTACGAGGGCGATCACATGACGCTGGTGCAGCGTGATCTGATGGAGGATTTCCTGAAGCCGTCCGTCTCGCTCGATATCGCGCCGACGACCATGCTGCAGCGGATGCACAAGTCCGAGGCGGAGATTGCCCTGATCCGTCATGGTGCGCAGGTGGCCGATGTCGGTGGCTATGCCATCCGGGACGCCATCCGGGAAGGCGTGCGAGAGATCGACGTGGCCATGGCGGGGCGCGATGCGATGGAACTGGAGATCGCGAAGCGCTTTCCGAATGCGGAGTATCGCGACACCTGGGTCTGGTTCCAGTCCGGCATCAACACCGACGGCGCACACAACCCGGTCACGGGGCGGGTGCTGCAGCGGGGTGATATCCTGTCGTTGAATACCTTCCCGATGATCTCTGGCTATTACACCGCTCTGGAGCGGACCTTGTTCGTGGGCGAGGTGGACGACGCGTCCCGTGCGATCTGGGACGCCAACGTCGCCGCACATGAATACGGCATGTCCTTGCTGGTGCCGGGGGCGAAATGCTCGGATGTGACGCAGAAGATCAACGCCTTCTTCGCGGAGCGCGACCTGTTGCAGTATCGCACTTTCGGCTATGGCCATTCCTTCGGCGTGCTGTCCCATTACTACGGGCGCGAGGCGGGTCTGGAACTGCGCGAGGACATCGACACGGTGCTGGAGCCGGGCATGGTGATTTCCATGGAACCGATGCTGACGATCCCGGAGGGCCAGCCGGGGGCGGGCGGTTACCGCGAGCATGACATCCTCGTCATCACCGAGGACGGCAACGAGGATATCACGAAATATCCCTATGGTCCGGACTTCAACGTCGTCGGCTAGGCGGGGGCGATTTCCTGAAAGGAAATCGGTCCGGGATCTTTGAAAGATCCCGGATCCCGCGCTACTGGATCCCGCGCACTTCCCGGACCCAGGCCACGATCAGCTCCCGCGCCTCAGGGTCCATCTGGATGGCGTTGGGCGGCGGCATGGCGTGGCTCAGGCCCGCGTGCAGGTAGATTTGCGAGGCATGGCGGGCGACATCAGCTTCGGTTTCGAGCAGGACATCCTTCGGCGCCCAGCGGATACCCTCGTAAGAGGGCTCGCGGGAATGGCACATGGAGCAGTTGCCGACCACGGCGTAATAGGCGTCCTCGAAGCCCTCCGCAGAGGCGTATTTCTCCTCGTAAGGCGTCAGCGCCCGCGCCTCGGACTCCTCGTAGGTCTCGCCCCCCCGCGCCGTAGACAGCCAGGCGATCACCACCATCAGCAGCACCGTCACGGCCCAGGTCCAGTGCGGCCCGCTTCCGGTCTTGTGCATGGTGTTGAAGTAATGCCGGATGGTCACGCCGGTCAGGAAGATCAGCGAGGCGATGATCCATGAATATTCGGTCGCGAAGGCCAGCGGGTAGTGGTTCGACAACATCAGGAAGACGACGGGCAGGGTCAGGTAGTTGTTGTGGGTCGAGCGCACCTTGGCGATCTTGCCGTACTTGGCATCCGGCGTCCGGCCCGCCTTGAGGTCCGCGACCACGATGCGCTGGTTCGGCATGATCTGGAAGAAGACATTGGCGGTCATGATCGTCGCCGTGAACGCGCCGAGGTGCAGCAGGGCCGCGCGCCCGGTGAAGATCTGGTTGTAGCCCCAGGCCATAATCACCAGCATGAAGAAGAGCAACAGCATGAGCAGCGTCGGCTGTTCGCTCAAGGCCGACTTGCACAGCGCGTCATAGATCAGCCAGCCGATGGTCAGCGAGGCGGCGGAGATCAGGATCGCCTGCCACAGTGCCAGATCGGCCTTCGTCGGGTCGATCAGGAACAACTCCCCGCCGACCCAATAGACGATCATCAGGAGCGCCGCCCCCGAAAGCCATGTCGTATAACTCTGCCACTTGTGCCAGGTCAGGTGCTCGGGCATCCGCGCCGGGGCCACGAGGTATTTCACCGTGTGGTAAAACCCGCCTCCGTGCACCTCCCATTCCTCTCCATATGCCCCGTCCGGCAACGCGTCGTTCGGCTTCAGCATCAGGTCCAGCGCGATGAAATAGAAGGACGCACCGATCCATGCCATGGCGGTGATCACATGCAGCCAGCGGACGCTGAACGCGATCCAGTCCCAGATGATTGCCAGATCGTACATGCGCGGGTCTCCTGAAGCTCTGTCTCGGACGCCAGACTAGGCGACTCCCATTTACTCTGCTATCGCTGGCAAAAGCCAAGCAGCATCAAAAATTTCCGAAGAATGTCCTACATCGACAACATCCGCACCTTCGTTCGTGTCTATGAATTGGGCAGCATGTCCGCTGCCGGGCGCGATCTGCGGATTTCTCCGGCGGTCACGTCTTCTCGAATCTCGCAGCTGGAGGAGCATCTGGGGGTGCGGCTGTTCCAGCGGACGACGCGGAGTCTGACGCCGACGGAGCAGGGCAAGAGTTTCTATCGCGGGGCGACGGACATTCTGGAGGCAATCGAAGGCGCGGAGGCGCAGATTGCCAACATCACGGAGAACCTGCGCGGGTCCTTGTATGTCGCCGCCCCTTTGGGAGTCGGCCGCAGGCTGATCGCGCCACAGGTGCCGGCGTTTCTGGAGGATTACCCGGAGGTCAGCGTTCGGCTCAGACTGACGGACCGGAAGGTAGACCTGACCACCGAGGGGCTCGACCTCGCCTTCTTCCTCGGCCAGCCGGAGGACAGCACCCTGCGCATCCGCAAGATCGCCGATGTCCCGCGCGTGCTTTGCGCCGCGCCGGACTACATCGCGCGGCGGGGTATGCCGGAGAGCGGTGAGGACCTGCTCGATGGCAAGCACGAATGCCTCAGCCTGCGTTTTCCGGGGGCCACAGAGTTCCAATGGCTGCTGAGTACTGAAAACGGACCCAAACGGTTCCGGGTGTCCGGGCGCTATGAGTGTGACGATGGGGATGTGCTGACGGATTGGGCTTTGGCGGGGCAGGGGGTGGCGCTGAAACCGATCTTCGAGATTGCCGACCACCTCGCCTCGGGGGCCTTGGTCCCGGTGGCGACAAAAACCCCGCCGGAGCCGGTCCAGATGGCCTGTCTCTTCACACACCGCCGCAGGCAAGACCCCAAGACGCGGCTGTTCATGGAGTTCATGATCGAACGGATCGCGGGGAAGGTGCGTGGGTAAGGCCCGGTCCGCGTAGCGGCAAACTCTCCGGGATGAGATGCGACCGCAAAAGCGCTGCTTGTGCAGCGAACTTCTAATTCGAGCTGTTTGACCGATGCTGCACAACGCACGAAAGGCTGTTCTTGAGCTTGCCGTATTTCGGGCGCTTGATACCAAGATGTATGGAAACGCCCACCGTCATGCAAAAAACAAAGTTTAAGACTTGGGCCGCCGCAATCTTTGTATGGGCTTTTCTTGGCGTTTGGCTGAGCGGAATGACCGCAGGATTGATGGCCGGAGCGTGTCGGAATGATCGCTATGAGGGAACCAAGAAGCTTCGGTTCTGCAACATTTCACTCGCCGCTGCCGCTTGGATGAAATTCTCATCTCTCGAACGGGCAAAAGGGAGCCGCATCGAACTCGAAAGAGGGATCGCGCTCGCTCAAATTGGAAAACCAGAGAAAGCTGTTGAAGCGTTTGAGAAAGCCTTGCGCGACGCACGGGCAAAGGCGGGACCGTGGGAGCAGGAACTCCACCAACGCATGGTTCAATTGGAAGACCGCAACACGCTTATACTGTGGGTGTCGGTGGTCGAGGCCGACAGATAGAAGGCGCTATCAGCTTTCATGATTTCCAAAGAGGCCGTTTGCGCAGCCTCAGCGAAATAGTGCTTGGTCCGCTTTCCTGCTGTTCAATCACAGACCAGCGAACGGCGGGCTATTGCTCGGACCGTGACGGAAAAAGTGGCACTTTGAAAACGGCGACACGTCTGTTCACGCCGTATCAACTCCCCCGATAGGTGCTCATCCCATAGGGCGAGAGCAGCAGCGGCACATGGTAATGCGCCTCCGGGTCCGACACGCCGAAGCGGATCGGGACTTCGTCAAGGAAGAGGATGTCCCCCTCCACCTGGCCTGACGCGCGCAGGTAGTCCCCGGCGAAGAACACCAATTCGTAGGTCCCGGTCTTGAACCTGCCTTCCGGCAGGATCGGGGAATCCGTGCGGCCATCGGCATTCGTTACTGTCTCTGCCAGCTTTTTGTGCGAATTGCCCGAGACGCGGTAGAGCGCGATCCGGATGCCTTCCGCCGGGCATCCCCGCGCCGTATCAAGAACATGCGTTGTCAGATAGCCGGTCATGGATAAGCTCTCCTGTCATAGCTGCGCCCTTATTAAGCGGTTCCGTCTGACGAGGGCAAAGCACCCGTGCCAGAAGGCTCTTTCAAAAAGAATTTGAAAAACCGCCGGCATTTTCTGGTTTATGAACGGCGCAAGCAGAAGGAAAGTCAAGTGATACGCTACCCCCGTGACATGGCCGGCTATGGCCCGAATATCCCGAACGCGAATTGGCCCGGCGGCGCGAAGATCGCCGTGCAGATCGTGCTGAACTACGAAGAGGGGGGCGAGAACAACATCTTGCACGGCGATGCGGCCTCCGAAGGCTTCCTGTCCGAGATCACCGGCGCGGCGCCCTGGCCGGGGATGCGGCACTGGAACATGGAAACCATCTATGAATACGGCTCGCGGGCCGGGTTCTGGCGGGTGCATTCCCTATTGAAGGACACGCCGATCACCGTCTACGGCGTCGCCACTGCCTTGGCGCGGGCGCCGGAACAGGTGAAGGCGATGAAGGATGCGGGGTGGGAGATCGCCTCACACGGCCTGAAATGGGTCGAGCACAAGGACATGCCCGCCGAGGAGGAGCGCAAGCAGATCCGCGAGGCGATCCGTCTGCACACCGAGGTTGTCGGAGAGCCGCCGCGCGGCTGGTACACCGGGCGCTGTTCGATGAACACCATCCCGCTGGCCGCCGAGGAGGCGGACCTCGCCTATATCGCAGACAGTTATTCCGACGATCTGCCGTACTGGATGGAGGCTGGCGGCAAGCAGCAACTCATCGTGCCTTACACCATGGATTGCAACGACATGCGCTTCGCCATTCAGGCGGGCTACACGCAGGGCGCGGATTTCGAAGCGATGGTGCGCGATGCCTTCGATGTGCTCTATGCCGAGGGGCAGGCAGGCGCGCCAAAGATGATGTCGATTGGCCTGCATTGCCGTCTGATCGGGCGTCCGAGCCGGATGGCCGCCTTGAAGCGGGTCATGGAGTACATGTCCTCGCACGAGGGTGTCTGGTTCGCCACCCGCGAGCAGATCGCCGACCACTGGGCGGCAGAGCATCCCGCGCCGACCGGCCTGCGCCCTTCGCAGATGGACCGCGACACCTTTGTCCGGGAATTCGGCGGCATCTTCGAGCATTCCCCCTGGATTGCCGAAACGGCCCACGCCGGGGAACTCGGGACCTATTCCGACAGCGCGGCGGGTGTGCATAACGCCCTTGCCCGCGTGTTCCGGTCCGCGTCAGAGGAGCAAAGGCTTGGCGTCCTGACGGCCCACCCCGACCTTGCCGGGAAACTCGCCGCCGCCGGGCGGCTGACGGCTGAGTCCACCAATGAGCAGGCCAGCGCCGGGCTGAACCTGCTGACGGACGCGGAACGCGCCAGCTTCACCGACCTGAACGACCGGTACACGGAAAAGTTCGGCTTCCCCTTCATCATCGCGGTGAAGGACAACACCAAGGCTGGCATTCTTGCAGCCTTCCAACGCCGGATCGGGAATGACCGCGCCACGGAATTCGCCGAAGCCTGCAAGCAGGTCGAACGCATCGCCGAACTGCGGCTGATCGAGAAGCTGGGCGCATGAGCCGGATCACGATCCAGCCCCTGACCGCCGAGGCCTTTGCCCCCTTTGGCGAGGTGCTCGATACCAGCGGTGCTCCGGACAAACTCATCAATCAAGGCCTGTGCGGGCGGTATCACGACCGCGCCACGCTCGACTTCACCGATGGCGGCACGGCGGGGATCAGCCTGTTCAAGGCGGAGTTGCGCACGCTGCCCTACACCCTCGACCTGCTGGAACGGCACCCGC
The DNA here is from genome assembly GCF_049803835.1 of Tropicibacter sp. S64. NCBI lineage: Bacteria > Pseudomonadati > Pseudomonadota > Alphaproteobacteria > Rhodobacterales > Roseobacteraceae > Tropicibacter > Tropicibacter sp. S64. Next base: position 5,837 of record NZ_JBNAGK010000001.1, on the reverse strand, counting down.
TCGGCTCTCAAGCCTTCCTGCCCATGTCCATGGATGCCTTCCTTGTCATCGTCGCCCCGGACGATGGTGGCAAGCCGGGCACGCCGCAGGCCTTCCTGACCGAACCGGGGCAGGGCATCAATTTCCACCGGAACGCCTGGCATGGCGTGCTGACGCCGCTCTCCGGGTCCGGGCTTTTCGCCGTGATCGACCGCATCGGAGCGGGCGACAACCTGGAGGAGCACTGGCTCGACGAGCCGTACACCATCGACACGTGAACAGGGCTGCCGGAGGAGGAGCCGGCACCCGCACAACAGAGAGGACAGAAGAATGACAGACGCTTCCATCGGGACACCGGAGCAACTCCGCGACCCGAATTACACGCCACCGCTGGCCAAGGCGGTACCGCTGGGCATCCAGCATGTCCTCGCCATGTTCGTGTCCAACGTGACGCCCGCGATCATCGTCTGCGGTGCGGCGGGCTTCGGCTTCGGCTCCAACTCGCCCGACTTCCCGCAGATGATCTACATGATCCAGATGTCGATGTTCTTCGCGGGTATCGCCACGCTGTTCCAGTCCATCGGCTTCGGCCCGGTCGGCGCCCGCCTGCCCATCGTGCAGGGCACGTCCTTCGCCTTCATCCCGATCATGATCCCGCTGGTTGCGGGGAAGGGTGTCGAATCCATCGCCGTTCTTATGGGCGGCATCCTCGTCGGCGGCCTGTTCCACGCCTCGCTCGGCTTCTTCATCGGCCGGCTGCGCTTTGCCCTGCCGCCGCTGGTGACCGGCCTGGTCGTCACCATGATCGGCCTCGCGCTGGTCAAGGTCGGCATTCAGTACGCCGCCGGGGGTGTGCCTGCCATTGGCACGCCGGAATACGGCAGCGGCATCAACTGGCTGATGGCCGGGACGGTGATCGTCGTGACGCTGGGGCTGAAGTTTTTCACCAAGGGGATGCTTTCTGTTTCCGCCGTGCTCATCGGCCTGCTGGTCGGATATGCGCTCGCCTTCGTGCTGGGTCAGGTGAATCTTGGGAACGTGGGCCGCGCCGCCAACTTCGCGCTGCCGAACCCGCTGCACTTCGGGCTGGAATTCTCCGTCGCCGCGATCATCGGCTTCTGCGCCATGGGCGTGGTCTCCGCCATCGAAACCGTCGGTGACGTCTCCGGGATCACCAAGGGCGGCGCGGGCCGGGAAGCCACCGATGTCGAGATCCGCGGCGCGACCTTCGCGGATGGTCTCGGCACCGCGGTCTCCGGCCTGTTCGGTGCGTTGCCGAACACCTCGTTCAGCCAGAACGTCGGCCTGATCGCCATGACCGGCGTGATGAGCCGCACTGTGGTGACCATCGGCGGGATCTTCCTGATCGTCTGCGGCCTCGTGCCGAAGATCGGCGCGATCATTTCCTCCGTTCCGATCGAAGTGCTCGGCGGCGGCGTGATCGTGATGTTCGGCATGGTCGTGGCAGCGGGCATCTCGATGCTGTCGGACGTCAACTGGAACCGCCGCAACATGGTGATCTTCGCCATCGCCCTGTCGCTCGGCCTCGGCCTGCAACTGGAGCCGGACGCGCTGCAATACCTGCCCGCCACGGTGAAGGTGCTCGCCACTTCGGGCATCCTGCCTGCGGCCTTCATCGCCATCGTGCTCAACCTCGTCCTGCCGGAGGAGCTGTCGGACGAGGCGACGGAAGAGGTCAACGGCGGCATGGCCGGCCACGGCGCCGGGAGCCTGCCGGGGGAGTGATCCAAGCCTGACCGCAAAACGATAGCCTCCGCCAATGGGCGGAGGCTTTTTTGTGTGCCGGGCTCAGCCTTTGCGGCGACGGCGTTTCAGGCCGAGCGCGCCCAGTCCCGCAAGCAACAGGCCACCCGCCGCCGGAAGCGGCACAGGGCTCACGACGGTCAGGTTGACCGTGTTGCCGTTCAGCGATGCGCTGTAGCTGCCGGGTGTGATGCCGCGCGTGGCATAGCTGTCACTGCCGTAGATAGTCTCGAAGTCCAGCGCGATGACCGGCACCGGCAGGTCGTTGGAATTGGCGGGTAGCATGAGGAAATCCCCGGTGCCAGCGGAGGTGGACAGGAACATGAAGCCAAAGACATCCCCGTCCGAGAAGGTCCCGCCATAGGGCGAGCCGGTGCCGAAGGCGGGGAAGGGGTTGTTGAAATAGTAGAAATCCAGAGCAAACCCGACAAAGCTCCCGATCCCGCCGGACATCAGCCCGCCGCCTGCCGGGTCGATCAGCCCGGCGTTCCCCATGCCGCCGTTGTCGATGGCGAGAGACAGGCCGCTGAAATCGAAGGTCCCGCTGCCCGTGAGCCGGACGCCGCCGGCTTCCTCGGTGATGGTGATGTTGACTGTACCAGCCTGCGCCGTGCTGACGGCGGCGAACGACAGGACTGCCGCGACCAGTGAGCGAATACGTTTCATGAAGAATCCCCCGAATATGCGTTTCGGGCCGCAAGGGTCCACGCGGCCCTAGGGAGAGCGTAGCGCGGTTTTCCGGGATTCCGAAGGCAAACGGGAAAAAAAGGCTGAAAATACGCCTTATCGGGGGCGGTGGATCGGAGTTATCAACCCCGAGTGGCAAGGTGCGGCAATTTGGCGGCGGCGCTGCTCAGAACTCGACCTCGATGGCGATGCCCTGCGCAATGGCGCGGTCCACCACCGCCGAGGCGACGGCCAGATCCTGCAGTCCGACGCCGGTGCCGTCGAACAGCGTGATCTGTCGGTCCGAAACCCGCCCCGGACGCGTGCCGTTGATGACTGCTCCGAGCGGGGTAATGTTCGCCGCGCGGATCAGGCCTTCTGCAACGGCATGTTGCGCCTCGCCGATGGTGACGCTTTGCGCCACTTCATCAGTGAACACCGTGGCCCGCCCCAGCAGCGACGACTCGACCTCCTGCTTGCCGACCGTATCGGTGCCCATGCAGGCGATATGGGTGCCGTCTGACACGTGATCGGCCAGCAGCGACGGCGCAAAGGCGCTGGTGATCGTGACGATCACATCCGCTTCCCGCATCCCCTCCAGCGGGACCGATTCGAACGGGACGCCGGCTTCTTCGGCAACCACCCGCAAACTGTCCAGCCGCGTCGCGCTCCGGTTCCAGGCGATCACCTTTTCGAACGGGCGCTGTTCCAGCGCGGCGCGTAACTGGAACGTCGCCTGGTGCCCCGCGCCGATCATCCCCAGCACCCGCGCGTCCGGTCGTGCCAGATGCCGGATCGACACCGAGGATGCCGCCGCCGTGCGCAGCGCCGTCAACAGGTTGCCCCCGACCATCGCCGTAGGCTGGCCCGTGTCGGGATCGAACAGGAACACCGTCGACTGGTGATTGATCAGCCCCCGGCGGTCCATGTTGTGCGGCCAGTAGCCCCCGGCCTTCAGCCCCAGCACCTGGCCTGCGCCATCGAAGCCGCCCTTGAACCCGTAGAGCGCGTCCTCGTGCCCCAGGGCTTCGCGCACCACGGGAAAGTTGCGCGCCGCCCCCGCCGCCATCGCGGCAAAAACCTGTTCGACGGCGTCGAACGCCGCCTCGCGGGTCATCAGATCGGCGATGACCCGTTCCGGTACGATCCACATGATATGGTGTCCTTCAAACTGCGACGCCCACCCAAGACGTCATCCGGGACCGAGTCCCTGCTTCTTCTTGGTGCAAATACCCCGGGGAGAGCGAGGGGCTGGCCCCTCGCACCCCCTGTCGGCGCTCAATAGGCCTTGCCGCGGGCCGAAACAGGCCAGACGCATTCGACCTTGCCGTTTCGAACACCGACGTACCAGTCGTGGACATTGGCGGTCGGGTCGCAATGACCGGGCACGAGGCGCAGCTTTTCACCCACCTTCAGCACGGCATTCGGATCGGCAATCACACCATGCTCGTCCGAGCATTTGACATATTCCACGTCGTCGCGCCCGTAGATGACCGGCAGGCCGCTGTCGACGGATTGCGCCTTGAGACCGGCGTCGCAGATCGCCTTGTCGGGCTTGGCGTGGCTCATCACGCTGGTCAGGATGAAGAACGCGTTTTCCCATTCGCCCGCGTCGATGCGCTGGCCGTCCTTGTCCAGAATGCGGCCGTAATCCGCGTCCATGAAGGCGTAGGACCCGCATTGCAGTTCGTTATACAGGCCGGAAGTCGACTCGAAGCAATAGGACCCGGTGCCACCACCCGACACCAGATCGGTGTCGATCCCTTCGGCCTTCAGCGCGTCGACCGCGTCCTGCACCTGCGCGATGGCCGCGTCGATCCTGGCCTTGCGCGCGCCGAAATCGTCCATGTGCTGCATCGCGCCCTGATAGGCCTGAATCCCGCGATAAATCAGGTTGCCCGCCGCGACGGCCGCCTTTGCGATCTCGACCACCGCAGGCGTGGTGGTTACGCCGCAGCGCCCCGCGCCGCAGTCGATTTCCACGAAGACGCCAAGGGTCGTGCCTGCCGTGACCGCCGCCGCCGACAGGTCGGCAATATTGGCGACGTCATCCACGCAAACGATCACCTCGCCGCCGCTGATCTTCGGCAGCTGCGCCAGCCGCGCGATCTTGGCCGGGTCGCGCACCTGGTTCGACACGAGGATTTCCTTGATACCCGCGCGGGCAAAGACCTCGGCTTCGGACACTTTCTGGCAGCAGACGCCGATCGCGCCGCCCAGATCCATCTGAAGCTTCAGCACGTCCACCGACTTGTGCATCTTGCCGTGCGCCCGATGGCGCATTCCGTGCGCCTTGGCATAATCGCCCATCTTGCGGACGTTGCGCTCCAGCGCGTCGAGGTCCAGCACCAGCGCGGGGGTCTGGATGTCGGCGGCGTCCATGCCGGGCTTGGCCGGAATGTCATAACCCACCTCGTAGAGGTCGAAATTGGTCAGGTCTTTCATCGGAAATCTCCTCAGCCCATCCAGGGCAATTTATCCAGATCGACGTTTCCGCCGGTGATGATGATGCCCACGCGCTTGCCGCGGAAGGCGTCGGGGTTCTTCAGGATGGTGGCCAGGGGCACCGCGCTCGACGGTTCCATGACGATGCGCAGATGTTTCCAGATCAGCTTCATCGCGTCGACGATTTCCGGATCGGAGGCCGTGTAGATCTCGCTCACGTGGGTCCGGACGAAGTGCCATGTCAGGTCCTTGAGTGGCACCAACAGCCCGTCCGCGATGGTCTTCGGCGCGTCATCGGCGATGATGTGCCCCGCCTTGAAGCTGCGAAACGCGTCGTCCGCCTGTTCCGGTTCCGCCGCGATGACTTGGCATTCGGGGGCGAGCGTCGCCAGCGTCAGGCAGGTGCCCGAGATCATGCCGCCGCCGCCGATCGGCGCGACCACCATGTCCAGCCCGTCGGTCTGCTCCATGAACTCCTTGGAACAGGTGCCCTGCCCCGCGATCACACGCGGATCGTTGTAGGGATGGACGAAGTCGCCGCCTGTCCGGGCCTGCACCTCTGCAAAGGTCGCCTCCCGGCTGCTCGTCGACGGCTCGCATTCCGTGATCACGCCGCCGTAGCGCCGCACCGTGTCCTTCTTGGCCTGCGGCGCGGTGCGCGGCATGACGACGTTGCAGGGAATGCCCCGCAGCATGGCCGCGTAGCTGAGGCAGGACGCATGGTTGCCGCTGGAATGCGTCGCCACGCCCTTGGCCGCCCGCGCGTCGTCCAGCCCGAAGACCGCGTTGCAGGCCCCGCGCACCTTGAAGGCGCCGGGTTCCTGGAAGTTCTCGCATTTGAAGAAAAGCTGACAGCCGGCCAGATCGTTCAGGTAATCCGAGACCCGCACCGGCGTGCGCCGGATATGCGGCTTGATCCGTCCATGCGCGGCAAGCATGTCGTCATAGGTCGGGATGTCCAGAAGGTCCTTCATGCCGCGGCC